>JBJXEX010000040.1:0-186688 GCA_046156195.1 Planctomycetaceae bacterium | reverse complement strand
GGAATTGGCCGAGCGGCCAATTCCGAATTCCGAAGTGCCAGACCCCGGAGTATCAGACCCCGGATTGCATCGCACGGTTGTTGTCGGCAACCGTCGGCTGATGGACTCACAAGGGGTTAATGTTCCTGTTGAGTTCGAGCAGCGGCTTGCTGAGTTGGAACAGCAAGGCCAATCGGTGCTGCTGGTGGCGCTCGATCAAGCGTTGCTCGGTGCGATTGGACTGCGTGACTCGGTACGAATGGAAACCGAATCGGTCCTGCGCGAATTGCGCGAGGCGGGTGTGAGTCAGTTCGCGATGCTCACCGGCGACCGAGCCGAACCGGCGCGGCGTATTGCCGAGCAACTCGGCATCGACGATGTGCGAGCGGAACTGCTGCCGGCCGACAAAGCGAAACGGATCGCCGAGTTGCTCGCGGCGGGGCACAAAGTCGCGATGGTCGGCGACGGCGTGAATGACGCGCCCGCGTTGGCGACGGCGACGGTTGGACTGGCGCTCGGCGGAGTCGGCAGCGATCTCGCGGCCGAGGCGGGTGATCTCGTCTTGATGGGCGATCCGCTGCGTCCGTTGCCGGGACTCTTGCGACTGTCTCGGCAATTGGTCCTCGTGATTCGGCAGAGCATCTTCGTCTTCGCCTTTGGCATGAACGCGGTGGGGATGTTGCTGGGGAGTTTGGGTTGGATCAATCCGGCGGTGGCGGCGGTCTTTCATGAAGTCTCGTCGCTGGCAGTGATGCTCAATGCGATGCGCTTGCTGTGGTTTGAACGCTGGCACGAGACGCGGCTCGGTCGGCTGTCGAATGTGTTGACTCGCATCGCCGAATGTCTGGTCGAAAAGTTCTCGCCGACGCGGCTCGTGTTTGGATTCCTCGATCATTGGCCGACGCTCCTGCGCACGACGGCGGCGGTGTTCGGCGTCTGGTGGTGCTGTTCGGGGCTTGTGCTGCTCAGCGAAGACGAGCAAGCGGTGGTGACTCGGCTCGGCCGATTCGAGACGACTCTGACAGCCGGCTCGCATTGGCGATGGCCGGTTGGACTGGAATCCATTCGTCGTGAGCGAGTCGCCGAGGTGCGATCGATTCAAATTGGATTTCGTGCCGCTCCGACGCCGCTCACGTCCGATGGCCTGTTCCGCGCGCCGGTCGAATGGATGAGCGAGCACGCCGATGATGGCTTCGAGCCAGTCGCTCCCGAATCCTTCACGCTGACCGGTGAGGAAGTCTCGATCGAAATGACTGCCGAGGTTCAATTCCGCATCGGCGAACTAAGACGATTTGCGTTCGCGGCTGCTCGGCCGGAAGAGACTCTGCGAGCCGTCACCGAGAGTGTCTTGCGTGAAGTCGCGGCGACGGAATCGCTGGACTCGGTCCTGACGAATCGGCGACGCGAGATCGAAGCGGCCAGCCTGCGGCGCATCCGCGAGTTGATCGCCTCGTATGACATTGGCGTCGAAGTCTTGGAACTGTGTCTGCTCGACATTCATCCGCCGCAGCAGGTCGTCCCCGCGTATCGTCAAGTCGCCGACGCGCTCGAACAGCGCGAGCAATTCATCAACGAGGCCGAAGGGTATTACGCTCGCAAGGTGCTCAGTGCCGCTGGCGAGCAGGCGATTCGCGTGTTGACCGACAGTGCTGGCTCGTCCAAACGCTTGCCCGACGCCTCGACCACCGGCGGCGTCACCGGCTGGCAATTAGATGATGCCTTGTGGCAAAAGCTGACCGCGGGCTTCGACACCGACGACCGGATTCTCTCCGGCGAGGCCGCCGCGAAGTTGTTGACCGCTCGACGCGAGAAGACTCGGCAAGTCGAGGCTGCGATCGGCTCGGCCGCGAGATTCAACAGCGTCGTGAAAGTGTTCACTGATCAGCCGACACTCACGAGCCTGCACCTGTATTGGACGACGATGGAAAAAGTTCTGGCCGCTCGGCCGCTGATGATCTTGGACCCGGCTCTGCGCGGGAAGTCGCACCTGTGGCTGACCGAACCGGGACAGACACCGATCCGGTTGCCCTCGCCGGAGACACCGTTGCAGCGGATCGAGATGCCGGAGACGGAGAAATGATGTGTGAACGAAGTGACTCACAGGTAAGCAGGGCGGCGTCAGCTTTCCGGTTCTTTGTGGAGAGCACTTCACTTGTTTTTACTCCGAAGGAGTTGCGTCACTTAGCCCAGGGTTGCCGCGCTTCGCGGCTACCCTGGGTACACGTTGCCAACGACGAAACCTACCCTGAAAGGGTTGCGTCAGCCGCGAACGACGGGTGACGGAGCCCCGTTGGGGCACAGACCGGTCACGCATCCGCAACCCAGGGTAGCCGCGAAGCGCGGCAACCCTGGGCTATGAGACGCAACTCCTTCGGAGTAAACGCAAGCGACCAGCACAAGAAATAGGGCATCTGGAATTCGTTCGTGCCAGCGCCCTCGAATCTGCTGAAGGACCAATACCCCATGACTAATGCCCCCGCACCACCGCTCGCTTGGCGACGTCCGATCTTCGTGTTCGCGCTGGTTGCCGTGTTCGCACTCGCCGCCGTCAGCTCCGTCGTGCTGGTCGATGAGACGGAGCTGGTCATCATCGAACGCTTGGGGCAGATCGCCGCCGTGTACGATCGGCCGGAGGATCGCGGCTTGCACGTCAAATGGCCGTGGCCGATCGGTGTGGCTCGGCGATTCGATGCTCGCGTGCAACTGTTTGATCCGCCGGGCCGAGAAATCTTCACGCGCGACAAGAAGAACATCACCGTCGAGACGTTCGTCTGTTGGCGAATCGGCCAGAGCGGCGAGAAACAATCGGTCGTCACGTTCTTCCACACGCTGGGAAGTCACGAGACGGCGGCCGCGCGGCTCGAAGGTCAGTTGCGCTCGATTGTGGCCACGCGAGTCGGTCAGCTTGAACTCAGCAATCTGCTCCGCGTCGATGATCCCGAAGCCGGGCCATCGGGCGAGTCCACCGGAGTTCTGGAAAAGCTTTCGCGTGAGATTCGCGAGCAACTGCAACAGGGCCGCGCGGATGGCGACCCGCTGCTCGAACGGCTGGGGATTGAGATCGTCGACGCGCGAGTCAAGCGGATCAATTTCCCTCTGGGCAACCAGCAAGCAGTCTTCGAGCGAATGAAGAGCGAACGCCAAAAGATCGCCGACCGCTATCGCAGCGCGGGACTCGCCGAGAGCACCGTCATCCGCAGTCACGCCGATCGGCAAAGCGCCGAGTTAATCGCGAAAGCCGATGCCGACGCCGAACGCATTCGCGGCGAGGCCGAGGCCGAAGCGACCGCGATTCTCAATCAAGCTCACGCGGCCGATCCCGAGTTCTATCGCACCATGCGAACGCTCGATGCCTATCGCACGATCCTCAATGACAAGACGACGCTGGTGCTCTCGGCCTCGTCGAGCATGTTGAAGATGCTGACGGAAGGGGTGCCGGACGCGGGGGCGGGGCCGGCAAAGTCGAAGCCGGTCGGCGAGCCTGTCGGGCAGAAGGGGATGGCAAATTGAAGATGGCAAATGGCAAACGGCAACTTGAAGATCGGCGACGGCTGACGGTTGGTTCTCACCGCCGAGCGGGGCGTCTGATTTGGCCATTTGCTATTTGCCATTTGCCATTTGCCATCGTACTCGCCGCCTACCTGCTGAGCGGCTTCTTCGTCGTCCGCGGCAACGAGACCGCCGTCGTGCGGCGCTTCGGGGCCGCCGTCAAGAATGCCAACGGCGAGGTGCGTCTGTGGCCCAGTGGTTGGCATTACGACTGTCCGTGGCCATTCGCGACCGTGGATCGCGTGAAGCTCAACGAAGTTCGCACGCTGAGCATCGGCAATCTCGAACAAGACGCACCGGCTCAATCCAGCTTCCTGAGAAATGTGGACCCCGCGCGACAGGCTCAGTTCTTGAGCGGCGATAAAAACATTCTCAACGTGCAGATCAGCGTCAGTTATCGCGTTTCGGATGTAGCCATCGGGGACTTCCTGTTCGCGGCGGTCTCGCCAGAGCGGCGGTTGCAGACGCTCGCTCAATCGGTGCTGGCCGACGCGATGCTGCACAGCGGCGTCGATTTCGCCCACACGCTCGGCCGTAACGAACTGCGCGAGCTGATGACCTCACGCCTGCAACGCTTGGCCAGCGAGCAACGTCTCGGCCTGACAGTCGATGACGTGACGATCGGCAACGTCACGCCGCCGCTGCGCGTGAAGGCAGAGTTCATCGACGTGATGAACGCTCGCGCCGACAAAGAGACGTCGATCAACCAAGCCCGCGCGTACTCGGAACAACGCGAGGCCGAAGCTCGCGCGACCGCTCGCCGAGCGACCGACACGGCCGAAGTCTTCCGTCGCCAATCGGTCGAATCCGCAAAGGCCGAGTCCGAAAGCTTCAGCAAACTCATCGCTCAATTGCAATCAGACGAGCAATCCGGCCGCCGCTCGTATGCCGAGTCTCGGCAATTGACGCTCCGGCGAAAATACCTCGACACGCTGGAAGAGGTGCTCCGCAAAGTCGCGGCGAAAGTCGTGCTCGATTCCGGCCAAGCGATCGACTTGACGATCCTGCGCGAACAGAAAGCAGGAGTGAAGTGATCGCGCGGCTTAACGTGCAGTTTGCCGATTCCCAGGTTCACTTCTCCGAGCCGACACCGTGGCGCAGTTCCCCAAGTGTGAGTCTCGAACATGGATCTCTTGGAAGTCAGCGGACTGCAACGCCTCGATGGCGGCCTCGATGCACCAGGGATCGCTTCGTACGCCTTGAGGATTCTCCCACCCGCCGCGGACGATTCTGGCCATCGCCGCAGCCACTTGTTGTAGCCGGCACCAGTCCTCGTGAAGCTCCGAGAACAGCCCCTTGGACTTCAAGACCCGTTCGGCTTCGTCCTGAAGATCACGCACTTGAAACGCCTGCTTCGGTTCGGTGACAACCAGCAGCCCCCCTGGCTTCAGCACGCGGATGGTTTCCGAGAAGGCCACCCACGGCTGACTCATGTCGAAGAACGCCAACGAAATCGTGACTCCGTCGAAGTGACCATCGGGGATTTCTGAGAGATCCTCGGCACTCTCGCCGATCGTTCGGAGTTGGTCCGGGGCGATGGTGGACGTCTTCTCAAGCAGCCGCGACAGCATCGCCCAAGTCGGCTCAATCGCGGTGACTTGTTTCCCGCGTCGCAATAGCTCGACGGCGACATTGCCCGTGCCGGCACCGATGTCGAGAACTCGTGCGATGTGCGACTGGCTCATGGCTTCAATGTGGCGTTCGACCATCTGGCGATAAAACGGGAGTTCATTCAGGACTCGGTCGTAGCTGGCCGCGTAAACCTCCCAAAGGATTTCATGCGTCAGGAGGTCGTTGAGTCGTCGGTCAAACGCCGCCTCGTCGGCGAGTTTGAGGATGGCAAATTCCACAATCAGGCCAGTGATGACTCCGCAGGACCTGTGGATCTGCGGGATCATCCGAGCCTGCAGTTCCACGCGTCCGAACTCTGGAGAATCCAAACGGAGCGGTGCTGTGAAGACCGGCTGCGTAAGATTCAGAATGCGGTCGTGACCACCGCGTGACGAGACACATGCCTGGCCGAGAGCGAGTAGGTTCGCATCCAGAGTCTGTGAGAGACATGCACAGGTTTCATGGAAGGATCGTCCCTGACAGCGACCGAAAGACGGTGACATCAGCAGGCGAAACGAATGATTCACACGCTCCACCAAACCCTCGGCATCGACCAAGACGACCGGCGAACGAGAGTGCCAGAAGAGACCGCTCACGGAATCATTATCACTGGAAGATTCGGTGAAGCGGCGTTCCATTCGTTCGACCTGCTGCGGAGGCAACCTGCTGGGTTTGATGACGCTCAAGTGGCAACAACGGACTGTCCAGAGCAGTGGCCATTCACTGCGGCGCGAGCAGTGCGACACCCATGCCGAAAGCATCCTCGCGCGACCGCAGCGTCGATTCGGCAAACCGTGTGACGAAACCGTTTTGATTCGCCCACTTCGAGAACAAGTCCCAGTCATATCTGCGATTGAGAACGACACCGCCGGTTCGCCGATTCGTCGCTCGAATCGTTCGGGCTCCGAGTTCGTCGTCCGTGCCGAGCGACAACTCGAACTGCTCCTCGAAAGGCACGCCGTCCGAACCAGCTTGTTCAAGAGGCTGCTCAACGGTCGGGGATCGCAGAAAGAAGCTTCGGAAGGCCGATGAATAGTTGGCAACATTGAGCCGCGGTTCCCGTTCGGGAGTCCATGCCGAACCCGCCAGTGGCACGTCCACCAGAAACGCGTCCCGATCACCGAGCAGCCGACGAATCATCGACAGAAATCGCGTGACTCCCTGATCGAGGTTTCCGATGGTTCCGCCCAACATCGTGATCAGCACCGGTGGTTTGGAGAATTCGCGAAGCACCCTCGCGAGCAAGACCTCGGCATTTTCAAAGTCGCCATGTAGCACGGCGGGGATTTTGGCGTACGGGGCGACCTGTCGAACGGCCAACGTCAGGAGGTGACGCGAAATATCGACAGGGATGTAGTTCAGCGCGTCCTCGTCCGAATTCAGCGAACGAGCCAGCACCGCATCCTGAGTCCCGTCACCCGGCCCCAGCGAGACCAACGTGCGAGGCGTGAAACCTGCAATCGCCGCCTCACGCAATGCCAGAAGTTGTTGCAGTGCCGCCCCGCGCAAAGGGTATTGCGGATCGTTGACGACATTCAGCCAATTGCTGGCCCCGTTCGCTCCCAGATAGAGCCTCCGACTGCCCCACTCGTCCGGGACACCGACCTGGCCGAGGTCAACCCGCGACACGGTTTCATCGGCGATCACAGGGGGGAAGAGTTTTGCATTCATCGATTTGTGCCACATTACCGCGCTACGCTTTTGATTGAATTGGCCGAAATCAAATCGGCGTACAACTCATCCAGATGGGGACATGTGTGAGAATTGCAAATGGCTGCGGAGTCGAGGTCGCACTCGTAATACGCTCCCTTGCCCTTCGACAATTTCCGCATTTGGAGTGGGCCGTGCAACTTGTAGTACAACATCCTCAACAACAAAGCGTTCTCGATCTTGATGTGCTGTGCGATCATGCCGGCATACACGCAACCGCGATAATCGGCTGGCAGCATCAGATCGTCCCTGGCGACATCGTCGTCTCGAAAAACCAACGGGACCGTCGACTTAATATCAGACTTTCCTTGGGTCAGTCTCCCGATCAGTGTGTCTTGCTCTTTTACCACTTCTTTCCACTGATCGGGCTCGATGTATTTTTCCAAATGTTTTAGTGCCTCGGTGATTTGCATTCCGGCTAGCGTGCCCGTGACCTGAAACAATCGATCGGCCGCAGGCGATGACCAAAGAAAAACGCTGTTTTTCAGCAATTCCTCATTCGACAGTCCGGCGGTCTGATCAATCATGACCTCGGCCACCGCATAGGACGAATTCCAGCCCGACTGGCCCAGCGAACTCAGGATGTCTTTCCCAACTTTCTCTGACACCACCTCAAAGTCTTCGATTGAGAATCCTTTTTCCAAAACACTCGGATGCAATTTCGTTTGTCGGAAGTCGCGTAAATCGAAAGGCAAAGTGTGAGACTCGTCGTCAATCGACACGATCAATAGCGGTTTCTTCAAGGCGAGGCGATACCCGACCTCGAACATCACGTTCGGGTTCCAAGGAGGCTCGCCCAAATAGGCGACCGCCATCGGGGCCGTGGCGATTTTCTTCAACATGGCGTCGGCAATCCGAGCCCCTTCCTTGCATTCATCAGCACGCTCGACCTTAAACGCAAATTGAGCTGCTTGCCGCACCAACTTCAGAATCCGGTTGGCCTTTTCTCGAACAGGGGATCCCTCGGCACCAATGGGACTGATGACATAGAGCAAGGGAAGGTGGCTCATCGTGGTTTGCCTGTCGCGTGCGAGAGTGTGTGAACATTGTGGCGGAGACAAAGCAGGCTATCGCTGCCGTCGAGTAAATTCAAACACACACCAGACACGCCGGCACAAGTACTTGAGGAAACCAACCTGCTCCGTCCGGTGCCGAGCAGAGCATGGGAACGAGATTATTCGACCTCGCTCGGCTACAACTCGCGGCCCACGTTTGGGAGAAGGGAGTCTTCATGTTTGCCGCGCTGCGCCGTGATTTTGGGTTTGCACCTGTGACGTTCACGCTTTTGGCGGCGTCGGTGATGTTGTTCATCGCGGTCGAATTGGCTCGGCCGAGGATTGTTGATCCCAAAGGGGTCAGTCATGTCTTCGGGATGGTTGTGACACTGCACTTTGGCAACGAAGAGGACATCTCGGGGCCATTCGCCTTGTGGGATGGCCCGTGGTGGCGCTGGCTGCGGATTCCGGCCAGTGCCTTTCATCACGCCAATGTGCTGCACCTGTTTTTCAATGTCAGCACGCTGTGGGTACTGGGTCCGCTGCTGGAACGGCGAATGCGCCGAGCGGCCTATCTGGGGTTCTGGTTCTTCGCGTCGCTCGTGCCGCTGTTGCCGGAGTACTTTTTGGGGACCACTCCGTTGGGACTGTCGGGCGTCGCCTGCGCGATGTTCGGCTGGTGCTTGATCGAGCGGCAGTTTGATGCCAATGTCGCGCGACGACTGTCCGAGCAAGCGATCCGCAACTTTTGGATTTTTCTCTTCGCGATGCTGGTGCTGACCGCGTTTGATGTGCTGCGAATCGCCAACGTGGCGCACTTCACGGGAGTCGCGTACGGCTGGCTGAATGCCCGCGCGTCGCATCATCGCAACGGTCGGCGAGCTTGGATTGCGGCCCATGCGTTGTTGCCGCTGGCGATCTACGGCTTGTTACATCCGGTCTGGAACGCGAACTATCACGCCTTGCTCGGCCGCCGCGCGGAAGACTTGGCGGCCGGTGTGCCTCACTACCGTGAAGCGGTGCGACTCAATCCGGCGTTGGCAAATGTCTGGTTGAACCTCGCCGACGAACGGGCGCGGGACGGAGATGTCTTGGCCGCTTGGCGACTCGTCATTGAGGGCTTGCAACACAACCACTCCAGTGAGGCGTTGACGGACGCGGCTCGTCGCGTGTGGAAGATGCTTCCGGCGGCTGAGCGAGCAGAGGCTCGCGATGCGCTGGAACGCGCGTTCGCGGGGGATTCGCGAGTTTGGTCAGAACGCCTGCGGATGACCGATCCGGTCGCCCCGGCGCTCAATGGGTTGCCACTGGATGGGCCGCTGGATTTGGAGCTGACACCGGCGGACGACCCGTCCCCGCCAACGGGCCGCCGTGGCCGGAAGCGATTGCTCCAACCCATTGACCCCGATCAACTCGACAGCGCGGCAGCAGGTCGAACGCTGTAGTTAGCCACACGGGTTCCGAGAATCGAAAAATGACCGAACGCTCAAAACTGAGTGAACGGGAGATTGCAGAGTCCGGTCATGGCTTTTTGAAAAGAGAACTCCAAAGAGCGTTACCGCCAAATGCCCCCGATAACAATGCAGGCAGAAACGCAGTCGAATCACGGGTGAGAACAATCGCCAAGCCCGCGCAAAAAAATGCGCCGACGACTCCACCGAAGTTCAAGTTGATGTTCATGTCTTTGTCTTTCATAGACAGTCAACCTCAACGAGCGTGGGTTTCAGAGTCGAACGGCCAGAACGCATGAAGGGGACGGCCTCGGAGTGGCGCTCGACTTAATGCCGCGCTCCGATCGTCTTGAGCGATTCCTGCACTTGCATGGATGCTTGACGTGCTTTGGTGATGGTCTCAAGAAAGATCTCGGCGTGGGGCAATCCATCGAGCCGCATGGCGACGTCCCCTTTGGCGTTCATCAGCAACAAGTCCGAGGCACAAAAGAATTCCTGTCCCGATTGTTGTTTGACTTCCATCGTCACGATGTCGGACAGCTCGATTCGCTGAATCATTCGGCCGCCGAGTCCCGTCCAACGCTGGACCGACTTATTTGTGATCGTGAATCTTTCGCCGGTCAGCTTCTGAATGAAGTACAGCACGGCTCCCACAAGAGCCAACGGCAACCAAAGGACGAGTCGCGTGGGAATGCTCGACATGAATTGGCCAATCAATCGTCCCGCTCCGAACGCGGCGATCGACGGCCATTTGGTCATCATTTGGTTCTCGCTGCCCGCCGACACGCCCGAAATCGCTTGCGACTTTTTGTTCGACATCTCGCCACGCTTTGCTGAAAAATGACTCGTGACTCTTGGTCACGTTGGGACAGTTTTGCCGCGGTGCTCCGCAGCCAATGGGGCGGGAAAGTAATGCCCGAACTGCGAGAATTCCAGCAACGATCCAAGGCCGTGAAGATCGAGAGCCGCGACCGTCAGGGAGCGGTCGTAGGTGCTTGAACCAACCGCTCGCCGACGGGCGCGGCTACCGATTTCACACGCTCCGCGTTGTGAAGGATTACTTCGGATCGCAGTACTTCAGCGCCATCAACGAGTAAGCGGTGGTGAGGTTCGGATCTCCTTCCATCCAGCGATCGGCCGCGTTGACCCAACTGCCGTTTTCTTTCTGGCGTTTGGCGAGGGCGGTCGTCAGCTCGCGTCGCCAATCGTGCTTGTCCCCCTTCGCGTCTTCGAAGAGATCGACATCGAGCGTGGCCAACGTCCGGGCGAACGTGTGGAAGTAGTAGTACAAGCCTTGCTGATCCAAGCCGGGGTTTTGATCGACCGAATAAAACTTGCGGAGCCATTCGAGCGCGGCTTTGACTCGCTTGTCGTCTTTGGAGAGGCCGGCATAAAGCATCGACTTCAAGCCGGCGTAGGTCATGCTGGCATACGAGCGCAGTCCGCCGTCGGCATTCTTGCCGGCCTGAGACGTGCCGCCCGCCGCGGGTGTGTAGTAGAAGCCGCCGTCGTTCACTTTCGCGGCGAACTCGGTGGTGTTGAATTCGCTTTCGAGGTTCTGGCAGCGCGACACGAAAACCAGCGCGTTCTGCATGGCCGGGTCATTGGGCTTCACGCCGGCGGCTTTCAAGGCATCGAGCAGAAACGTGGTGTTGGACAAGTCCGGCCGCTGCGATTTGCCGTATCCCGCGCCGCCGAACGACGGATGCGATTTGTCCAAGCCTTCGGTCTCGTCCCACTGCAACCCGCGCAGGAAATTCTCGGCATTCTTGATCGTCGCGGTGTAGCGGCCGTCCGTGTTCGCTCCGACCAAAGCCAGCATGGTCAGGCTGGTCTCGTAGTTCTTGTGGGCCGTTTCGGGGTGATAGATGCCGCCGTCCTTTTGCTGAAAGCTCAGCAGATGCTTCAGTCCCCTTTGCAACGTCGGGTCGTCAACCGTCACCCCCGCGCTGACGAGTCCGAAGCAGGCCATCGCGCCGATCCCCGGCTGAGTCTTCGACGTCCAACTCCCATCGTCCCCTTGAGTGGTCTTGAGAAAGTTGACTCCTTTCTCGCGCAGAGCCTTCAACTCTTTGGGATCCGGGCCAACCTTCTCCGCCGCGAACGCGGGGTGATTTTGGAAAACGCTGGCCCCGCCGAGAACGGCGACCGCGGTTAAAAAAGCTCGGCGATCAACGCCAGAACGGATCACGGAAGAATTCTTCGTTTGCATGATGTCCTCGATCAATTCGGTAACGGAACGGGAAGGATCGCCTCGCGAGTATATCCGCGACTCGGCTGCCAAGGCGGTGTTGGCGGGGAGAATTCTTCACCAGGGTTGTCGAAAAAGTTGCCTCCCATAATTCGTTGGTCACCACATTTTTCGCCAGACGGGTGCATCACCGCAGGATGCTGGCAACAAATGAGGGGCGGAAAATAGTTCGCTGATGCGAACTTCGCGGCTCTTCGAACATCTCTGCAATGCCTCCGAAAACCCCTTCAGTGTTATTGGACTTCCTCACTGTTTACGCTCCGCCGCACATCGCTTTTCCACATCACGAAAATGGGAGCCATTCACTCATGAGTCAGTCGCCAACGTGTCGCTGGGGCATTCTCGGAACGGCGGGCATCGCCCGGAAGAATTGGGATTCGATCAAGAACTCCGGCAACGCGACGCTGACCGCCGTGGCCAGCCGCTCGACCGAGCGTGCTCAGCAATTCATCGACGAATGCCAAGCCTGTGTGACGTACTCGCCGGCTCCGCGAGCGATCGGCACTTACGAAGGACTGCTGACGGCGACCGACGTCGATGCCATCTACATCCCGCTGCCGACCGGCATCCGCAAGGAGTGGGTGATCCGAGCGGCCGAAGCGGGCAAGCATGTGATGGTCGAGAAGCCGGTCGGCTGCAACGCGGCGGACGTGGTGGAGATGATCGCCGCCTGCAAGAAGAACAACGTGCAATTCATGGACGGCGTGATGTTCATGCACAGTGTGCGGCTCGCCAAACTGCGCGAGGTGCTCGATGACGGCGAGAGCGTCGGTCGCATCCGCCGCATCTCGTCCGCCTTCAGCTTCTGCGGGCCGGAGGCCTTTCATCAGGCCAACATCCGAGCCAGCGGAGAACTCGAACCGCTGGGCTGCTTGGGCGATCTCGGCTGGTACACGATCCGCTTCACGCTGTGGGCCTTGAACTATCAGATGCCCCGCCGAGTCAGTGCGCGGATGCTCTCGCAATCGCATCGCCCCGACAGTCAGTTGGACGTGCCGATGGAATTCTCCGCCGAGCTGTTCTTCGAGGGAGGCGTCTCGGCGACGTTCTACAACTCGTTTCTCACCGAGAACCAACAGTGGGGAATCATCGCTGGGAGCAAGGGGTTTGCTCAGGTGAGTGATTTCGTCCTGCCGGTCGTCGGCTGCGAGTCGGCCTTCACGACTCACAAGTCCGCGTTTCACGTTGATGGCTGTGACTACAGCATGGAGGAGCACACTCGCCGACATGCCGTTTACGAATACAGCAACAACGCCCCGTCGGCTCAGGAGACAAATTTGTTCCGCAACTTTTCCGAGTTGGTTCTGCGAGGCCAGCCGGATGATTTCTGGGCGGACATCGCGTTGAAGACTCAGCAGGTCATGGATGCCTGCCTGACGTCGGCGCGCCAAGACGGCAAGACGATTGAGTTGAGCCAGTGACATGAGCCGGAACGCACTAGCGTCCGGTTATTGCGGAGTCGACCGAACCAGACGCTAGCCGAGGTTATTCATGGAGTACTCATTGAGGTGAGCAGCGTGCTGCGATGTAACCCGAAGCGTCAGCGAGGGAGTGATCGAGCGAGAGCATTTCAGGAAATGAGTCAAAAGTATGCGTCACTCCCTCGCTGACGCTTCGGGTTATCTTGTCCGCGTTTGCGAAAGGTGTCCCATGAACGTCGCTCGTCTGGTGCTGCTCGTTGTTGCATGTTCGGGGTCTCTCATCGCGGAATGCCTCAGGGCCGCAGATACGGAGCCTCGGCGACCAAACATCCTGCTGATCTACGCCGACGATCAATCAACGAAAACGGTGCGCTGCTACCCGGAGTCGTATCCGTGGGCACGCACGCCGAACATCGACGCGCTGGCGAAATCAGGGATTCGATTTCAGGGGGCGTATCTCGGATCGTGGTGCATGCCCTCGCGAGCGACCCTGCTGACCGGCCGGCATCCACACGGCATCGAGTCGATGCGCATGGTCGGCGACTATCCCGGCAGCACCTACGATCCCAAGCAAACTCCGTTCTGGCCGAGCGTGTTCCGCAAACAGGGCTATCACACGGCTCAGATTGGCAAGTGGCACACCGGGACCGATCCGGGCTTTGGCCGCGATTGGGATTATCAAATCGTCTGGAACCGGCCGAGGCATCCCGACAACGCGGGGCAGTACTACGACAAGCAGATGCTCTCGTTCAATGGGGGAGAGCCGAAGATCGTCGAAGGCTACTCGACCGACAACTACACGAAGTGGGCCTGCGAGTACATTCGCGGCGAGCATCGCGAGGCGGACAAGCCGTGGTATCTGTGGCTCTGCTACGGAGCCGTGCATGGCCCGTCGATTCCGGCTAAGCGGCATCTCGGCATGTACAAGGATGGGAAGGTTCCGTCGCCTGCGGACATCTTCGGACCACGGCCGGGGAAGCCGGCGTATCTCGACAAAACGCAGGCCTGGTCCAAGGGACCGGATGGTGTGCCGGTCATGGGCAAGAGCGGCGAAGCCTTCGGCGACGAAAGCAACAAGAAGCCGAAGACTCACGCCGAGTGGGTGCATCAAGTCAACGAGTGCGTGCCGGCGATTGACGAAGGAGTCGGCCAGGTACTGGCCGCGCTGCGCGAGTCGGGCCAGTTGGAAAACACGCTCGTCATCTACACCGCCGACCAAGGCTTCTCGATGGGCGAGCACGGCTTCCGCACGAAGCTCGCTCCGTATGACGCCAACTATCGCTCGCCGCTGATCGTCAGCCGCCCAGGTGTGATTCCCCAAGGCAAGGTCTGCCCGCACACAGCCAACGGGGCCGATTTGGTCGTGACGTTTTTCAAGCACGCCCAACTCGAACTCCCGTGGACGATGCACGGCCGAGACATCTCGCCGCTGCTGAGCGACCCCGAACGCGCCGCCTGGAATCATCCGACGCTCTACGAACACGTCGGCCATGAATATGGTTCCGACGTGACCAAGGTGCTACGCGATGAGCCGAGCCACGCCGAGCACAACAACGTCCCGTGGTACGTTGCTTTGCATCACGGCCAGACAAAATACATTCGCTATCTCGCACCCAACGTCGATCCGCCGGAAGAGTTGTACGACCTCATCGCCGACCCGGAAGAGCTGACGAACCTTGTGGCTCGACCAGACCAGCGAGCGACGTTGGAACGGCTTCGGCAAACAGCCATCTCGGAGTTGCGCCGAACCGATGCCGGATTCCTCGATCACTTGCCTCGTTTGAAAAGTGCGGCAGATTGATGGCCGCAAAAGAACGCAAAGAGCACGAAAGTGGAATCACAATCATTGAGGATCTTTGTGTTCTTTGCGTTCCTTTGTGGCAACTCCCCCAACCTCACTTTCAGGAAATCAAGATGAGAACGATTAAGGAACTTTGTGATTTGGTTCGAGAGACGTCCTACGCCATCCACGTCTATCACGGGCACGGGCATTTGGAGAAGGTCTATGAAAACACGCTGGCGCATCGGCTGCGGAAACTCGGTCTCGATGTGAAGCAGCAACACCCGATGGCGGTTTACGACGAAGACGGAACAGTCGTCGGCGACTATGTCGCAGACCTGTTGGTGGATGGGCGATTGATCGTCGAGTTGAAAGCGTGTCGGACGCTAGCCGACGAGCATGTTGCGCAAATCCTCGGATACTTGAAGTCCGCGCGTCTCGAAGACGGACTGCTCATCAACTTCGGCAGTTACCAATTCCAAATCAAAAAGTATGTCATGAGCCACGATAGAACACCGAGAACACAAGCGACTTGATCCATCTCGCTTCTCTTTGTGCTCCTTGCGTTCCTTCGCGGCAAACTCCCCTCCAGGATTCAGTCAGTTATGTCACGAATACTGACGATCGCTGTTGCTCAACTCGGACCGACCGCTCGATCGGACGCACGGCCCGTTGTCGTTGATCGGCTGATCGGTCAGTTGCGACAGGCGAAACAACACGGCGCAGAACTGGTCGTCTTTCCGGAGTGCGCGCTCACGCCGTTCTTTCCACATTGGTGGATCGAGGATCAAGCGGTAATCGACGCTTACTTCGAATCGTCGCCGCGGCCAAGGCGGGAGTCGAAGAAGGGGTCGAGCAAATCGGTGGCAGCATGATCGTTGCTCCGTCCGGCGAAGTGGTCGCACAAGCGGCGACGCTCGGTGACGAACTTGTCATCCACCGCTGCGACCTGGACCTGTGCCGGACTTACAAAGAAGGGGTCTTCCCCGCGCGGAACCGGCGTGTCGAGCACTACGGACTGCTGACAGAGTAGCGCGGTCCCGCGTTCTCTCAAACCGCTTCTGCCAATTCGATCTCGACGTATTCACATCCCGATGAGGGGATCGGGATCGGTACTCCGTGCAGGCGGATTCCTTCCAAGTGAAACTCAATGGCCGCGAAAGAACGCAGAGAACGCGAAAGCAAGAGTTTGGGGATGACTCTTTGAGTTCTTTGTGTTCCTTCGTGGCGATCCGCAGTGACTGGTCGTACTTCGAGTCTCAGGGGGCGGGTGTGGCTTCCTGGCAATCGTGTTGGCTCACGGACGCGGCGAGCTTGTGAAGACATCACGCCACTTGGGCTTGTCCCAGTGGTTCCCGCGCTTCTGCGCGACCCGATGACTCCGAGGAATTGCGTAGGGCAAAAGCGCGGGAACCACCCCGACAAGCGGGGTGGCGGGATTCTTTCACGGACGCGGCGTCGCGTCCCAGACCTTCACCGTCCCATCCTGACTGGCCGACGCCAGCCGTTTCCCGTCCGCGCTAAACGTCACGCTCGTGAGTCTGCCGGTGTGCCCTTTCAGCGTGAGCGTCTCCTGACCGCTCGTGGCGTCCCACACCTTCACCGTCTGATCGAGGCTTGCCGACGCCAGCCGTTTCCCGTCCGCGCTAAACGCCACGCTCATGACAGACTTGTTGTGCCCTTTCAACGTGAGCGTCTCCTGACCGCTCGTGGCGTCCCACACCTTCACCTCACCGGGAGCATTCGGGTTAGACAGGTCTCCGCCTGCCAACGCCAGCAGTTTCCCGTCCGCGCTAAACACCACGCTCACGACCCCGCCGGTGTGCCCCTTCAACGTGAGCATCTCCTGACCGCTCGTGGCGTCCCACACCTTCACCTCACCGGGAGCATTCGGAATAACCAGGCCTCGGCTGGCCGACACCAGCCGTTTCCCATCCGCGCTAAACTCCACGCTCAGGACCGTGCCGGTGTGCCCTTTCAACGTGAGCATCTCCTGACCGCTCGTGGCGTCCCACACCTTCACCTCACCGGGAGCATTCGGGTTAAACAGGTCTCCGCTTGCCGACGCCAGCCGTTTCCCATCCGCGCTAAACGCCACTCTCGTGACCTGGCCAGTGTGCCCTTTCAACTTGAGCCTCTCCTGACCGCTCGTGATATCCCACACCTTCACCTCACCGGGAGCATTCGGGTTAGACAGGTCTCCGCCTGCCAACGCCAGCAGTTTCCCGTCCGCGCTAAACACCACGCTCGCGACCCCGCCGGTGTGCCCTTTCAACGTGAGCGTCTCCTGACCGCTCGTGGCGTCCCACACGCTCACCGTCCTATTGAAACCTGCCGACGCCACCCTTTTCCAGTCCTTGCTAAACGCCACGATCTTGACCTCGCCGGTGTGCCCTTTCAACGTGAGCGTCTCTTGACCGCTAGTGGCATCCCACACCTTCAGCGTCTGATCGTGGCTTGCCGACGCCAGCCGTTTCCCGTCCTGGCTAAACGCCACACTCTTGACCCCGCCGGTGTGCCCTTTCAGCGTGAGCATCGCCTGACCGCTCGTAGCGTCCCAAACCTTCACAGTCTGATCGAAGCTGGCCGACGCCAGCCGTTTCCCGTCCGCGCTAAACACAACGCTCTCGACCGCGCTATTGTGCCCTTTCAACGTGTGCGTCTCCTGACCGCTCGTGGCGTCGCACACCTTCACCGTCTGATCCTCGCTTGCCGACGCCAGCCGCTTCCCATCCGCGCTAAACGCAACGCTCGTGACCCCGCCGGTGTGCCCTTTCAACGTGAGCGTCTCCTGACCGCTCGTGGCGTCCCAGACCTTCACCGTCTGATCGAAGCTGGCCGACGCCAGCCGTTGCCCGTCCGGGCTAAACGCCACACTCGTGACCCATCGGGTGTGCCCTTTCAACGTCAGCGTCTCCTGACCGCTCATGGCGTCCCACACCTTCACTGTTTTATCGGCACCTGCCGACGCCAACCGTTTTCCATCCGCGCTAAACGCGATGCTAAGGACCGCGGGCGTGTTCCCTGTCAACGTGAGCCTCTCCTGACCGCTAGTGGCGTCCCACACCGTCACCGTCTGATCCATACTGGCCGACGCCAGCCATTTCCCGTCCGCGCTAAACGCCACGCTCGTGACCGTGTCGGTGTGCCCTTTCAACGTGTGCATCTCCTGACCACTCAGGGCGTCCCACACCTTCACCGTCCGATCGGCACTGGCTGACGCCAGCCGTTTCCCATCCGGGCTAAATGCCACGCTCATGACCTGAGCGGTGTGCCCTTTGAACGTGAGCAGGTCGCTGTGACAGCGGCGGTCCCAGTAATGCCACTCGAAGCTGCGGAGGTCGTCCGAACCGGCGGGCTGTCCCGCGACCGGCCGGTACAGGTCGAGCAGTCGGTCGGTTTCACCGACCCGCGCATCTTCCCAAGCAGTTTGGGCCAGATGCATGTGGGCAACGTACAGATGCTGCTGAGCCAGCTTCGTCTGCCGGAGCGCGGCAGCCGCGTTGAGGTCGGCCTGCTCACGCGCGGAGCGTTCCTGGTCGGCCAACTTGGCGGCGCGTTGTGTCGCTTCGCGCTCCTTCGTGTTGGCCTGCTCTAGTTGCGTATTCTTGGTCGCCAGCGAGCGGTTCGATTGGTCGATCAGCGAGGCGATCACCGCGAGGCTCACCAGCGAAATCAGCAGGGTCGCGGCGGTGCTGACCACCAGCGTCGGATGCCGCTTCAGCCACCGCCGCGCTCGCACCAGCACCGGCTCAGGCCAGGCGCTGACCGGGTCGCCCGCCAGCCAACGCTCCAAGTCCTCGGCCAACGATTGAGCCGTCGCATAGCGGGCCTGCGGATCGCGCGACATCGCCTTCAGGCAAACCGCTTCCAACGGGGCGGGAACCAGCGGCAGCACGGAGCGCGGCGCGGGAAACGCACCTTGCTCAACGCGCCGCAACACTTCGGGAATCGTCAGCCGTTCGCTCTCGCCACCCGGCATCGCACCGATCGGAGGCTGGCCCGTCAGCAGCTCGTACAGGGTGGCTCCCAGGCTGTACACGTCGGCCGGCGGGCCGAGCAGATCCAACCGCCCGGCCGCTTGTTCGGGACTCATGAACTTCGGCGTGCCGATCGCGCTGCCCATCTGCGTCGAGGCGATGTCCTCGCTGCCGGTGGTCGAGAGCATGGGTTCGTGGTCGATGCTCTCCGCCGAAACGCTCGCGGCCGGATCGAACGCTTGGCCCTTCGCCTTTGCCAATCCCCAATCCACCACCAATGTCTCGCCGTACTTGCCTAGCATGATGTTGCCCGGCTTCAAGTCTCGGTGCAGCACGCCGCGACTGTGGGCATACGCAATGGCGTTGCAGACGTCGATCAACCGCTGAATCAAATTGCGGAACGGAAGCGACTCAAACGCCGCGCGAGAGGCCGTTCGATCGTTTAACCTCAACGCCATCGGCGTGAGCGAAGACTGGGTTGAGCTGTCGGTTGCCGCAGCGCCGCTAACCGCAGGGCCGCCCACGCCGTTGGCGTTGGGGTTAAACGAGGGCACACTCCGGTGAAACTGCTCGATCGCCTCTTTCAGGCTGCGGCCCCGGATGAACCGCATGGCGTAAAACGGCCGGCCGTCCGCGAAATGTCCCAGCCCATACACCGGCACGATCCCCGGATGCTCCAGCCCGCCGGTGATCTCCGCTTCCAGGACGAACCGCGCGCGACTGTTGCCGTCCTGAGCACGCTTCGACTTGATCTCCTTGAACGCGACCTCGCGATTCAACTCCCGATCCCGTGCAATCCAGACCTTACCTAAACCCCCCTCGGCATGGGGCCGCAACAACTGAAACCGCATCGCCGGTTGAGCCTCTTCCTGCATCGTCTCCAGCATCGTCGGCTGAAGCTGCGGCGGATCTTCGTCCGCCACCACGCCCGACAAGCTCCCCGCCTGCCGAGATGCCTGCCGCTCGACATGCTGCAAACTCTGTTGGACATCGGCGTCGTTCAGCTCCCGCAACTCGGCGGCGACATCCGACAGAGAACTGAGCGCGGCCAAACTCTGCTCCGCGCGGCCGCCGTGTCGCGCGACATGCCGATCCACCATCGGCTCCAGAGCCGCGCGGTCCTCGGCCGACATGTGACCCAGTTCGACCAGCAATTCCCCCAACGGCCGAGACTTCTGCAAAGTCCAGGCTTGCAACGCCGCGATCAGCCCCGCCTGCGTGATGAACTCCATCTGCAACGCCAAGACGCCGAACAACACATTGCGATCAGACGGTGATGAAGACATGAATTGCTGCTCCCGAATCGCACTTTGTAGCCGCGTTCGCCAGAACGCGGGGTGTCCAAGCCCGCGTTCTGGTCCGCCGCAGCGGACGGCTATGGTGGTGCATCGTCGTGTTCGATCCCGCTGCGCGGACATCTCAAGGGCGAGCCTCGGCAACTGCAAGCCTGAGGACTCCAGGCTGGTGGTTCGAGTCGCAGTGGACATTGGAAACGTCGCCTCTCTCGCGGATGGACAAGATCGTTCTGCACTCGGTTTGGGCAATCGAGAGGATTTTGCCGAATTTGCACAGCGCAATTTGACAGCCGCGGCGTGCGACCTAAGTTTTGCGTAGCCACTCGAGATTCGAGAACGGCTGCGTTGCGTGGTGCTTGAGGGAACTGCCGGAGCCTCGGTCGTTCTTTCGGTCCACTTCCCCTCACGACGCTCATTCAGAACGGGATTCCGACGAGGCCATCCTCCTGAGAATCCCGACTCACCTTCGTGAAACCGGATGTTCGCGAAGCGTGCTCGCCAAAGTCGCAGGACTGCGGCACAAGGGGCCGACGATGTTGGGTTTCAAGTCTTGGAAGCAGCGATTCAAAAAGTCCTACTCCAAACGATTTCAGCAGGCCAATCGGCGTACACCGGAGGTTGTCGAGCGTGCGATTGATGTCGAACGCTTGGAAGACCGCATTCTGCTCTACGCGGCTTCCGGGAATGCCTGGCCGAACAAGTCTCTGATCACAATCAGCTTCATGCCCGACGGCACGAACCTCGGCGGCACGACGACCAGCAATCTGGTTGCCACGTTTAACACCAAGTTCGGCGCGGCGGCGACTTGGCAGAACCAGGTATTGAAAGCGGCCCAGTATTGGGCGCAGCAGACGAACATCAACTTCGCCGTCGTGTCCGACAACGGGGGCGCGGCGGGTTCGGGCAGCAATCAGCAGGGCGATCCGAATTTTGGCGACATCCGCATTGGCGGTTTCAACTTTGGCAACAGCACGCTGGCTCAGGCGTTTCTGCCGCCGCCGGTCAACAACTACTCGATCGCCGGTGACATTCAGATCAATACCGGGGCGGTGTTCAACATCGGCAGTGCCTCGGACCTGTTCACGGTCATGGTGCATGAGTTCGGCCATGCGTTGGGCTTGAACCACGCCACGAGCACGTCGGCCTGCATGTACGCGACTTACAACGGTGTCGATTCGGCGTTGAACGCGGACGACATCAGCGGCATCAAGGCGATCTACAGTGCCGGGGCCGTGCGAGCTAAGGACGCCTACGACTTGGCGGCATCGAACGAGACAACGGCCACCGCCAAGTTGGTGACTCTGGATACCACGTCGAAAGCCCTGGTCATCAACAGCATGGACCTGACGACCAGCACCGACATCGACTACTACAAGTTCGTCGTCCCAGCCGGCTCGACCACCACGCTGAAGGCGACCGTGGTCAGCACGGGGCTGAGCTTGCTGAGTCCGAAAGTCGAAATCGTCATCGGCACTACGACCAAAGCCACCGGCGCGGCGGGAGCCACGGAATACGGCTCGGCCGAACTCGCGACCTACACCAATGCCACCGATCTGGCCGCGGGCAAGACCGTGCTGATCAAGGTCACCAGTGCCAATTCACTGGCCGCGTTCAAGACTGGCAAGTACGCCTTGATCTTGAACATGGGAACGGCCGCCGATCCGGCCTATACGAAACCGAATACCACTTTGGCCAACGGCACTCCGCTGAGTTCCGGCGGTGGCGTGGCGCTCAAGTTGGGGGCTGAGACGTTAGTGAATTCCGCGTCCACAACGGCGCAACAAACCAGCGATCGCTCCGTCGCGACGTCTCCGGACGGGCAGTCGATCGTGACGTGGGCCAGTCAAAATCAGGACGGCAGCGGCTGGGGAGTTTACGCTCGCCAATACGACGAGAATGGTCTTCCCCTGAGCAACGAGTTCCGCGTCAACACCACCACGGCCGGCGATCAATTGGAACCCAGCGTGGCCGTGGACATCGCCGGAAACTTCACCATCGTCTGGACCAGTCCAGACGCGAGCGGCACCGGCATCTTCGCACAACAATACGACATCTTCGGCACGCCGCTGGGTTTAGAGTATCAGGTCAACGTCACGACCGCTGGCAATCAAACGGCTCCGAGCGTCGGAATGGACGGGCTGGGCAACGTGCTGGTGAGTTGGACCAGTGCCGCTCAAGACGGTAGTGGCACGGGGATCTACGCCCAGAAATACAACACGGGACTCTCCACGACGGTGGGTTATTTGAAGGGTCTGGACGGCGTGGCCTCGCTGACGGAGGCGTCGAGCTCGTTCGGTGGTGGTGAGTTCCGCGTCAACACCACGGCGACGGGCGATCAAACGGATTCCTCGGTGGCGATGAATCGGACCAATGGCGACTACGTCATCACCTGGACCAGTGCGGGACAGGACGGCAGTGGCGCGGGGATCTACGCGCAGCGTTACAGCGGCTCAACCGGTGCCGCCGCCGGAAGTGAGTTCAAGGTCAACACCACGACGGCCGGCGATCAGACTGACGCGTTCGTCACCGTCCATCGCACCAACAGCGATTTCGTCATCACCTGGACCAGTGCCAGTGATGGCAGCGGCAAGGGCGTCTACGCTCAGAGATACAATGCTGGCGGAGTCGCTCAGGGAGCACAGTTTCTGGTCAACACCTCCACCACGGGCGACCAATACGATTCGACCGTGGCGATGGACTTGACCGGTGAACTCTTCGTGATGTGGACCAACGCGGGCGTGACGGCAAACGGCCAGCAAGTTTACGGGCAGCAGTTCGACAAGTTCGGCGTCAAGAAGGAAGCGGAATTCGTGGTCAACTCCACGACGACCGCCGATCAAAGTGGCGCCTCGGTCTCGATCGACCAGTATGGCCGAGTGATCGTGGCTTGGAGCGGCAACGGGAACGGTGATGCCAACGGCGTCTCCTTCCAACGCTATCGCACCGATCTGCACGGGATCTCGGCGGACGAACACGATCACGGCCATGCCGACGCAGGCGACCAAGAGGATGCCGCTCACGAAGCGGTCTTGGCCGCACTGCGGGGACCGCAAGAACAGCACCGCAGCCATCAACCAGACGCGAACCCCGCGAGCGGCGCAGAGACGCATCATCGGTACAACCGCTCGGAGTCGGGGCGTCGGACTCACAACGCCGAGCAACGATCCACGACCGAGTCCACAATCAACGTCAACCTCAGCCGACGTCACGCGGGCTTGGCCGAATTGGCGGAACTGCCGGCCGCCATCGACACACTGTTTGGCAGCGAGGCTTGGCTCAGCGGCCGACATTACCGCAGTTTGAATGGCCGAGCGTAACTGTTGTCCTTACTCCGAAGGAGTTGTGTCACACATTCGGTTTGACGCAACCCCGTTGGGGTAGAAGAGAACTCCACAACCTTGTCCCAGGGTAGCCGCGATGCGCGGCAACCCTGGGCTATGTGACGTAACTCCTTCGGAGTAAAGACAGGGATTCACTATGCTGCTGCTCAACCCCTTCCTGCGACGATCCTCGTCCCGCTCGGCGACGTCCGGGCGAGCGCGGACTGGCCGTCGAGATCGGATGACGGGTGAGTCGCTGGAGATCCGCAACCTGTTGTCCGCGACTTGGCCGGGACTGCTCGACCCGCAAGCGGAAGCCGAGCCGAATGACACTCTGGACGACGCTCAAGATGTCGGCCAGGTCAGTAGCGGTGAAGTCGTCGAGTTCGTGGGGATGATCGGACGACCGTCGCCCAGTGACAGTGACGATTTGAGCCGCGACCGTCAGGGAGCGGAACTAAGTCCTGATCGATCACCACTCCCTGACGGTCGCGGCTCTAATAGTTCATATCCGCCGCGCGACTCGGCTACGAATCAGACGACCGATGTCGATTGGATTCGCTTCACGCTGGCCGCCGCTGGCCGTGTGCAAATTCAGTCGCTGCCCGATGCTGGCGGCGCGAATGCGCCCGTTGTGTTGACGCTGTATGGTGACCGGTTGGCCGAGTTCGACCCAACCGTGCCGTTGCAACATCGGTCGCTCGGACGGCAGGAAAGCAACGCGAATGATTCCGCACGACCGGTTGATCTGCGACTGGAGGCCGGGACGTACTTCCTGGCGATCAGCGGCGCGGGGAATCGCTTCTTTCATCCGTTCGTGGCGGACAGCGGCGTCGCGGGTGAGACGACTGACTACGGTGTCCGGATCGCCGTGACGAGTGGCCAAGCTCCGACGGGAAACCAAGATCAATTCGCGCCCGTGACGGAAAGCCGACTCAGTGGCGACGACACTTTCGCAACCGCCAGCGATCTGGGCGACCTCACCGCGATCGAGCGATTGCAGGTCACGGGCCTGATTGGCGACGACCGTTTCTACAACGTCGATAGTACCAATCCGTTTGCGATGAATCCGGCGGCGGACGTCGATCTGTATCGCTTCTCGATCACCGGCGACGGCACGTTCGGATTGATCGCCGCGTCCTTCGCCGGACGCTTCGGCTCACCGCTCGATTCCGCCCTCACGCTCTTCCGAGCCGATGATGCCGGCGCGTTGCAACTCGTGGCGACGAACAACGACTCGCTCAATTCGGTCGAATCGACCAACGGGCTGCTCCCGTTCTTTTCCGATCCCGTGCTGTTCGCGGGACTGTCGGCGGGCGAGTACTTCCTGGCAGTCTCCAGCTCCGGCAACGATGCGCAGTTCGGTCCTGATGGGATCTTTGATCCACAAGTCGCACACAGCGGACTCAGCGGCGGGTCGGTCGGAAATTACGTCCTCGACCTGTCGGTCTACGCGGACGATGTTGCTCCGCAAGTCGTGGGGCACGTTTTCAACGTGCCCGGCCTGGGCGAGGTCGAACTCTCCGAGAGGCACGTTGAAAACGTGCCCCACGCGCCGACACAACTCAACTTACAGTTCAGTGAGCCGGTCAACGTGCAGCAGTTGGCCAACTCGGCATTCACGTCGGTCAGTCCCAACACAATACGCGCGGTGTTCATTGAGGGGACTGACGGCACGCGCTACTTCCCCCGCTTGCAGTCGTACGACACCGCGACGGAAACCGCGCGGTTCCTGCTGCTCGACCGTTTGCCGAACGGCGACTTCGAGCTGCATGTCTCCGGCGGAGCGGGCCTGTCCGACTTCGCCGGGAACGCGATTGTCGGCAACGATGCGAGTGGTGATTTCGTCACGCGCTTCACCGTGAGCGACACGACGGTCGCCGCCGACGTCGCGCTCCGCACCAATGCGTCCGGCAACGACTCGTTCGAGA
The DNA here is from genome assembly GCA_046156195.1 of Planctomycetaceae bacterium. GTDB lineage: Bacteria > Planctomycetota > Planctomycetia > Planctomycetales > Planctomycetaceae > SXKJ01. The sequence goes on along the minus strand of JBJXEX010000040.1, from coordinate 161,415 downwards.
CCGCTCAAGACCTCGGCGTGTTGTTCCCGCACGAACTGCAAGCGGGAATACAACTCATCCGCGACGCCGCGACCAATGCGGCTCAACCAGCGGACACGGCGGACTTCTTTCGCTTTGAGCTGCTGCAAGATCAAGCGTACTTTTTCACGCTGTCCGACTTCGGCGACGGCACGCCGCCGGCGATTGAAGTGCTCAATGATGCGGGGCAGGTGATGCCGTTGGCCCCACTGCCCGGCGGTCGAGGCGTGTTGAGCTACTTGCCTGCCGGGAGTTATGTGTTGCATCTCGGTGCGTGGGACACCGCTTCCGCCAGCAACGTGACTTATCAAGTCGAGGTGGAGTTGGGCGGCGCGTCCGAGAATCCCACGCCACTGACGAGCGGAGCGGCTCCGGCGGCCGGCATTCGTCTGGCCGGTTTCGGTCCCGCGCCGGTCTTTGTGCCGCCGGTCGTCGCAGACCTCTCGCAATCTCAAGCGGCCATTCCGTCCGGGTTGCTGGTGGGACTCAACGCCCCAGCTCTGGGCGGACAGGGCTTCACAACTCCGGCCTTCACGCCAGAGACCGCGCTGGTGCGACTGTTCGGATTCAGCAACCGCGACCAATTGTTTTCGTTGATCGACTCGACACTGCCTCGCGCACCGGAAGCTCCCGAAGTCACACGGGCCGAATTGACCGACGACGAACTCCGCGACCTGCTCAATCAGAATCGCGAAGCCACTGGCGAAACGGAATCCGAAACCGAAAGCGATCCTTCGCCGGTGGAAGATTCGAGGGAATCGGCGACTGACGCAGAGCGGCGAACGGCCCCATCGGCCGTCAACGACACGACCGAGTCCACCGACAACACGAACGCTCCGACTGCGTCGCGTCCCGTTCCTCGATCACGACCGGCCGCAAGCCGCTCGGTTCGTCCCGCACAAATCGAAATTCAATCTGCCAAAGAAAAACAACCGGCCGCGTTCAGTGCTCCGCTCGCATTCGCACTGGCCACCAGTCTCGCGACCACGCTGCGAGAACGAGCGCGCCGGCGAGACGGGAAGCAACCTCTTCCAAATTCCTCTGACCAGATTCCTCTGATCTCAAACTTCTAGCCCGGACAAGATCAGAGAAATCTGGTCAAAGGAATGAAATGCCACGGAAACGGTCAACTAACGGAAATCTGTTCGTGTCCTGAGATTTGAATTCTGAAATTCTGCCCTTCCCGGCACCTCCCCATGAACACTTCTCACGACGACGACCGATCCCCCTGGGCCAAATTCCTCTGGCCAAATTCCTCTGGCCAAATTCCTCTGACCAAATTCCTCTGATCTCAAACTTCTAGCCCGGACAAGATCAGAGGAATCTGGTCAAAGGAATGAAATGCCACGGAAACGGTCAACTAACGGAAATCTGTTCGTGTCCTGCCATTTGAGATTTGAATTCTGAAATTTTGCCCTTCCCGGCACCTCCCTATGAACACTTCTCACGACGACGACCGATCCCCCTGGTCCGAGCCGGATGAGCCGCCCAGCTTTCTCGCCGCACGCAGCATCAAGCGGCAGTTGCTGGAAGAACTCACCGAGCCTTCCGGTCCTACGAATGCCGACTTGGCCGACTTGCTCGGTCGTTGGCCGACCGATGTGGCGAAAGACCCCGACGTTGCCGGCTTGCTGTTTGAAGATTTCCGCAATCGCAGCCTGCGCGGCGAGCCGGTCAGCCGAGCCAAATACGAGTCGGAACATCCCGAACATCGCGACTCGATCGCGAGCTTGTTTCATCGCCAAGATCTGCTGCGATCCATCACGTCGGTCAGTGAGCCGTCGGTCCCGACCTTCGCTCTGCCCAAAGTGGGGGATGAGCTATTCGGGTATCGGTTGCGCTCGCAACTCGGACAGGGGGCGTTCGCGCGAGTCTTCCTCGCCGAGCAATCGGAACTGGCCGGTCGAGAAGTGGCACTCAAGACGTCCGACCTGACGGGGAGTGAACCGCAGACGCTCGCGCAGTTGCAGCATACGAACATCGTCCCGATCTACTCGGTCCACGAAGACACGGCCGCCGGCATCCGCGCGGTTTGTATGCCGTACTTCGGCGGCGCGAGCCTTTCGCAAATCCTGCACGCGGTCTGGAAGAGATCCAATCGTCCAACCAGCGGCGCGGAAATCGTCGAAGCCCTCGCCAGCGTTGCCCCAACCGTGGCGACGGGCGGCCCGCCTGTCGCACCGTCGCTCGGCGTCGATCGCCGGACAGCCATTGGCGAGCCGCCTGTGGCTACGAAGTTCGGCACGCTCGACTTCCCGCACGCTTGTGCCTGGATCATCGCGCGGTTGGCCGATGGCTTGCAGCACGCTCACGATCGGGGTGTCCTGCATCGCGACATCAAGCCGGGCAACATTCTGTTGGGTGCTGATGGCACGCCGATGCTGCTCGACTTCAATCTCTCGCACGACGAGAACCAATCGCACGCGCAGGTGGAGGCGACGCTCGGCGGTACTGTCGCTTACATGGCTCCCGAACACTTGCGAGCACTCAGTCGCCGCACCAAAGAAATGATCGCGCTGGTCGATGAACGCTCCGATCTCTACGGACTGGGCATGGTGCTGTTCGAGATGATCACCGGCCACAACCCGTTCGAGCAGTCGGTCAGTCACGCGCCGATCCCGATCCTGGTCGAAGCGATGGCCACGGAACGGAGCCGCTCGATCCCCTCGCTGCGACAATACCGCGACGACGTGCCGTGGGGACTGGAAAGCATCGTTCGCAAATGCCTGCAACCCGATGCGACTCAGCGCTATCAAACAGCCGGTCAACTGGCCGAAGACCTCAATCGCTTTCTCGAAGACCGACCGCTGCGACACGCCCCCGAATTGAGTCGCGTCGAGCAATTCCAAAAATGGAAACGTCGGCATCCGCAACTGGCAACGTCGAGCCTGATCACGTTCGCCGCCGCGTTGCTGATGACGATCGGCTGGCTGACGCTGCGAGGGACACAAGCCCGACTCTCAGCCGCACAAGCGCGAGTCCTCAAAACCGAAGGAGCGGAAGCTCGCGAACGGCAACATCGTTTCGAGCAAGGGACGCTCAAGGCGCTCTGTCTGATCAACACGCACAGCGATCTCCAAGACCATGCCGAGCAAGGTCGTCAGGTCTGCAAAGAGACGCTCGCGTTGTTCGACATCCTCGACGATCCGAACTGGCAAGACCGCGTCGTCTGGAAACGCTTGAGCGCGACCGAGCAACACAAGCTGTCCGAAGACGCGAGAGAGTTGTTGTTGCTGCTGGCAGGAGCGTCGTTTAACGGCCAGCCGAAGGCGTCCGAGTCATCGTTTAACGGCCAGCCGAAGGCGAACGTCGGAATCACGACTCACCGGGAACGCCGTGGCGATGCGGACGCCTTCGGCTTGCCGTTAAACGAGGGGGCGTTTTCGCTGCTTGATCGTGCCTCAGCGATCCGCGGCCTTGCACCGTCCGCCGCTGTGTGGCGCACGCGTGCCGCACTGCTGCGACAGCTCGGCAAGACCGATCGCGCCGCTGCCGCCGATCATCAGGCCGACAAGATTCCGCCGACCACCGCGCGTGATTTCTATCTGTTGGCGACTACGCATCTGCAAAGCGGATCACCCGACCGATACGCCCAAGCGATTCGCGAACTCCGCGAAGCGTTGCAACGTGATCCGCGGCACTATTGGTCGTGGATGCAAAAAGGACTTTGTCATTTGGAACAAGGCGAGCCGCAACTCGCAGTGGCCGACTTCGGTGTCTGCATCGGCGTGTGGCCGGAGTTCGCCTGGGGCTACTTCAATCGAGCCTTCACGCTCGACCAACTCGGCCAGAAGGAAGCGGCGATCGCTGATTACTCGGCCGCGCTGGACCGCGATCCAGAACTGTTGGCCGCATGGCAGAATCGCGGTATGGCTCGGCTGGAACTGGGACAACACGCGAAGGCACTGGCGGATTTCGATCGACTGCTGGCTGTGAGCGGCATCCGCCGCAGCGGACTAGCCGCCGGTGTTTCGCGGGGCGATATCAATTCCGAATCACCGGTGGCTAGCGCCATTCCGCTCAACGTCAGTGTCCATGAGCAACCGCCGTCGCGCTCGCCAAGGGACGTTGTCTTGTTTGCTCTGCGCGGCCAAGCGCTCGCCGGCTTGAATCGTCACGACGAAGCGGACTCGGCATTCGCCCTTGCCTTGAACGCGGACGACCTCGCGGTACTGCCGGCCGCTCAGCAGCATCAGTTGCTCTGTTCGTTCGGCTTTGCCGTCTCAGCGCGCCGACCCGCCGACGCCGAGCAAGCTTTTGCTCGCATTCCGTCGGACGATCCGAAGTCACCCGAAGCGCTGTACGGTCGAGGTCTGCTTGCGGCGAACGCGAATCGCCTGGAACGCGCGGCCGAATTATTCGGTCAAGCACTCGATCGCCGGCCAAACTTCGGCGAGGCCCGCCGCTTTCGCGCGATCTTGCTGGCGCGATTGAATCGCTTTACCGAAGCTCTCACCGAGATCAACACGGCGCTGCAAGCCGCTCCGCAATCGGGACCGACGTTGTACGCCGCTGCTTGCGTCACCGCGCTCGCCGCCGAACAAGCCGCGACTCCCACCGCCGCTCGCCAAGCGGCCAATGAGTCGATTCGTTTACTGAAGCAAGCGCTGGCTCACGGCTACGGCGATCACGCGGCGACCGATGAAGATTTGAAAGCCATTCGACAACACCCGGAATTTGAACGACTCACTCAGAAAACCCCGTAGCGGATTTTCGATTTTTGATTTTTGATTTTCGATCGAACCGCAGTCCGTGTTCTCAATCAAAAATCAAAAATCAAAAATCAAAAATTGATGAGACCCACTATGTCAAAACTTTTTCAACACGCCAAAGCGACTGCCACGGTTTTGCAGCAGGAGTTCCGCGTTCCGTTTCAGGTCTATGACGGGAGCAACGCCAATCGGTTGTGGCCGGAGTTGAACCTCGAAGGCAGCTCGCGAGTCATGTCCGACAATATCGGTAAGTTCATGCAGCAGGTCGGTAGCCGGAAGGTGCAAGTCGTCTTGCTGCCGAGCGGACTCCTTCGCTTGCGTGTTCCGATGATGGTGGGGGACATCACGTTGGTGGCCGAGGGGGTCTTGGCTCGGCTATCGACCACCGCGGACGCAGGACAGGAAGAACAAAAACGCTTGGAGAGTTGGGCGCAAGCGGTTCTCGATCGGCTATTGCAAGCCGAACTGCTACGAGCGCAACGCACGGCGGAAGATGACCTCAAGCGGCAACTGAAGATGGCTTGGGAGCTGAATCTGACGCTCGAACGATTGATTCGCCACTTGCGAATTCATCGCGAGCCAGGCTCGAACCTCACCAAAATTCTGGACGCCGCGATTCCGTTCATCGAAGCCGAATCGCTGGTCTGGGTGCCGAGCAACATGGAAGGGGTGCAAACTCGCGGCGAGACCGTGCTGGCGGACGACGACCTTCGCGATTTGGTCAAGGCCCTGCGTCATTCGACGGAGCTGCGCGACTCAGGACTGTTGATCTGCCCGCGCGTCTCCACAGCCTCGTGGGGAGCTGGTTTTGCAAACCTTGGCAGCCTGCTGGTGATGACGGTCCCGTCGGGCCATTCCTTCGGCTGGCTGATTGCGATCAACAAACGGGGCACCGACAAACAGACATCGTTCCGCAATGCGGACGCCGCGGCGCTGGCTCCATTTGCCGCACTCGTCGGGCTGCTCAACAAGGCGAGCGACCGCTATCGCGAACTCAAAGACTTGCTGGTCGGTCTGACTCGTTCGCTGGCGTCGGCGGTCGATGCCAAAGACCCGTACACTTACGGGCACAGCGAACGGGTCGCTCGCATCGCCGTCGAACTCGGCCGCGAACTGAAACTTTGCGAGGACGAACTGAGCGACATTTACCTGTCTGGCCTGCTGCACGATGTCGGCAAGATCGGCATTCGGGACGATGTGCTTTGCAAGCATGGCCCGCTCACTCCCGACGAGATGCAGCACATCCGACAACATCCCGAAATCGGCTACGCGATTTTGAAAGACCTGCACCAGATCAGCAGCCTTTTGCCCGGAGTGCTGCATCACCACGAACGCTACGACGGAGCCGGTTATCCCGCGAAGTTGGCGGGCGAACAAATTCCGCGCATCGCCCGCATCCTCGCCGTGGCCGACAGCTACGACGCCATGAACACCTGCCGCCCGTATCGCCAAGGACTCGCCCCCGATCGCGTCGAACAAACACTGATCGAAGGCTCCGGTCAACAATGGGATCCGCGCGTCATCGAAGCCTTCCAGCGCATCGTCCCGCGCCTCCGCAGCATCCGCGAACACGGACTGGGCGAATCCCTCCGCCAGGCACTGGACGGAGCACTCCGCGACACCGGCAGTTCGCGCATCGTACCGGCCAACTTGATCGTGCCCGCGTCGACGTTTTGACGTCATCAGTCATTCCGGAGAGCGGGGCAGCGTCAGCCCTCCGGTTGTGTGGCGGCACTACAGATTTGCACTCACACGCCGGCGCGGCACCAACCCAACCACGAAGAACAGTCCACATGCGGCCGAGCACATCCCTCCGAACCAATCGCCGTAGATCACATACGCGCTGCGGCGGTTGTCGAGCGGCACGGTGTCGATGATCGCCGCGTTGAGCGATTTGCGCCAGCGACCGGTCGCGGGATCGGTCAGCGTTGAGCGCACCGGATCGAACATCGAAATCGGCACGCGGCGGTCGGAGTGGTCGCGCCCCGCTTGCTGCAATTGAGCATGTTGCCTCTTCCAAGTCTCGTCTCCGTCGATGAAGACTTCCGGTTCTCGGATCACTCCGTCACCGTCGATCACGGCGGAGATGCCGGTGTTGACCGCTCGAACAACGGGTGTGCGGCATTCGACCGCGCGAAACGCCGACGTGATGAGATGCTGATCCAGCTCGCTGCTGCCGTGGAACCAACCGTCGTTCGTCAGGTTCAACAGACAGTCGAGACGCGGACGCTCCGGCTTGATCGCGTTGTGCGAGTCTGTCAGATCAAACGTGCGAACGATGTCGCGCACCAAGTGTGGCACGGTGTCTTCAAAGCAGATGATCGGTGCGACTTGCCAGCGTCCGGCAGCGAACGCCACCGGGCCAGCTCCGGCGGTGATGCCGAAGTCCGCGGGCAACGGCGAGAACGCCCGCAACCACGGCAGCGACTCCTTGAGCGGAACGTACTCGCCAAAAATCACGCGATGCCGTTTGTCATAAGTGTTCGCGACTCCGCGATCGGGCCGCACCAGCGCGGCGGAGTTGAAATGCTTGAAGCCCTTCGCATCCACGCTGAGTCGATCGAGGCCGATGACTAAGTTGGTTCCGGCCTTCTGCGACATCTCGTGCAACGCTTTGCGGACATACGGATCGTGCCAATGATCGATCGGAAAGTCGGGAGCCAAACGGCGTAGATCGTTCTCGGTCAGCGCGGGATCGGCGTCGGAGAGCGGCCAGCGAAACATCGTCTCCGGCCAGACGATGAGGTCCGGCTTGTACGGCACGGAGTAGCCGGTCAGCAGTTCGTGAATCCGATACATCTGCCCGAACTCTGCCTTGTCGTGTTTCACGGCCGACTCGAAGTTGCCTTGAATCAGAGCCACGCGCGGCCCGGCGGTGAACTCCGCCTGATTGCGTCGGAGCTGTCCGTAACCCAACGTCATCGCGATCACGAGCAATCCGGCCACGACCGACGCGACTTGCTGGCGGAAACGGCGGCGCGAAAGGAGCGGCGATTCTGTGTCTGTCGGCGGAGGTAGATGACGCAGCTCCGCAGGCAATTGGACCGGCGTGAGTAACTTCAAGCGATGCAACCAGGACTCCGGCACCAGGCCCGCGAGCATCGCGTTGCCCAGCGCGACGAGGCCAGTCACACCGTAAGCACCGCACACATCCGAAATCTGAATCAGCGCGATCCAGCGATACTGCGTGTGTCCCAACTGATACCACGCGAAGCCGGTCATCAAGTGGGCTCGGACGAATTCCAAGCCGGTCCAGACGAGCGGCACGGCGACGACCAACGGCAGCCCGCAGCGATGCACCGCCACGCGAGACAAGCCGACGAACGCCGTCCAATACATCGCCAAGTAAATCGCCAACGCGAACCACGCGACGTACATCGACTCGTGACCGAGCCGCAGCCATTGCAGCGTCGGCAGCCAGAACACGAGTCCGCCAGCCCAGGTCGTCAGCCACAACCGTCGCGGCGCTTTCTCCAAGCGGACCAGCACGCACAGCGGCAGCAGCGCGAGCCACGCCAGCGGTGAGAAATTCAATGGCGTGAAGCTGGCCCACAACAGCAGGGCGGAGACTCCACTGAGCAGCATCCCGCCGCGCGCCGCGGCCGGCAGAGATCGCGCGGCTGCGATGATCTCCTTGACCGATGGCTCGGAGCGCCGTGCGGTGTTGGGGTTCGTCGCTGGCACGTTTCCATCCGACACGATTTTCGGTTCCGCGACTCGATTGAAAGCACTGACGTTCGTCGCCATCGGCATCCTCCTTGATCCATGACATCACGCGGAGTGGACTCGAAAACCAGCCGCGCGGTCAACGGGACCACGAATCCGGTGGATTGCCAAAACCGCTTTCGTCCGGTGACTGAGTTCTGCCGCGGGCTTCGCACACGAGCAAACTCTTCCGCTTGAGCCGTGAGTTCGATCGGCCGTATATCGCCGCCACGCTCGCCAGAATGTCTGCAAGCAACGGAGTCTGTGATGTCTCGATTGGTCCGAAGTCTCTTCCTGTTGGCCTTGGCCGCGATATCGGTCCGCGCCGACGACTCGCCGAACGGATGGGAAGGCTCGATCAAGCCGGAACACGTTCGACCGCACATCGAGTTTCTCGCCGATCCCAAGTTGGCGGGGCGATCCGGGGCCAATTCGGCCAAGGCGGCCGACTATCTGATTCAGCGGTTTCGCGAATGCAAACTGCGACCGCTGTTTCCCGACGCCTCCTTCGAGCAACCGATTCCAACCTCGGCGGAAGAACCGGGCGACGCCAACAGTTCTGTCAGCAGTTCGCCGCGCATCGTTGGCCGCAACGTCGGAGCATTCCTGGAAGGGAGCGATCCTAAGTTGCGCGACGAACTGATCGTCATCGGAGTGCATTTCGATCATCTCGGCGTTCGCAACGGAGCGGTCTATCGCGGTGCGGACGACAATGCGAGCGGCACCTCAATGATGCTCGAAGTCGCTCGGCGACTGGCCACGGCGAAGCAACGCCCCAAGCGGAGCATCGTCTTCGTCGGCTTTGATCTCGAAGAGCAACTGTTGTGGGGCTCGCGCTGGTTTGTCGCGCATCCGCCGTTTGAATTGAGTCAGGTCAAGTTGTTCATCACCGCCGACATGATCGGCCGATCGCTGGGCGACCTACCGCTGCCAACCGTCTTCGTGATGGGCAGCGAACATGCGCCGCGACTGAAAACGCTGCTGGATGAAGTCGGTGCGCCGCGCGGTTTGGAAGTCGCTCGCCTGGGAGTCGATCTGATCGGCGTCCGCAGCGACTACGGGCCGTTCTGGGGTGAGAAGATTCCGTTCTTGTTCTTCTCGACCGGCGAGCATCCCGACTATCACACGCCGCGCGATGTGCCGGAGAAACTCGACTTCGACAAAGTCGCGCGCGTGTCGAGTCTCGTGCTGAAGCTCGTCGAGGCCACCGCGAACGGAAAGACGACACCGGAGTGGCTCGACGAAGTCGCGCCGGATCTCGATGAAGTCCGAGCAGTCCAGCGCATCACCGACCTGCTGTTGCAAGCCGGCGAGAAGAAACCTCTCACCGACCTGCAACGGCTGATCGTCACGCAGGCTCACAACAAGTGTCAGCAGATTCTCGATCGTGGCACGTTCAACGCGGACGACCGAAAGTGGTTGATCCGCATCTCGCAGTTGCTGCTGCTGTCGGTGTTCTAAATCTGCCCATCCAGCGCCATTTGATGGAAGCAGTGAGTCGTCTTCTCCTGGTTCTCCAGTAGCCAGTCGATCGACGGTTCGTTGTGCATCGCTTTGTGAATGGCCTTGGCGGTGGCGGCTCGGTGCGTTTGGAACAGAATCGCGTGGTCGATCTTTTCGTGGACGACGCTGGGGTCCAGCCAGACCGAGATGATGATGCCCAGGTCGTTGGCCTTCTCTTTGGGGATGTCACCGGCTCGCACGGCATCCAGCACGCCGTTAGCGATGGCGGCCTGCACGGTCCCCATCAGGATGTTCGTGTACTTCTCGTTGTTGACGGTGACTTTGCTGACCATCACCGTCGCGGGGCGGACTTGCACGTCGCAGTTGAGAATCGCGAACACTCGCGAGTGCCCTTTGACTTGATTGCCGATCAAGTTCGCGATCGCATTTCCGACCGGGCCATCCAGTTCGCCGATGACGACTTCCGGTTCAGCAGCCGACCAAGCGGGGGCGGCTTCGACCAAGGCTTCTCCGGTGCGCATCACAATTCTCTGACTCATGGCGGTCCTTTCGGTGCAGGGTAAGTTGATTAAGTCAAACAGCAAGAGTTAAGTAACCCGAAGCGACGGATGAAACCCCAAGTATCCGGGGCCAATTCACAATTCTGCCAGACGATGCCTAGCGAATGCGCAACATCCAAGAGGGTCAGCGAGGGGTAGCGCTTCAGGATGCGGCAGATCCCGGATTCCGAATCCAGTGAAACGCACGCCCTCGTTGACGCAGTTTGAAGTGGCGCGATTTGAACTCGGGTCCGTATCGTTTTGTCAATCTTCTCAGGTTGTCTTCATTCCTCTGACCAGATTCCTTTGATCCAAGGGGCTAACCTGTGCCTGAGGATTGCAATCAAAGGAATCTGGTCAAAGGAATGAAGCGAATGAATTCGATCCTTAGTCTTGGTGTCGCGGTCGAATTTGTTCGAAAGAGCGCAACTTCAAAACTGACGCTTCGGGATTTTTATCTGAGTGTTCGACGAAGATTAGGTGCCCCGCGCGGTTCCCTTCAAGTTCGTGGCCGGAACGGTTTCTGTTCTCACCATTGCTCGTTTCGGAGGTTTCAAGATGCGTTCTCGGAACTTGGTCGTGATTTTGTTGATCGCATTCTCTGGCCCGCTGTTCGCCGACGATACGCCGTGGCCGCCATTGTTGAGCGGCGCGACCAACGGCACCGTGACGTTGACGTCCGAGCAATTCTTGAAGGTGCCCGACTCGGTGGTCGCGGCCAGTGAGAAAGAGGGAGCGGCTCCGTTTGTCATGGCCAAGACTCCGCCAACCGTGGAGTTATCGTTTCATCGCGATCTGGGACCGGGGGCGATCGGGCGACGGCTCTGGTCGTCGTGGGGAGACATCTGCTTGGCACGCGATGGCCGGGTTTATTGCGGCATCGGCGATCACGGCAACGATGTCGGCGGTGACGCGCGGTGCTTCTTGTATTGCTGGGATCCAAAACGGAAGACGCTCACGCAGGTCGTCGATGTCAACGCGATCGTGACACGCGAGCCGGGCCAACCGGCGTGGTCCAAGATGCACGCGAAGGTCGATGAGGGCTTGGACGGGACGATCTATTTCTGCGGCACGCTCAATGACGGCAATCGCGCCAAGCTACCGACGTATCACTGGAGCGACACGCTGCCCGGTGCTCAGCTCTATCAGTACGACCCGAAGACCGGCAAAGCGTCGGTCTTCGCCAACTTGCCGCCGAAGCGTTGCACGGCCACGTCGCTGCTCGACACCCAGCGAAATATCTGGTGGTGCAACCTCGAAGCGGGCGAAGGGAACGCTCTGTGGGGACTGAACCTCACGACCAAGCAGCCGGTGTTTCAAGGAACCGATGGCTCGCTGGGATTCAATCGAAACTTCGCGCTCTTGGCCGACGGCTCAATTCTGTTCAACGGTGCGAGCAGCTTGGGACTCTACGAGGCGGGGACGAAACAGCTCGTCCCCAAGAAGTCGTCGTTTCCGAACAGCCACGGGATGCGGGCCTCGACACTCGAATCGAAGGACGGATTCGTGTTCGGCATCACGCATCAGACCAATCAACTCTTCCGCTATCACGTCGTCCGCGATGAGTTGGAGTTGCTCGGCCCGAACTGGCTTGCCGGAATGTACACTGCCGTGACCGTGCTCTCGCCCGATGAGCGGTTCGTGTATTACCAGCCGGGAGCTCACGGCCAAGCGTTCAAAGACGGGACGCCGGTCATGCAGTACGAGATTGCCACTGGTCGCCGCAAAGTGCTGGCGTTCTTGGCGAGCGTCTGTGAGCAAGAGTGCGGCTACGTCCCCGGCGGCACCTATGGACTGAAGCTGAGCGCCGATGGCAGCACGATCTTCGTGAACCTCAACGGTCACGCGGCGGACAGCGTGCGACCCGCGTCGATGAAAACCAAAGGCTTCGGATTGTGCGCCTTCGCGGCGATTCATATCCCCGAATCCGAACGTGCGGGACACTAGCCATCAATGACCCCGATCGAGCCGCCCGATTGGAAGGCTTCGTGGTTTTGCTCGAAGGACTCAGCGAGCTTTCTCGCCGAGGCATCGTAGGCCGCGGGATCGGACCAAGCTCGGCGAGGTTGCAACAGGTCGTCGGGGACACCGGGGCATTGCGTGACGACATGCAGTCCGAAGATCGGTTCGAGGGTGGTCGGCATTCTCGATAACGAGCCGGAGTGGATCGCGTTGACGATCGCTCGTGTGTGAGCCAGCTTCATGCGGTTGCCAACTCCGGGAGGGCCGCCGCTCCAGCCGGTGTTGACGAGCCAGACTTGAGCGTTGTGAGTGCGGACCTTCTCGGCGAGCAGCTCGGCATACTTGTTGGGATGCCACACAAGAAACGGGCCACCGAAGCAGGGGCTGAACGTGGCTTGTGGTTCGGTCACGCCCATCTCAGTGCCGGCGACCTTCGCGGTGTAGCCGATCGTGAAGTGAAACATCGCTTGTTCGGGAGTCAGCCTCGACACCGGCGGCAGCACTCCGAACGCATCGCACGTCAGAAAGATCACGTCCGACGGATGCCCGGCCACGCACGGGATCTTGGCGTTGGGCATGTAGCCGATCGGGTACGCTCCGCGAGTGTTCTGCGTGATGCTGGCATTATCGAAATCGACGTGATGATGAGCATCATCGTAGACGACGTTTTCCAGCACGGCTCCGTAACGCAACGCTTGGAAGATTTCCGGTTCACGTTCGCGCGAGAGATAGATCGCCTTGGCGTAGCAGCCCCCTTCGACGTTGAAGATGCCGTCGTCGCTCCAGCAGTGCTCGTCGTCGCCGATGAGCTGCCGGTTCGGATCGGCGGAGAGGGTCGTCTTGCCGGTCCCCGACAGCCCGAACAAGACCGAAGACTTGCCGGTGCTCGGATCGCACGTCGCCGAGCAGTGCATCGACAACACGCCGCGCGCGGGCATCAGATAATTCATAATCGTGAAGACTCCCTTCTTCATTTCGCCGGCGTACTCGGTGCCGAGGATCACGAGTTCACGCAGCTCAAACGAGAGATCCACGCTGGTGCGGGACGTCATGCCGGTGGTGTAGCGGTTGGCGGGGAAGCGGCCGGCGTTGTAGATCACAAAGTCCGGCTCGCCGAACTGAGCCAGCTCGGCGTCGCTCGGCGGGATCAGCATGTTGTGCATGAACAGCGCGTGGTACGCGCGCGAGCAGATGACTCGGACCTTCATCCGCGACTTCGGATCCCAGCCGGCGAAGGCGTCGATGACATACAGCCGGTCGAGCGTGTTGAGGTAATCCTTGGCCCGCTCGCGATTGATCATGAAGGTCGGTTCGTCGAGCGGAAAATTGACCGGTCCCCACCAGATGTTCGCCTCCGACTGCGGGTGCCGCACGACTCGCTTGTCCTTGGGCGAGCGTCCTGTCTTCGCCCCGGAGTAGGCGATCAAGGCGCCGGAGTCGGCGATCGTCGTACCCGCATCGTGGCGGATCGCCTCTTCGTAAAGCCGCGCGGGTGAGGGATTCCGCAAGACATGCGGGACGGTGATTCCATGTGCGGACAGGTCGATCGAAGCTGACATCACGGTTCTCAATGGTCGAGGGGAAACATCGCGGCGAAGCCACACGGAACGTAGCCGCCATCGCTTCGCGTGACGAGCCGAACGCTTCAAAACCATCTGCACCTGTCCGGCTTCCAGATATTGTGTCGATATCAACGGCACGAGGACGCTGGGGCAAACGTGCGACGGTCGAGGTCGCGAGGCCGCCATCAATTTGTTTTGAATCAAACCTCGCGCTCGATACCATCACCGCCCGATCCGAATAACTCGCCTGTCCGCGCGCGGCATGGGCGGCCCGATTGGTCCATTGGCAAGGGAGATTCCATGAGTCGTTCGATAAACATGCAGCCGCAACCGAACTCGATTTCTCGTCGGCGACTGCTTCAGGCGGCCGGGATCGGTGCCTTGCCTCTGGGGCTGCCGGGAATGGTCGCGGCCGGAGTTGATCCCAAGCGTGGACTCGGCCAAGGGGCGGCGAAGAAGTCCTGCATCTTCATCCTTTTATGCGGTGGACCGAGCCATTTGGACACATGGGATTTAAAGCCAAACGCCCCCGATACAATTCGCGGCCCCTACCAGCCGATCCCCACCAAAGTGCCGGGGATGCAGATCAACGAGATGCACACGCGGCTGGCGACGATGACCGACAAGTTCGCGCTGATTCGGTCGATGACGCACGTCGGCAACATCAGCAATCACTTCGACGCGATGCACCACTTGCTGAGCGGTCAAGCTCAGGCACCTGCCGACGCACCGTACATCGGGTCGATCTTGTCGAAGGCTCGGCCGGATGAGCGGAGCATCGCCCCGTATGTCTGGTTGATCAAATGCGTCGGCGATCCGGTCTTCTGCGCGGCGAACATCGGCAATGGCGGGCATCTCGGAGCGATGCACAGCCCACTGTTTGTCGGCTCGGCCACGAATCATCCGGCGATGCCGACGTTCAAGGCTCCCGACGAATTGATCGCGACCGTGCCGACCGAACGAATGCTCGATCGTCGCCGATTGCTCGACGGACTTAATTCCGCCCCTAGCGACCTCGCGAGACATCGCTCGACCACCGATTGGCAAGACCTTCACGGCCGAGCGTTTGACCTGACGAGCGGCTCGGAAGGGCGCGAGCCGTTTGAACTCCAACGTGAATCGGACGCCACTCGCGATCGTTATGGCCGGCATCCGCTGGGACAGAATCTGCTCCTCGCGCGGCGGTTGATCGAGTCGGGAGTCGGCTTCGTCACGGTCAACGGTTGGACTGGCCCGTCTCCCAACGGAGGGGGCGGACCTCCCGCCTCAAGCTGGGACATGCACGGCGGCGAGATGGGCATGGGCAACGCCTTTGGCAACGGCTCGTATGGCATGGGCTGGTGCTTGCCCTGTCTCGACGAGGCAGTCAGCGCGCTGCTGACCGATCTCTCCGATCGCGGCATGTTGGACAACACGATGGTGGTCGTCACCGGCGAGTTCGGTCGCACTCCGAACATCAACCAGAACGGCGCGGCCAATCCAGGCCGTCAGCACTGGCCGTCCTGCTATTCGTCGATCATCGCCGGCGGCGGCATCCGCGGCGGCCGAGTCTATGGCGAGTCCGACAAGCACGGAGCCTATGTCAAAGATCGCCCCGTCCGACCGCAAGATTTGGGAGCCACGATCTTCCATTCGCTGGGAGTGCCGCTCGACCTGCGACTCGGCAAAGACGGCTTCACGCGCCCGCTTTCCACGGGTGAGCCGCTGATGGATCTCTTTGGATAAGACCCTGCCTCCGACTTGCTGTTAAGCACAATACCGTTCGGTTAGTGAGGCGCTAGCCTCGGGCTGGGCTGTTGAAAACTTGGTCTTGTGACAGATTATTGGATGACAAGACCGGGCGGG
This sequence comes from Planctomycetaceae bacterium, assembly GCA_046156195.1. Taxonomy (GTDB): domain Bacteria; phylum Planctomycetota; class Planctomycetia; order Planctomycetales; family Planctomycetaceae; genus SXKJ01. The sequence continues at coordinate 145,608 of JBJXEX010000040.1, read as the reverse complement.
TTTTGTTGCGCTGCCTTAGCCCCAAAGGGGCGTTACTCGACAGCCTAGGGCGATAGCCCTAGGTCGGCGGCACGACACAGGTTTTTAAGCCCCAAAGGGGCGAAACTTGTCGGACGTTCGTTCGAGTCGCGCCCCTTTGGGGCTTCAGAATTTCGTCGTTTCGCCGGTCCTAGGGCTAACGCCCTAGGCTATCGAGTCACGGCCCTTTGGGCCTAAGACGCAACAAATCCCAAGCGATCGCCAATCATCGTCAACTCCAAGTTTTCAACAGTCCAGCCTCGGGCTTCAAACACTGACAAAGTCCGAGAAACAAAGGCCCGAGGCTAGCGCCGACGGCTCACGGCGACACTAACCGAACGGTATTGCTGTTAAACACAGTCAGTTCGACTCGTCGGCGACCAATCGAACCTCGGCTTCATCGGTGACTGGCCAGCCTCGTTCGTCGCGCATGGTGGCTCGGAGTTTCAAAGCGCTTTCGGAGGCGGTTGCTTTGTCGGCGACCGCCTCAGCGGTGAAACGCAGCGTCAGGACTCCGATCCCTGAATCGGCTGGGATTTCGACGGCATCACAGGTCAATCCGCGCACCGGTTTTGGTGAGACCAATTCGACTCGCACCGCGCCGCGCAGGCCGACGCCGCGACCGATTCGGAACGGGATGCGGACTTCGCTGTTCGGGACTCGGCGAATGCTGCGCACCGAAGACTCGATGCTCAGGCGACCGGGATCGACGATGACGATCGCTTGTTCGTTCTGCTCTTGCGACGTGTGGCTGACGATGTGTTTGGTCCCGTCGGTATCGACGATTTCGCCGAAGAGGGCGACGCAGGTGCGGCTAGTGCGGCCGATCTCCATGTAGGGCGGCAGTGTGACGGGATACTCGAAGTCCGATTGTTCGGCGGTCAGTTCCAGACGCGGGCCGGTTGCGCCTTGGAGGTGCCGAGCTTGGCGGTCGGCGATCTCCACCCACAGCGGACCAGTGAAGCCGTTGCGATCGACGTGAAAGTCGCGCGGGAACACGCTGCCGCGCGGTGCGTATTTCGTGGCGAAGACTCCTTTGAGTTTGAATGGTGTCGGTACGCCGATTCGCAGCAGTAGTTCGGTCGCGTCCGATTCACCGAGCGGTCGCTGAATCACGGCGACGGTCGAGCGTTCGACATCACCAACTTTCCATTTGCCGACGATTTGCAGATTGCTGGTGACGATCTTCGTGGCGTCGGCGGCTTTGAGCACAACATCGACTTGGTTCTGTCCCTTGCCGAGCTTGTTGCCCGTCACGGTCACACCTTCGGGCAAGCCTTCGAGGTCGAGCGGAATTTCGTCGGCGAAGCCAGCCGGTCGTTCGGCGAGCACTTTGAGTTTTGTCTCGCCGCCGCGATTGAGCGTGATCGCGTCGAGAGGCGTTGTGAGTCGCAGCGATGCTTCCGACGGCTTCACGATGCGGACGCGGTAGGCGAACTCCGGCCCGCCGCGCGAGCTGATGCGGTCTTCGACTTTCAGCGTGTAGAGGCCGTCGGCCGGCAAGGTCGTGGAGAGCACCGCATCCGTTTGACCGTTGCTGAGGTCATCGGCCGTCGCCAGTTTCTGCCCCTTCTCGTCGAGCAGCGTCAGCACGCCATCCAGGCGCGAGCCAAGTCGGCTGGCTCGCAAGTCGATGAGCCACGCCTCCCCTTTCTTGCCGTTGAACTTCCAGAGATCGACATCTCCCGCGCGGTCGATGCGACCGTTGAACACGCAAGGCAACTCGGCACTCAGAGCTTGAGCCGCTTCGTCGTTCGGTTCCGCTTCGAGGTGCTCAGTGAGATCGTCTGCCTCGAAGAAGATTGGTGACGGGTTGTGCTCAGAGGGGAATTGAATCCGCGTCAGTCCCTGCGGCGTGTCGGTCACCGCGGGGGCAAACGGCAGAGTGCCGCGCGGCAAGTTGGCTCCGGCCAGTTGCAGCTCGACCGATTTGCCGCGCTGTCCGCCGAGCGGATAAACGCGATCCAACCACGGACCGGACGAGACCGTCAGCCGATACACGAAATGTTGCAGTCCATCAAACCGAATGTCGTGAATTCGGACGATGTAAGTGCCATCCTCCGGCGCGATGAAGCGGACGAACGAGTCGGCTCCGAACGTGTCCGAGTTTTCGGCAATCACTTCGCCGCGCGAGTTGAGGACTTCGAGCCGCGAATCCAACCCAGAGCCAAGCCGCGCGGCCGTCACCTCGCAGCTCACCACCTGTCCGGCCTTCGCCGCGAACGACCAGTCATCGACATCTTCTCGCGGGAAGATGCGACCGTTGATCGTGACGGGCAACGTGACCGGCATCGCAGACGCGAGACCATCGACTTCCTCTTCGATGACTTCGGGCAAGTGGCCGATGACAAACCGCATCCCCGGCGTGATTCCCTGCGAGGTCGCACAATGCCAGAAGCGAACTCCCAGCGGAGCATCGGCCGCGATTTTGAGTTCGCCGGCATAGTCCTTGGGATAATCCTCTTTCGCCTGCGACGCGGGTTGCGCGATCACCGGTCCCTCGAACCAAGTCGTCGGCATTCGCTCGATGGGGGTCCGCCCGGTGAGACCGACTCCGCTGACCGTGAACTCGGCCTTGCCGTGCAGAAAATGGCCACCGATCCGAACCGGGACCGTTGTGCCGCGCTGACCGCCGGCGGGAAAGATGTAGGCTGCCGATGGTGTTTCGGAGCGAACGACTTCGCCAAACATCATGGTCAGCACCGCGATCAAGAACAGTCGTTTCCAGGGAAGCAACATGGCGACACCTCGCGTTGACGGCAACTTTAGTTAAGTTCGTTTCATTCCTTTGACCAGATTCCTTTGATTGAAATCCTCAGGCACAGGTTAGCCCCTTGAATCAAAGGAATCTGGTCAAAGGAATGAAGGCAACCTGAGAAATTGACATATCTATGCGGAGCCGAGTTCAAATCGTGCAACTTCAAAGAGCGTCAGAGAGGGCGAACGCTCCAGGACGCGACAAACCCCGGATTCCGAATCCTGTGGAGCGCTCGTCCTCGCTCACGCTTCGGGTTACTTATCTGGTGTTACCTTCTGTTTTCGACGCGATGGCCTTGTGATGAGCTTGCCGCGACGCGCCTGTTGGGCTTCCACCTGCGCGATCGGCCTTGCTCCGCGGCGGCGGACAGGAAGTCATCGGAATGCAACTGGGGAAGTTTGATTTCAATTGAAAGGTAGGTTGTCGGTCAACAAGCCTCAAAGATTGTCGCAACTCCCTGTCCTTGTCCGACGCAGAGTGTGGCGAGGCCCAGCTTCGCGCCGGTGTCTTTCATGCGGTGCAGTAACGTGGTCGCGATGCGTGCTCCGCTCGCTCCCAATGGGTGGCCGAGGGCGATCGCTCCCCCTCGCGTGTTGACCTTCGTCTCGTCGATGCCCAGCAGCTTCAAGACGGACAGGACCTGCACGGCGAACGCTTCGTTGATCTCGATGCAGTCGATGTCGCTCAGCTTGAGTCCCGCGCGTTGCAGAGCTTTGTGAACGGCCGGAACGGGACCGATCCCCATTTCTTCGGGAGCCACTCCGGCGATCGCCATCGAGCGGACTTTCACCAGCGGTTGGAATCCGAGTTCGCGAGCCTTCTCCTCCGACATCATCAAGACCGCGGCCGCTCCGACGCTGACTTGCGACGCATTGCCGGCGGTCACGCTCCCTCCGGCTGGATTGAAGGCGGGAGGCAGTTTGCTCAAGCCCTCAGCGGTCGTGTCGGCGCGGAGTCCTTGATCGGTGGCGATCAGCGACTTCAATCCGATCTCGTTGCGGCCCCAGGTCGGCACGATCTCGGCGGCGAACGCTCCCGACCGAGTCGCCTCGCACGCCGACTGTTGGCTGCGAGCGGCGAACTCGTCCTGTCGCTGGCGACTGATGCCGTACTTCATTGCGAGGAACTCGGCCGTCAGTCCCATGTTCATGATCGCTTCGCTGTGTTTGCGAAACAGGGCAGGGGAGGGGTTGTAATCCTTGGTCGCGGGGATGTGATCCATGTGCTCGACGCCGCCGGCAATCTGCACGTCTTCATAGCCGGACATGATCGCCATCGCGCTGTCGTTGATTGCTTGCAGGCTCGATGCGCAGTTGCGGTTGATCGTCACGCCCCCGACTTCAATCGGCAGATCGGCCATCAGAGCGGCGATGCGAGCGATGTCGTAACCCTGCTCACCTTGCTGTTGGACGCAGCCCCAACGGACGTCTTCAATCAGGTGCGGGTCGATGCCCGTTCGCTCGACCAGCGATTTGATCAACGAGGCCGACAAGTCATCGGCACGGACATCGCGGAAGTAACCAGAGTCTGCGGACGCTTTGGCAATTGGGGTCCGAATCGCATCGACGATGACGGCAGTTTTCATGGCTCGCTCCTTCGAGAGGGACGTTCGACCCCTCTGAGTGAAATCGAAAATCGAAAATCAAAAATCGAAAATTCAAAACCCCCGAAGTGAGCCGATAAGCCGGGTTCTGTCGCGAGCGATCATTCCTCTGGGACGACGATTGCTCGCCGCCTCGTGCAGCCGACCCGAGAGTCGTCCGGCGCGGACCGCGCCGCGGTGAGCGTTGTGAACCGAAGCTCACGCGACTCACCTTGCTCTCTGCTTGGCCTTGCTTCGGGTGGGGTTTACCGAGCCAGACCGGTCACCCGGCCTGCTGGTGCGCTCTTACCGCACCGTTTCACCCTTACCTCGTGGGATGAACCACGCGGCGGTTTATTTTCTGTGGCACTGTCCCTGATCTCACGACCGGTGGGCGTTACCCACCACCCTGTCCTTTGAAGCCCGGACTTTCCTCGGCGAAACGCCGCATCGCCGCAGTGCGAATTTCTTCACAGTGCGAACGACTCAGACAATCCACCGCGACCGCTTAGCTCACTTCGGGGGGCGGCATGGTAAGGCGAACGGCCGCACTTAAGTAACCCGAAGCGTCAGCGAGGAACGCCGAGTTTATTGACTCCCTCGCTGACGCTTCGGGTTACATTTCAGATGCCGTTCGCCTAACGAGGCCGCTCGCGGAATGCCGTCGCTGTTGTGTCTTCCCTTTGACGGACTTCTCGAACGGCAATAGATTCACTCGAAATCCCTCCCACTTGGCTGCGTGCCGCCATCGACTGCGATGCGACGACGCAGCTTCTCTTCTCACAAGATCCGTTGTCGCATCGGCCACTCCCGCCGAGGACACGACTGTTGATTATGCCCCATCCCAAAGCGCTCGGCGAATTGATCCCATGTGGCGGCGGCGATCCTGTCCCGCTACTCAAAACCAAGCTGTTGATCGGGCGGCGTTCGCATTGCGACATCCAGTTGAATTTCCCGAACGTCTCGTCGCACCATTGCGAACTGGAATTCATCAACGGCTTCTGGAAAATCCAAGACCTCGGCAGCAGCAACGGCGTGAAGATCAACGGCGAGCGGCACGAATCGAAATGGCTCATGCCCGGCGACGTGCTGGCGATCGCTAAGCATCGGTACGAGGTCCACTACAAACCGCCCGATGGCCAGCGACCGCCCGAAGATCAAGAGGACGTGTTCGCTCGCGGTTTGTTGGAGAAGGCGGGGCTGCAACGGACTCGCGAACTTCCTCCGCGCCGTCCACCGGCTGCGGCCACTCCGCCACCGTCGCCACCACCGAAGCGACCTCCTCCCAGCGATGACGACGAGGCGATGAAGTGGTTGTCGGAGCTGTAATGTGGCACGACGCTCCGCGTCGTGAGTCGCGATGCGGAGCGTCGCGCCACAATGTTGCCGACAGAACATGGCCTTCAGCATTCGCGATCAAAATTATCATGCGAGACAAACAAAAAGTTCGCGTCGACTTTCGCAAGAACCGCGAGAAGACCACGCGCCTCGGCAACCTCGCGCGGCAATCGGGTGACGAGGCGACCGCCGACAATGCCAACGATCAACTCGTCAGCAGCACGCGGATGTCGGGCAAAGGACGACTCAGCCGCCGCCGCACGATCATCACCTCTGGGGGCGATGCGACCGGCAACAGTCCACAACGAGACATCGACGTCTCGAAATGCCTGACCGGCCGAGTCCTCAGTTCCGCCGGACTCACAACAGTTGTGAGATGCCCAGACGGCCGCCGCTTTGAATGCACGATTCGCAAAGTCCTGCGAACGATGTCGCGCGACGAACGGAGCATCGTCATCGCCGGCGATGAAGTCTTGTTCCTCCCGAACAGCCCCGACAGAGGTGTTATCGAACGAGTCCAACCCCGTCGCGGGGTGCTCGGCCGAGGCAGCCAGAACCGAGAGCACCTCTTGGTCGCGAACATCGACCAAGTCGCCATCGTCGTCTCCGCCGAAGAACCGGTGATCAAGCCGCATCTCGTCGATCGCTTCCTGGTCAGCGCGGCCAAAGGAGACGTCGCCGCCATCATCTTCCTCAACAAGATCGACCTCGTTGATCCCGCCGATCTCCAAATGCTCTGCGGCGTCTACGCGCAACTCGGCAACGAAGTCGTGCTCGTCAGTGCCGAGCGCCGCCTCGGCCTCGATCGGCTGCGAGCCGTCTTGCGCAACCGGCAAACGGTCGTGGCCGGGCAGAGCGGCGTCGGCAAGTCCTCGCTGCTGAATGTGATTCAACCCGGCTTAGCTCTGCGCACCGGCGAGGTCAGCGACTGGACCAAGAAGGGGAAGCACACGACTCGCAACGCCGTGTTGTATGAACTCGACTTCGGCGGCTGGGTCGTGGACACACCCGGCATCCGGCAGATGGAGTTGTGGGACGTGCATCCGGAAGAGATCGAAGGCTACTTCGTCGAGTTCCGTCCGTTCGTCCGCTTCTGCAAGTTTCCGAATTGCAGCCACATCCACGAGTCCGACTGCGGGGTCCATTCCGCCGTCGCCCGCGGGCTGATCTCGACGATGCGCTATGAAAGCTATCGCAAGCTAACGCTCGGGGACGGCGATTGAGCTGTGGTTTCTTGATTCCGCGTCGGTCCTGAGTTTCTTGTGCAACCTCAATTCACCATCCGCGTCGAAATGCCCAACAACGTGGAGTTGATCATCACCAGCGAAGGGGACAACGGCATTCTGTTCGAGGGGACGGAAGGTCGGTTCTTCGTCAACCGAGGAAAGCTGACCGGGAAGCCGGTGGAAGACCTGAAGGACAAGCCGCTGCCGGAAGGGGCGATCGAAAAAATCTACGGCGGCAAGGTCAGCGCAAATCACACCGCCAACTTCATCGAGGGGATCCGGTCAAGCGGGAAATCATCGGTGACGCACAGGCGAACTCGTTCCTCTCGCGGGAAAGCCGCAAGGGGTTCGAGATCCATCTGTAGTTCATCGGGTTCTTGAAAAATGAGCGGCTTCAAAACTCACACGGCTGGTGAGTTCGCGACCTCCACGTCGATCACCATCTCCAGTGCCGCGGCGGCATGCGCTTCTTCGAGCATTTGATCGGTGCTTTGAGAATCGACCTCGCGGCAACTGGCGGTGATTTGATCGGCGATGCCGCGCAGTTCGTCTCGCCACTCGGTGTCCGTGAGTCCCGGCGGCGTGTGCGGGATGAACTCTTCCAAGAGCAACACGAATCGCAACAAGTGCCGAAACAAGATCCCCTCTTGCTTGGTCGCCTGGCGAGCGGAGACCAACTTGTGAAAGTCGCCACCGAATTGCAGCAACGCCCCCGCACCCCAGCAGGCTTGAATCGGGACGTCGTTCACGTCGGGGAATTCCGATCGAAACAGCAGCAGCAATTTCTCGGCGAGCGTCAGGACTCGCGGGCGATCTTTCTCGTCCCAGAATTCTTCTTCCTCTTCGTCGGTCAACGCGCCGAGTTCTGTCGCCGTGGCGAGTCCTCGTTGCAGCAATGTCGGGTGCAAGAACTCCGTCGCCAGCGGGCCGAACGGCATGAAGTCGGAGCGCGGCACGCGGACATACTTCGCCGCCGATCGCGCAATCTCCAGCACGCTCTCGAACGCTTGAATCCGTTCCTCGCGATTCGCTTTGCCGAGATGCTCGAGCAGAAACATCGCGTAGATCGGATTGACGCTCCGAAACGTCATGAGTTCTGTGAGCTTCGCGGTCGGGACCGCGCGATCGGGACGATAGACGACTTCGGGAGCAGTCGTTTGCCCCGTCGCTTCTTGGCGATCTTTCAGTGCTTGGCCGAGCAGAAATTTCGCGGCTGACGAAATCGTAGCAGGCACACTCCGTGTGCCGTCTGCCGCTTGTTCGGTGCCTGTCACCAACGACTCGCTTGGTAATTCAATGCTCTCGGCTGACGGCACACGGAGTGTGCCTGCTACTACCGGCGGTTCCGGTTCCAGCGTCACATAGCCCCCCGCCCACAGCGACATCAAGCGGCGGTCGAGTTCCTTCTGAGCTTCCGAGACATGCTTCCCTTCCAGCAATCGCTTGGCCACGAAGTCACGCAAGTAAATCACATCGGGAGAGATGTCCAACAAGTACGCGAGCAGTCGCCACGGCAGTGGGCCTTGGCTCGTCAGCTTGCCCGGCGGAGCGGCTCGCAACTTCTCGAATTGCTCCTTGGTCCAATACTGCTCGGTCTCGCGGCGCTTCGGCTGTTTCTTCTTCATCGCCTTCTTGGCCCGAATCAACATCGGATCTTTCGTGTCCTCCGGGATCTGATCGTACCGCTCTTTCCAACGCAGGATCTTCACGTCGTCTTCGTGAGCCAGCGCGTAGACGAAGCCCTCTTTGTCGAACTGTGGCCGACCGGCTCGGCCAAACATTTGGTGCGCGGCGCTCGGCTCGATCACCTTCTTCTTCCCCGGCGGGCCTTTGAGGAGCGAGGTGATCACGACCGATCGCGCAGGCAAGTTGATTCCGGCCGACAGCGTCTCCGTGCAGACGCAGACGGAGAGCAGTTTCTGTTGAAACAAATCCTCGACGATCCGTTTGTACTTCGGCAGCAATCCCGCGTGATGCACACCGACTCCGCGAAACAGGATTTGCTTGAGCTTCGGCCCGACCCCTTTCGTCAGGTCGAGCTTCTCCAGCTCGACGGCGAGTTTTTTCTGCTGACCGTCGGCGAGCAGCGATTTGCCTTTGAGTTGCTCGGCGACTTCCCAGCACTCATCGCGGTTGAAGCAGAACACGAGCGCCGGAGTTCGCCGAGACTCATCGTTGCCGTTGGCCATCCATTCGAGATGCTCGCTGAGCAACAGGTCCGGCACCCATTGATAACTCAGGGGCACGCGGCGTTCCGTCCCCTGCACGAGATCGAGCAAGCGGCCATGCGCCCGCTGCATCCACATCGTGAAGTCCACCGCGTTGCCGACTGTCGCCGACAGCAACAGCAACCGCACATGCTTGGGCAACATGCCGAGTGACAGTTCCCAAACGACACCCCGCTCCGGATCGGCGAAGCTGTGAAACTCATCCATCACAACGGCCGAGACATTGGTGAAATCAAACGCCTCGGCGTGCAACAACCGGTTGAGCAGAATCTCCGCGACGACGACGAGCACGCGCGCTTCGGGATTCACTTTACGATTGCCGGTCACGAGTCCCACGTCATCCGGTTGAAAGCCCCAGCGGATTGCGGCCGCCTGCATCTCGCGAAACTTTTGCTCGGTCAGCGCGATCAGCGGCGTCGTGTAGTAAGCGATCGTGTTAGTGTGCAGAGCCTCGAACAACGCCGCCTCGGCGATCAGCGTCTTCCCCGTCCCGGTCGGAGCACACACCAGCACACCCTTCTCCGCCGTGAACCACGACAGCAAGGCTTCCTCCTGCACCGGGTACGGCGGGTACGGCAACTGAGCGAGATACTTTTCGGCGAGTTCATCACGCGAAATGGTTGGCATCGGGAGGTCAATCAGGGCTGGAGGAAGTGTTCGGAATGCTGTCGTAAGATCGTCGCGAAGAGTTTGGTCGAGAAGTCTCTGTAATCGAATCCATCAAGCAGGGACGCGACAGAATCCGAGGAAGACTGCCGTTTCAGACGACTCTGACGGAACTTATCCGAACCGTCTTTTGCCGACGATGCCGACCATTTCCTTGTCGGACCATTTCCTAGACCGAGACTTCCCGATGTAGGCAACACACTTGTCTTCTGTTCGACAAAGGCAAAATTTGACAGAAAGAAGCGGACAGAAAGAACCGGAATGAATCAGTCGTTGCGTCCGGCCCTCGCGGATGTGATTCGTTTTTGTTCTGCCCCTGCCTCCTGTCAGTGGCCAAGTGTCAGTTCAATGGAAGCGTTGCCTTTCATCACCAGCGAGAACTGTTATGTCCTATCGTGCTTCGATTCGGAATGAGTCGTTCGTTTTCGCGGACCTGCGCGAGTTATTGGCGAAAGCGAACGAAGAGAAATCCGGCGACCAACTGGCTGGCCTCGCGGCGGCGAGCGTGCGCGAACGAGTCGCGGCGAAGTGGGCACTCGCCGACGTGACGCTCGCAGAGATCGTCAACAACCCGGTGATTGATCCCGATCACGACGATGTCTCGAGTCTGATCCTCGGCACTCACGACCGCGTCGGTTTCGCGGAACTCCAATCACTGACCGTCGGCGAGTTCCGCGAGTTCCTGCTGTCGGAGCGTGCGGACCAAGCGACGCTGAAACGATTGCGATTCGCGATCACTCCAGAGATGGCGGCGGCGGTCGCGAAGTTGATGAGCAACCAAGACCTCGTGTTGGCGGCGGCGAAGATTCGCAACGTGACGCGCTGCCGAAACACTCTGGGCGAGCGGGGTGTGCTGGCGATTCGCGTGCAGCCGAATCATCCCAGTGACGACTTGCGCGGGATCGTGCTCTCCGCGCTGGATGGTCTGCTGTTCGGTTGTGGCGACGCGGTGATCGGCGTGAACCCGGCGGCCGAATCGGTCGAGTGCGTCGCGGCGATCGAGCACACGTTGCAGCGGCTGATCGAAACACTGGGCGTGCCAACGCAGTCGTGTTGTCTGGCTCACATCACCACGCAGTTGGCGGCGCTCGAACGAGGCGCGCCGGTGGATCTGTTGTTTCAGTCGATCGCTGGAACGCAAAAGGCGAATCAGTCGTTTGGAGTGTCGCTGTCGTTGTTGCGTGAGGGACGGGAGCGGATGTGGGAGCATCATGCGGTTCGAGGGATTGGGAAAAACGGCATGACGGCTGTTGACAGTCGGCCATCGGCTTCCGGCCAGCACAACGTGATGTACTTCGAGACGGGGCAGGGGAGCGCGTTGTCGGCAGAGGCTCATCACGGGGTCGATCAAGTCACGTTGGAGGCGCGGGCTTACGGAGTCGCTCGCGTGTTCGAGCCGTTCTTGGTCAACAGCGTGGTGGGATTCATCGGGCCGGAGTATTTGGCCAACGAGCGACAGATCATCCGCGCGGGACTCGAAGATCACTTTCTGGGCAAGCTGCTGGGTCTGCCGATGGGATGCGATGTTTGCTACACGAATCACGCGGACGCGGACCAAAACTCGGCCGACAATTTGTTGATGCTTTTGACGGCGGCGGGGTGCAACTATTTCATGGGCGTCCCCTGTTCGGACGACGTGATGCTGAATTACCAATCGACCAGCTACCACGATGCGGCGGCGATGCGCCGGTTGTTTGGATTGCGACCGGCCCCCGAATTTGCCGCTTGGCTGCACGCAACTGGACTCTTCGAGGACGGGCAATTGGCACTGCCGAGTGACGGAGCACGACAGCGACTCATCGGGCAATTGGATGGCCTCATTCGCTGATGCCGTTCGCCTTTTCAAAACTCCGGCGGCAACAACATCACCGGCCCATTGCGGCGAGGCGCGGTCTCCATCAGTGGCTTCGGTACGGAACTGTCCGAGCGGCGTGGTGCGGAGTAATTCATGGGCTGAATCGACGACGGACCAAAGTCTGGCGGCGAGAGCGTGGCCGGAACACTGCGAGCCGATCCTCCGGCTGGGACGACTGCTGGAGTGGCTCCGCGTGACGGGGCGACTCGCGTCGTCGGCATCGGAGGGACCGGGACTCGTTGGTCGACGGGAGCGGGAATGTTCGGGATCGGCTGAGCGGCGGGAGGGACCGACTCCAACGGAGGCAACGGAGAACCGGGAGCTGGCGGGAACATCGGCACCGGCCCGTAGTGTGGTGGTATGTATCCGGGGGGCGGCAACTGCGGGACTCGCAGGTCCGGTCCCATTTGGGGCACTGGCGGCAACTGTGACCACGGATTCTGAGAATTGGGGAACTGCGGAGTCGACCAGCTTGGAGCGGGCATCGTCGGCAGCGGAGTCATCAATGACGGAGTCATCGGCTGCGGAGTCATCGACGACGGTAGCGCGGGAGCGAACCGATTCGCACAGCCGTTGCCGCGATCGCAGCCTTCGGGCCAGGCCCGCCAATTCGTACCGTAGTAGCCGAATTGGCAATCGCCGGGATGCAGCGTCTCACGCTGACTCTTCTTGGGATACCAATTGTATTTGTCCCCCGCGTCTCCCGGTGACGAGCACAGAGCGGACGCGGCGAACAATGCGGCGACTCCCGCAGCGCGAACGCTCCTAAAAAACATGAGTTGCTCCTTCAGCAGGTTGTCGAGTCACCGGGATGTACTACTAGTTCTCAGGTTCTTGTCGGCGTGCGCGCATTGTGGCGCGACGCTCCGCGTCGCGATTCTCGACGCGGAGCGTCGAGCCACATTGCGGCTTCGCCGCGTCGTTTAACCGCCACGCCATCGGCGTGCGCGCAAACGTGACTCGTAACTCCACGTCTCGCCCACGCCGTTGGCGTTGGGGTTAAACGTCGCGCCCACGACCCCAGCACTAGCGATTCGGGAACGGGTAATAGGTTCCATGATTGATGAAGTAGGCTCCGTGTCCGGTCGGAGCGATGCGGCTACCGGGAGTTGGCGGGAGTTTCTCGGATCGTTGGTCTCGTTCGGACAAGGTGCCCCGCACACTGCCCGATCCGCCGGTCTGATCGGCCAAGAAGCGCACCTGATGTCCGGTGACTCCGAGATTCGACGTGTCCTCTTGTTTCTCCAGCTCATCCACTTTGGACCGCACGTCGTTGAACTGATTTTGGAATTGGACGTTCGCGGCGCGAAACTCTTGTTCGGGTCGGACGAGTCCGTAGTAGTTCAGCGCGGGATTCCCCTGCCGCAACAGATTGAGATAAGGACTGATCGTCGGCCGACTGATCGGCGAGCGTGTGTTCGCGAAGCCTTTGCCCGCTCGCGAGCCGCCGTATTGCGCGGAGGCCGAATCGGCAAAGACAGCGAACAGCAGAGCGATGATCGCCAAGTGGTAAAAGATGCGTGGCATAAGGAATTCCCTTCGGAGTGCCACGTCGATCCGCAGCACTCGCGGTTTTTAGTTGATGCCGACTCCGCCGCCTGATCCGGTTTGCAAGGCTCGGACGGTGCCGTTGCCCAGCAGCGTCCAGCCGAAGATTCGCTCGAACGGCGAGATGAACTTGGCCACGGCGGTGTCGAGGGTCGCCATGTGTTCGGCTCGGACATAGATGCGGTCGCCGGGAAGGACTTGGTAGTTGGTCGTCGTTTGACCGCGGCGCACGATGGCGTCCCAGTCGACTTGCAGAACTTGATCGCGTCCCAGTTCGGGTGGTGCCGGTCGGGCAATCCAGATGTGCTTCTTCGAGGCGACGGTCGGCAAGCCGTTGATGTGCGAGACCGCGTCGAGAATCGTTTCGTTGCCCGTGCAGGGGAACCGGAAGACTTGCTCACCCGCCCCGGCTCCGTCAGTAATGACATAATAAATCTTACTATTATAGGCGAGCACATCGACGTTGATCTCCGGCCGGTAAATATGCGCGGAGAGACATCGTTCGAGATGCGCCTTAGCTTCATCCAGGGTCATGCCCGCGAGATACACACTGCCGTAAATCCCCAACGAGACCGTGCCGTCCGGTCGCACCAGATGCTCGCCCGCGATGTGCTGCCGAGCTTGCTCGGCCGCGACGTTCACATACACCTGCGGACTGATCAGCGTTTGCTTGAGATGTTGCTCGATCCGCTGCCGCGCCTGAGGGACCGTCAGCCCGGCGATCGCGACGTAACCGTACTCCGGCCCGAAGTCGATGATCCCGTCGGTTTGAATCGGGAACGCGCCGTTGATCTGCTTGAATTGCTTCGCGACTTCCGGTTCCAGCGGATCGATGGGAATCGTGTTGGCCACGCGCACGATCAACGTCTCGCCTGGCCGCAACGGTGTCTCGGGCAAACGCAGGCTGTTGACCGCTTCGATCAACAGGATGTCGGGAGCCTCGATGACGTACCGAGGCAGCGTCACCTTGCACAGTTCTCGCGGAGTCGCGGCCACGCTGGTTTGCTGCACCGGCCAGTCCGCCGCCCCGTTTTCCTGCGTTGGGTTGGAGTGCCCATAAGCGGCGGATTCCGCCGGCAGGTCAGAATACTGTTGGCGGTGAGACTCGTTCGTCAGGCGACAACCCGGAACCACCAGGCACAGAGCGAGCAGCCAGCCGCGGACGGAGCCTGCGCACGATGCCCGCCAAACGGGTGACATTGGATTCATCGAATTCATGGCGAGTCGATTTCGAGTCTGACGTTGAACGCCGCATGACACCGATCATGCGCGACTATCAGGGAAATCGGACTCTTCCAGAACAACCCTTTGCGCCAATTGTGCCGAGCGCGCCGAAACTGTCAGTCGCACTGACAAGTCGCAGGCTTGGTAAACATTGCTGATCGCGGGGAGTTGTCCCAATGCACGACCGAAGGCATTGAGAACTACGTTGTCGCAGCCGCTGGCGATGTGAGCCGAACGCGCTAGCGTCGGGCGATTCACGGGTTGCACAAGCGTCGGGCGATTCGCCGTCAATCGTCACTCACCGAGGCCCGTGGCTAGCGCCATCGGCTCACAGAGCAATGAACAGGAATTGGCATGAAGAACATCCCCGTTCGACAAGTTGTTGTCTGCATGGTTTCGCTGGTGGCTTGGGTCTTGTTGTACGCGGCCGGGTTGCTGTTGGAGTCCATCGAGCAGCGTGTGGTGCTTGCCCCACACGCGATGGAAAAGCAGTTGGGAAAGGCCGGTGAGAAAGTCTTCACCAAGGCGATGGCGAACCACGACGTGCTGCCAGATGCTTGGTCATTCTTCCGAGCGTTGATTTGCTACAGCCCGACGAACATGGCGTTGCTGACGCTGATCTCCGCCTTCCTCGGCGGCTGTGTCAGCAATGCGGTGGTGTCGAGCATGGAAGAGTCGGAGGTTAAGAGGATGCCGGCGCGACGTGTCGCCTTCTTATCCGAGAACCCGCTGGCCGCGACGATGCGAGGCTTCGTGGCCTATCTGTGTTTGATCGCGGGGCTGTACGTCGCCATGGACGACCCGTTCAAAGATGGCACTCCCGGACAATATGCCCGGTTGGCTGGATCGCTGTCCTTAGTCGCGTTCGTCGTGGGCTATGACCCCACGCGGATCGAGGGTTGGCTGCGCATGGCCGCCAGCCCGCAAGGATTCGGTGGACGACCCGTTCATGAAGTTTCCAAGTCGGAAGTCCCCGCGAAAGAAACATCCGCGGCACCCGCTCGGGTGCCGGTCGAACCCAGTGCGCCCCCGCGCTCGTAGTGACCCCATTTATGGGGTCTCTCTTTCCCACGCGGAACGTGGGAACGAGAAAACGACACGCAACCCGACCCGATAAATCGGGTCACTACGAGCGCAGGGGGCCACCGCTTAGCTCTTCGGCCGCTTCAGCAACTCCGTGAACCGAGCGTTCGCCGCTTGCCAGTCGGCCACGTTCGCCGGTTCGTACTGTTTGAGTTCGCAAGACCGCCGCACGACCTCGCGGATGTCGGACAGCGAGCCGATCTCACCCGATGTGCGAGCCTGCACGAGCACGTTGCCCAGCGCGGTCGCCTCGACGGGACCGGTCACGACCGGTCGGCCACAGGCGTTCGCGGTGAATTGGTTGAGCAACTCGTTCTTCGTCCCGCCGCCGACGATGTGAATGACTTCGACCGGCACACCGGTCAGCTCTTCCATCCAGCCGAGCACCACGCGGTACTTCAGCGCGAGGCTTTCCAGACAGCAGCGAATGAGTTGTCCCTCGGACTCGGGCACCGGTTGATTGGTCTGTCGGCAGAAGTTTTGAATCGCGGTCGGCATGTCATCCGGGCTGAGGAACTGCGGATCATCCGGGTCGATCAGCGATGCGAACGGCGTCGCCGCGTTCGCCAGTTGGACCATCGGCCCGTAATCGAGCGGGCGGCCATGCCGCTCGAACGAGCGGCGGCATTCTTGCACCAGCCACAGGCCCATGATGTTCTTGAGCAGCCGATAAGTGCCGTCGATCCCCCCTTCGTTGGTGACGTTGAGTTGCAACGCTCGCGGCGTGAGCACCGCGTGTTGCACTTCGACACCCATCAGCGACCACGTTCCCGAACTGATGTAGGCCCAGTTCGGCGAGCCGGTTTTATCAGTTGGCACTGCCGCGACCGCGCTCCCTGTGTCGTGAGTCGCCGGCGCGACGACGTTGATCCGGCCAAGATTCGTGCGCCGCGAAACATCGTCACGCAACGGGCCGAGCTTCGTGCCCGGCGCGATCACTTCCGGGAAGAAGTGCGACGGAATCTCCAACTGCTTGAGCATGTCAAAGGCCCACGTTCGTTGCGTGGCATCGAAGCACTGCGTGGTCGTCGCATTCGTGAACTCGACGACTCGGCTGCCGCACAGCAACCAATTCACGAAGTCGGGCATCATCAGGAACACGTCCGCCATTCGCATGAGTTCGGCGTTCGACTGGTTCATCGCCAGCAGTTGGTAGAGCGTGTTGATCTCCATGAACTGCAAGCCGGTCGCCGCGAAGATGTCGCCGCGCGAGACCTTCGTGAGCGCGTGATTGAGCATCCCGCGCGAGCGGACATCGCGGTAATGAAACGGCGCTCCGAGCATCTCGTTGGTCTTGGTCAGCAAGACGTAATCGACGCCCCAGGTATCCACGCCGACGCTGGCGATCGCCGATCCAAACTTGGTGGCCGCCGAGCTGAGTCCGTTCTGGATATCGGCCCACAGCCGCAGCACATCCCAGCGGAGCGTTCCGCCGACGTTGACCGCTCCGTTGGGAAAGCGATGCAGCTCATCCAACTGCACGCGCTGTCCGTCAAACAAACCCGCAACCACTCGGCCGCTTTCGGCTCCTAGATCGACTGCCAGATAACACCGATTCGCCATGATGTCACCTCAAATTCAAAGTCTTGGCGAGCGAACCCGCGTTCTGGCGAACGCGGCTACGTCCTTGGCTCGCAACGGGGCGGCAGCATGACGAGCATCTCGCCGGTCGGCCAGCGAAGCTCAAGCGAGTTCACGAGCGATCCCCAGCAGGCACAGATCGTCGGACGCACTCCGAGTCGCTCGGAAGTCGGCGACGTCGGCGATGATCGCGGCGAACCGAGCGGGCAAGCTCGGTTGTGATGGTCCAATTTGTTTCGACAGACGCGAGAAGCCATACAGGTTGCTGTCGGGAGACATCGCTTCGATCAGCCCATCGGTCATCAGGAAGATCTCGTCTCCCGGCCGAACCAGCATGTGCATCGGATGAAACTTCTCGTTCGGCGAGATCCCCAGCGGCAAACTCGATTTCGTGTTGGCCAGCGATTCCACCTCGCCCGTGTCGTGATGGCGAACGACCGGCGTGGGATGTCCGGCGTTCATCACCGTCAGCAAATGCGTATTCGCGTCGAGCAAGCAGAGACAGAACGTGATAAAGCCTTCGTCCAGGCCGCAGACAAATAAGTTCAGAGAGTGCAGTGCCATTTTGAGCGTTTCGGCGGTTGCCAGGCAGTGCCGCACTTCGGACGCGAATTGGGCCATCAGCAACGCGGCCGGCAACGATTTCCCGCACGCATCGGCGATCCCCATCATCACGCGACCGTCCGGCAGCGAGTCCCAAAAATAGTAGTCGCCGCCAACGCTGTTGGCCGGTTCGTAATGACTCTCGAAGAGGTATCCCGGCAGGGTCGGACGCTGACGCGGCAACATCCGCATCTGAATTTGCCGAGCGGTGTCGAGCTGCCGTTGCGTTTGATCCAATCGCAAGACGGCCGTGTGAGCCTTCGCATACTCGATCGCTTGTCCGGTCAGAATGCCGATCGTCCCAATCAATTCGACGTCCTCTTCCGTGAAGACGCGATGGTCGTCATCGGTCTCAAACAGGATCGTCCCCAGCTTGGCTCGCGACGGCCCGATGATCGGCACGCACAGCGTGTTGGAGCCGGCGACATCCAGCACCGATTCCTCGTCACCCGATTCAACCGACTTCACCAACGGCAGCCCGGTCAGCAGCACCTGATTGGCCAAATCATTGCCGACGGGCACTCGCGTGATGATCGAACTGTCGTCGTCACGGCCATGCTTCATCGCCACGGGAGTCAGCTCGCCCGCCGCATCGGCCAATTGAATCTCGCCGACAATGGCCTGCGGAAAGATGTCGAACAGCAAGTCCAAGACGCGCGGAAACAGTTCCTCGACCATCAAGTTGCTGCCCAATCGGCGAGTGATGTCCAGCAGACTGTGCAGTCGATTGCTGTAGCCCAGCGTCGCCGTCTGCGTGCGCGTGGGAGGCAGCGGCGTCATGGGATGAGTCTGACCCAACATGAACTGCGAGGTATCCACCAGCGGAACCGCAGTGGCACAGAACGCGATCGGAACGTCAAAGATGTTGATGCGATCGCCATCCTTCAGAGGCGTGGCCTTGGAGACGCGGCGACCGTTCAGAAACGTGCCGTGCGAGCTGCCCAAGTCTTCCACTTGATACTGCTGCCCGTCGAAAAAGACGCGGGCATGTTTGCGTGAGACCGTCCGCTTAATCAGCACGATGTCGCAGTATCCCTCGCGACCGATCACCGATTCGCGTTGCGGGTTCAGCGAATAACTCGCCCCTTGAGCGGGAGGAGCCAGCACAACCAATCCAGGCATGATGTGTACCCTACTTGGTGTCGTTCATGGGGAGTCGTCTCGAAAAGCGTTTGAGCGCCAACGCGGCGAAGTCGTACCATCCAACGCGGAATTTCGCCATCAGAGACGTACCAATTGCACAATGTGGCGGTGTCATCTTATTTGCTTTCGTTCCCACGCTCGCCTGCTTCATTCGTCCAGAAACTCCGCCAAGCCCAGCGTCTGCTTCACGTCGTCAAAGGTCAGGAATTCGCCTGTGAGCGAATCGACTCGGCCTTGATCGAGCAACGTGCTGGCCAGTTTGCGAACGGCTGCTCCGGCGGAAAGCAGCGTCGCGACCGGATCGACCATGATCTTGAAGCCGAGTTGCTGCAACTCTTCGGCACCGAGAATCGGAGTCGCTCCTCCCAACAGCATGTTGGCGAGTTGCGGATACGGCACCTCGCGACCGATGCGAGCCAATTCGTCTCGGCTGCGCGGTGCTTCAATAAAGCAGACATCCGCTCCGAGTTCTCCGTAACGACAGGCGCGTTCGATTGCCGCATCGAGTCCTTCGATCGCGCGCGCGTCGGTGCGGGCGAAGATCACGAAGTCGGGATCGCGGCGAGCATCCAGTGCAACACGCAGCTTGCCGAGCATCTCGTCGGCCGGGATGACTTGCTTGCCGATGAAGTGCCCGCAGCGCTTGGGGCTGACTTGATCTTCCAGCAGGATGCCCGCCGCGCCCGCTTGCTCGAAGTCACGCACCGTGCGAGCGACGTTGAGTCGATCGCCGTGTCCCGTATCCCCATCAGCAACCAGCGGGATCGAGATTCGCGAAGCCATCCGTCGCACCGCCTCGGTCATTTCCGACAGAGTGACCAAGCCGACGTCAGGCCAACCGAAGACACTGGCCGACACGCCGAAGCCCCCCAAGAACAACATTTCGCAACCCGCTTGTTCCAGCAGCCGCGCGGTGAAAACATCATGTGGTGCGAGCGTCTTGATGATTCCCGGTCGGGCCAGCAATTCGCGCAATCGGCGTGCGGTAGTCATGTGAGTTCTTTCTGCTCGGCCGAAAGCCGACGGCCGATAGCCGTTATTCCGTTTTTGAATTCAATCGAAAGATCTTAAAAACGGTATTACGGCGATCGGCTTCCGGCGATCGGCTTCCGGCGATCGGCTTCCGGCGATCGGCTTTCGGCGATCGGCTTTCGGCCAGAGGTGGTGCTGGCGAGCTTGCTCTTCGCTGTAGCGGCGTCCCATCATGCCGCCCCCAAAACCGGATTTCCAATCACTGCGGAGCTTTTCCATGAGACGGTCGAATCTGTTCGGACTCTATTTGCTGATCCTCGTTTCGTCGGCGACGGCGTCAACCAGTGCCGCCGAAGTTTGGTCGCGGTTCCGAGGTGAGGGGGGATCGGGACGAGCGGCGGCTGGATCGAAACTGCCGACGGAAATCGCACCGGATAAGCATGTCGTTTGGAAGATCGAGTTGGCTCCGGGCCATTCGTCGCCGGTAGTCATCGGTGATCGGATTTACGTCACCGCCGAGAAGAACAAGCAATTGGTGACGATCGCGCTGGACCGAGCGACCGGCAAGACGCTGTGGGAGAAGATCGCTCCGCACGAGAAGCTCGAAGCCGTGCATGGCATCGGCAGTCACGCGCAGTGCAGCCCATCCGCGGATGATGAGCGAGTGGTCTCGCTGTTCGGCAGTTGCGGGCTGTTCTGCTACGACCGCGACGGGAGCGAGCTTTGGAAAGTCCCGATGGGACCGTTCAAGAACGAGTTCGGGGCGGGCAGCTCACCACAGATCGTTGAGGACCGCGTCATCGTGTGTCAGGACCACGACACCGATTCGTTTCTCGCCGCGTATGACAAGCGAAGCGGAAAAGTCTTATGGCGAACGGATCGTGCGGAGTTCCCTCGCAACTATTGCACGCCGCTGATTCTGACGGTGAATGACCGGAAGCAGATCGTGATCGCCGCGACGCTGCGAGTTGTCGGCTACGACTTTGAGAGTGGCAAAGAACTGTGGACGGTGCGCGGCATCTCGCGAATGGTGTCGCTCAGCCCGTTCCTGACCGAGTCGGGAACGCTGATCACAGGAGGCTGGGCGGCTGGCGGCGATGAGACGGAGCGGATCTCGGTGCAGCCGTTCTCGGTCATCAAGACCGACTTCGATAAGAACGGCAACGGCACGCTGGAGAATGACGAGCTTCCCAAAGGGGACATCAAGCAACGCTTCCCGCAGGTGGATCGCAACAAAGACGGCTCGCTGACCGAAGCCGAGTACGAATACTTTCGCACGCTGTTCGAGCAGGGGCAGAACTCGATCGTCGCGATCAAACCGGGAGCGCAGGGCGAGGCGACCGAAACCCATTTGGTGTGGAAGCAACGGAAGCTCGTGCCGTTCTGCTCGTCGCCGGTTGCGGTGGGAGACTTCGTCTTCACGATCAAGGATGGCGGCATCTTCGCGTGCCTCGACCTGAAGAACGGCAAGCACCTCAAACAAGGCCGAGCCTCCGGGACTGACGATTATTACAGCTCACCAGTGGCGGGGGACGGCAAGGTATTTCTGATTGATGAAGAGGGCCGGCTCACGGTCCTGAGCGCCGATCGCGAATGCCGCACGCTGCACTCCGCCGACTTCGGCGAGAAAGCCTTCGCGACTCCCGCCATCGTCGGCAACCGGCTCTATCTGCGGACGAACGGGCACCTCTATTGTTTCGGTGAGTGACCACCGCATATCGTCTGAAGTCTCAATGCTGCTGAGTGCGATTCAACGAGGAGGCTCGCGTCCGGCAAACGGTTTGTTGCCGCTGCTCGACAAGCCGTGGCGTGAGATGGCTCGCGCGAGGTTGGTTCACGAGTCGCCCCACGCATGAGTATTCTGAGCCAAGCGGAAACCTCGCCAAGCAACAGGGGCGAAGATTTATGCACGAACGCGACCTCTTGATCGCTGCGTTTGAGATCGACGACGAGACGGCGCGGCAGGCGTATCTCGACGAGGCGTGTGTCGGCGATCCGGCTCTGCGAGAGCGGGTCGAGCGGCTGCTGAACCGCGCGGGGGAGGCGGGCGATTTTCTAGAACAGCCGGCGACGGATTTGTGTTCGGACCTGGCCGCGGTGTTGCCCGCGGACCCCAATGAGCCGCGGCCAGCCGGTGATTCTCCGATGATCACCGGACAAGTGGGTGACACAGGGCAGACGATTCTCTTGCGTCCAGCGGCCCCGCCGATCGAGTCGGCCAGCGCCCGTCTGATCGAACCCGCTCCAAGCGGATTGAGCGCAGCAGCGTCTCCCTTCGGCACGTTGTTCGGCCGGTATCGTGTGGAGCGTGTGCTGGGTTCGGGCGGCATGGGAGTCGTGTATCTGGCCGAAGACTTGCGGTTGGGACGGCGAGTGGCCTTGAAGATTCCCAAGTTCGATCTCGATGACAAATTCCAGTTGATCGAGCGGTTTCGCCGCGAAGCGCGGACGATGGCGTCGGTGCTGCATCGCAATCTCTGCCCGATCTTCGATGTCGATGAGCAGAATGGAACGCACTATCTGACGATGGCCTTCATCGACGGCGAGTCGCTGGCTCAGGTCATCAAACGGGAGCAAACGGCAGGAACTGAATTGAGCGATCGCGGTGTGAGCGGCAGGGCGCTAGCCGCCGGTTCAGGCGACTCGAAACCGGCGGCTAGCGCCGTGCCGCTCACGGGCCGGATCTTCACCCCGCGGCAGATCGCGGATTTGATTCGCAAGTTGGCTCTCGCACTGGATGAGGCTCATCGTGCGGGGGTCATTCATCGCGACCTGAAGCCGGCCAACGTGATGATCGACCGCACTGGCGAGCCGATCTTGATGGACTTCGGGTTGGCTTGGATGGCGCATGAGGCCGATGCGCGAGTCACTCAGTCGGGCGCGATTGTTGGCACGCCGGCCTACATGTCGCCGGAGCAGGCCGAAGCGGATCACGAAAAGGTCGGCACCGCGTCGGACATCTACAGTCTGGGAGCCATCCTGTATGTATTGCTCGCCGGGCAGCCGATCCATTCGGGCGGCGTGACTCGCGTGTTGTTCAAGCTGATTCACGAAGCTCCGATTCGGCCGAGCGAAATTCGTGGCGACGTCGATCCGCAGTTGGAAGCAATTTGCTGGAAAGCGATCGCTCGCCGCCCGGCAGACCGGTTCGCGACCGCGGCGGACTTTGCGGAGGCGCTCGCGCGGTTCATCGCGGGGGAGTGCATCGACCCACTCACCCGAAGCGTGAGCGAGGGCGAGGGCGAGGACGACACCGCGCTGGTCACTCCAGGTCGTGTGAAGCGTCCGCCCTCGCTCACGCTTCGGGTGAGTGAGCCGGACCAAACCGACGTCCTGCCACCGGACATGAGCGCGGACACGATTGCGTATCAAACTGCAGGCGTCCGGGGGCGAGCGCCGTCCGGTTCGCCAAGTTCGATGGTGCCGCGCGGCAAGTCGCGGATCGTGCTGGCGAGTCTGTTCCTTATTGGAATGATCGGATTTGTCTGGGCGATCGTGGCCAATCGAGAAACGCCGAAGCCGAATGAAGTGGCTCTGAATCCCAAAGAGGAAGCCCGGCTCGCGGCAAAGTCGCCTGCCGGTACGCAGCAGGAAACCGTTGCCGATCCGGAGCCGTCGGCGAACTTCGCGGAGGAGATGCTCACTTCGTCCGATTGGGAATGGACGAACCCGGAGAATCTCGGTCCGGCAGTGAATACGGCGGGGCCGGAGACGTCACCGCACTTTTCAGCCGACGGAAAACGATTGTGGTTCGAGCGAGGCATTGCCGCCAAGAAAGATCGGGCTTGGATCGCCGAACGCGAGACACCAGACAAACCTTGGAACCCGGCCAAGTCGATTGGCAGCGCTTTCGAGTTTTCGGGACCGATGGCGGACATGTTCATTTCTCGCGATGAGCGGACTTGGATATTCGTCACTTGGAAGGCGCGGAATTTCTCACAACAACTTTATGAATCGACTCGACCATCACCCCAAGCCGATTGGTTACCGCCGCAGTTCCTCGCCGCAGCCGGTGTCCCGGCGCAGTTTCCCGTGCTGTCGAACGACGGTCTGACGCTTCTTCTGTCGAACGGTCGGCAAGGGGACGGCCTCTACAGCCTGTCGCGGCCAGACACGAACGCACCTTGGTCTGACCCGATTCGTGTTCCCGGTCCCGTCAACAGCGGCGAAGGGGTCCGCGCGACTTGGCTTTCCAAGGACGGACGTGTGCTCCTCTTTCATTCGGTGCATGGACACGGCGGCGGCACGAAGGAATTCAATCTGTGGCTGACAACTCGCCCCTCGACGGCAGAACCGTGGCAAGAGCCGGTCCGCTTCGGACCGATCGTCAGCAGTTCGGCGAACGAAATCGGAGCCTGCCTGTCCGACGACGGGCGCGAGTTGATTTTCGCGAGTGACAGATCCGGTGGCTCAGGTGACTTTGACTTGTACGTCTCCCGCCGCGTTCGCAAGCCAGCCGCAAGCCCTCACCAAGCCGACTTCGCGTTGGAGTTCGACGGCAAGTCCACTTACGTTTTGATCCCCACTTTGAAGCGGGATCAGACCGAGCCGGTGACGATCGAAGCCTGGGTCGAAGCGATTGAACCGAAGGCTTCCACGATGATGGTGACTCTCGGCGGGAAGGCGTATTGCAGCTTGAATGTCGGGAAAAAGAACTGGTTCGCCAACGATCCGACGTTGCAAGGCTTCTTGGAATCGCCCACGACAACGGGACTCGTGCATTTGGCTTTCGTGGCCGATGATCAGGAAGGTCGATTGTTCCTCAATGGCAAACTCGTCGATCGCAGGCCCAGGACCAAAGGACCGGTAGACGTCGAAGAAACGCATGCCTGGTTGGGCGCGGGCCTGCACAAAGGAAGCCCCAACTACTACTTTCAAGGTCGCCTGCACGAACTCAGCATCGCCAAGTTCGCGCGCTATGACCAGGACTTCAAACCCGCTCAACGCTTCGTCGCGGATCAGCACACACTCGCGCTCTATCACTTCGACGAAGGCTCCGGCACTAAATTGAAAGACTCCTCCGGCAACGGCCATCATGGTCAGATCGTCGGCGCGAAGTGGGTGAAACAAGGCGAGTGGCCGCTCGTCAACGGCAAGGATCTGACCGGCTGGGGCCGGCCGCAGGGAAACGGAAAGTGGGAGGTCAAGGATGGAATGCTCGTGTGCTCGGTGGAGAAGGGCGGCCGAGGGTTGTTGACGTTTGTGGGAAGAGATTTCGAGAACTTCCAACTCCATGCCGAAGTGCGGTTGCGCGGGCCTGGCCACGGCGGCCTCTATTTCGGCTCGCGCGTGCCGAATGCTTATCGCTATCAAGTCGAAATCTCCCCCAGCAATTCCAAGATTTCCAGCGGCAGCCTCGCTCAAGCCGGCGACTGGAAATGGCTGGCAATGAAACAGCACAGCCTTGCTCCTGACGGAGAATGGTTCGATCTGGACGTCCTCGCGAACGGCCCGCAACTCGACTCAAAGGTCAACGGCCAACTCATTGGGAGCATCTCGAACACTGCCACCAATCAAGTCAAAGCCCTGACACTGGAATTGGATGGCCGCCTCGGCTCCGTTGTGATCGAGTTCCGCAAGCTCGAAATCCGCGAGCTTGTCTCCAAGCCCGCTGCGAACGTCCCCCCGCCCGCCAAAGCTTCCTTCGACGCCCAACAAGCTCGCGCGCATCAAGAGGCGTGGGCCAAGCATCTCGGCACGACGGTCGAGACGACCAACAGCGTCGGCGCGAAGATGATCCTGATCCCGCCGGGCGAGTTCCTGATGGGCGCGCCGGACGACGACCCCCACGCACAGCCTCAAGAGAAGCCGCAACACAAAGTCCGGCTGACAAAGCCGTTCTTTATCGGAACCACTGAGGTCACCGTCGGCGAGTTCCGCCAGTTCGTCAACGCGACGAAGTACATCACTCAGGCCGAGTCGGATGGCTTGGGGGTTTTTGACGTCAACACGAAACAACGCAAGCCGGCCTTTTGGAACGGCTTCAATAATCCCGATGACTGGCCTGTGAATAACGTCAGTTGGGAAGACGCACGCCGCTTTTGTGAGTGGCTGAGCCAGGAGGAACACCGCACCTATCGGCTGCCGACCGATGCCGAATGGGAGTTCGCCTGCCGAGCGGGCACGACGACAAAGTATTCGTTTGGGGAGGTCTTCGACGCCACGAAAGCGAGTTCTCAGGACAAATCGGGAAAAGCCGCGTTTGGGCCAGTCAGACGGTTTCCGGCGAATCCCTTTGGCCTCTATGACATGCACGGCAGTCTTCACGAAATGTGTTGGGACGCCGGCCGGGCCTACACGCCGGACGCGGTCGTGGATCCCCTCGGGGAACTGGACCCGCGTCATCCTGCCGTCGTTCGGGGCGGATCCCATGGTTCGCCGCGCGAACGGCTGCGCTCGTCGCAGCGCTACGTCACCGACAGCCGAATCTTCCCCGAAAAAGACTTCGCGACCGCGTTGAAGGGTTTCCGTGTCGTCGCATTGGTGAAATCCACCGAGCCAATGAGCGTGGCTCCGAAAGCGACACGCGCCAAAGCCGCCGCTGGCCCGGTGTTGCCGCCGCCTCTGAATCCGGCGGACTCGGGGCTGACGATCCACGACCCGCAATGGAAGCTGATCCAGGTTGTGAAGCCGGAAGGCAAAGTGTTTTCGACTCGTTTCGATCGCCAAGGTCGGCTGTACTTCGCGATGCCCGAACGTCTCGACGACAAGTCACCGCCACCCGGCCTCTATCGAGTTCAGCCGGACGGAACACATCAGGCCGTCGTGCAAAACACGGACTGGGAGTTCGCTTTTTCACCCGACGAGCAGCGCTGTTTCGTGCATCGCGGCACCCTGGGGATGATTGCGGAAGTCGATCTGAAGAGCGGCATGTCGATCCGCGAAGTCGACATGTCCCCCAGCGACGACGGCCCGACCAGTCCGCACTTCGCACCGACTTGGTATCGCGGCTCGCTCGTGAAACCAAACGAGTATCTGTTGGCTGATTTCGGCGGCACGAAACGGGGGCCGCCGAGCACCGGTGGAATCTGGAAATTCGGTTCTGACATGGCGGCACCTCAGCGGCTGTTGACGATGCCGGAAGGCCCCGCGCGAGTCCATGCGTTGGCTTTCGGTCGCGACGAACTCTTCGTCGCCAAGTTCAGCGGCGCGTCGAGTTCATTGGCGACGTTCGATGGCCAACGCCTTGTCGATCGACCCACCGAGCCACTTCCGTCGATCGGCAACATGGTGTTCGACCCCGGCGACGGCAGCCTGCTGGTGTCAGAGTTCAACGGCCACGCGATCTTGCGAATCGACCTCGCACAGCCCGATCGGCCCGCGTCGGTGAAGCCGTTGGTGTCCGGTTTCCGCCGACTGAACTTTGGCGTCATGTCGCTCACTCAGGACGGCCGACGACTCGCCGTCGTCGACTTTGACGCGAACACGATCTACGTCTTGGACCGATCCGCACGAGATGTCTCAGCCGCGCCGCTCAAACTGGATCCCGCCGCACTGTTACCTGCCGCACTGTTGCGCTCCGTGACGAGCGCCACCGGACTCAAGCTGGGCGATCTCGATGGCGACGGCGATCTCGATCTGTTCGTCGCAATGCTGAAGGCTCCGTGCGTGATGCTTCGCAACGACGGAAAAGGGAACTTCACCGACAGCGGCCAGCAACTCGGCGACAACGCCAGCTTCGCCCTCGCGCTGGGGGACTTGGATGGCGACGGCGATCGGGATGCCTTCGTCTGCAACTCCGACGATCAAGAAGACGCGATCTGGCTGAATGATGGTCGCGGGTTGTTTCAACGCTCGGTGCAATCCTTTCCCCCCAGTTCGTCGAACGATGTCGCGCTGGCCGATGTGGATGGGGACAAAGACTTGGACGTCGTCCTCTCGAACTGGAAAGGCTCTGTCGAGATTTGGATCAACGACGGAGCCGGCAAGTTCGCCAATCGACAAAACATCCCACGAATTGGAAACACCGGCGTCGCGCTCGGCGACTTGGATGGCGACGGCGACGCCGATCTGGTGATGACCTGCATCGGCGGCGACAACCGTGTTTATCTCAATGACGCTCGCGGCCATTTCACCGACAGCGAACAGTCCCTCGAACTCGATGAGGGGACTTCCGTGGCGTTAGGCGATCTCGATCGCGACGGAGACCTCGATCTGTTTTTGACGGGCAATCGCGGCAATCGCGTTTGGTTCAACGACGGTCACGCACGCTTCAAGCCCAGCGAGCAATTGCTCGGCAGCGGCAAGTGCGAAGCGGTCGAACTGGTGGACCTCGACGCCGACCATGATCTCGACGCCGTGGCCATCGCCGGCGGATGGAGCGATTCGGGACCGCGCTTCACTTGGCAGAACGACGGACGTGGCCGCTTCACCAAAGGCCCGGCACTCGCCACTGGCAACTCGCAGTCGCTGGCCGTCGGTGATCTCGACGGCGATGGGGATGCCGACGTCGTCTTCGGCAACTTGTCGCAATCCGCCGAAGTCTGGCTCAATCAATCGAATCAATCGACGGTCCCGTGATGTGGATCGAAACAGTTAGCCCACGAGCGATGTCCGTGGTTCAGCGGATGCGGCCGCGACTTGGCCAATGGCACCCAGCTTGGCGGCTTCGTGGACGAGATCGGCGGCCTCGGTCGGTTCGGCAACCGACAATTCCAATGGCTTTCGCTTCAAGACCGTACCGACCGCGTCGATGGCCTGAGACAAAGTCAGCCCGCATCTCGAACGCAGCAGCTTATTGAACGCCACTTTTTGAAAGCCCATCTGCCAGTCGCTAAAGATGACTTTGGTCATGGCTCGATCCTCACTTCAATTGGTCGGGATCAATCCCGAGTGCCCGGAGTCGTTGGGCCAAACGATCGGCACGAGCTTGTTCTTGATCGGCACGAGCTTGTTCTTGATCGGCGCGGGCTTGTTCTTGAACGGCGAGGGCTAGTGCTTGATCGGCGCGGGCTTGTTCGTGGTCGGCACGAGCTTGTTCTTGGTCGGCGTATGCCACGGCCCGTTCGGCACGGATGGTCTCGCGAGTCGCGCGGTCTTCGGCTTCCTGGCGTTGTTGGTCGGTCTCCGCGAGCGATACGAACTGACGGCCATCGGGGCCGATCAGCACGAGTTCGCAGCCGACGAGTTGGAAGCGAACCTGCAATCGCGGGCTGATCCAATTCTGCATTTCGGGGATCGCCACCCAAGCGGACTCTTGGCGTTGGTAGCCGCGCAATGTGCCGCGGATTGGATCAAAGATGTAATACTCTTCGACGCCGTAGGTCTCATAGAAATCCCCCTTCTCCAAGATGTCCGCCAGAGTATTACACGGCGACACCACCTCGAAGACGACCTGGGGCGGTTGATTCCCCTCGCGCCATTGCTGGTAGGAACCGCGATATCCCTTGGGACGCCCGAACGCGACCATGACGTCCGGGCCGATCCGCAGGCGATTGTCTCCCTCGACCGGATACCACAGCAGGTTCCCCGCGACAAACACGTTCGGATCATTCAGGAACAGTCGCTCCAGACCCTCCTTGATGAGCACCATCCAAAACCATTGCAGCGTGTTGTCAGACATGGGCAGCCCATCGCTATCGGGGTATTCGATCCGTTCCAGAAGTTCGGGAATCGTGAGAGTCGTCATGGTCGGTAACCAAGTCAGAGAATTGTGCAGAGACCAAAGAGCCAAGCTCGGTGGAAAGCTAGCGGGATCATACTGTGACGGATTCATCTCGCACGCGCGGATTGAAATCCAGGTTGACCGATTCGATGTGCAGACCCGCTCGGTGAGATTCGTTTCGAGGCAACGTCAGTGATCCGGGAGTCTTCTTCTCGACGATGAGGGCGACTCCAAGACCGTTGCCGATCGAGAAATTCGCGCCCGGCGTCGTCGAGCCGAGAAAGCGATCCAGCTTCAAGGTCTCGGTCTTACCGAACGAGGGCCGGAATTCGGCGGAGGCTAACTCGCTGACCGTGCGCGGGTCTTTGTTGATGTTCTGAAAGCGGAACAGAATCAAGCGGCACGTCATGTTCGCGAGGAACGTCTTATCGAACTCCTCAGCGGACGAGCCGACGCCAGTCACCTTGACCGTCAACGTGTAGTGACCACCGCGAGCGTTGCGAATCTCTTGCGCGAGCAACGCTCGCGAACCCTGAGCGATGACCGATCCCGCCGAGTCATCTTCCAATCCGTAGCCCACGCAAACCGTCGTCTGCGACTCTGCCCCGGACACTCCGATTTCTTTCCGAACCGCGAAGCCACCCGCGATCTCCGGATTCCAAATCGGAAACGCTCGCCAACCTTTGTCGCGTGACGGCGGCGCGGGGACGACCAACGGCAGCTCGGATTGGAAGGCCGTATCCAACAGCAAGCTGGTATCGAACGGAGGCACGAGAGCTGGATCTCCTTCGGACTTGCACAGCTCAAGCTTGGCCGGCGAACTGGCCAGCATCGCGGCGATCGGTTCGCCTTTCGTGATCGGATGCGGGCGATTCAGGTTGTCGAGAAAGAATCCATTCGGATCGATACCGAGCAAATGAAACAGCGTGGCCGTCAGGTCTCCGCCGGTGAACGGTGCCGTCGCGGGATACGCGCCGTTCTTGTCGCTGGCTCCGATGACTTGTCCGCCGCGAATGCCGGCTCCGGCCATCGCGAAGCTGAAGACGTGCCCCCAATGATCGCGGCCTCCATTCGCATTGATCTTCGGGGTCCGTCCGAATTCGCCGATCACCACGACCAGCGTCTCGTCGAGCAAGCCACGTTCGGAGAGATCATCCATCAGCGCGGCGAACGTCACGTCGAACTGCGGACAAAGATTGTCTTGCAGCCGATCGGCGTTCAGCGCGTGCGTGTCCCACAACGGATTATCGACCGCGTTGTCTCCGGGATCTCTCGCCCAGTTGACGTGGACCAACCGCACCCCCGCTTCGATCAGTCGTCTCGCCAGCAGCACCGATTGTCCCCAGGTGTATCGGCCATATCGGTCGCGAGTTTTGTCAGACTCTTTGCTGAGATCAAAGGCCGCTCGCGCACCGCCGTTGGTCACCAACTCGAACGCCTGCTGCGAGAGTCGATCCCACGCCGCGACCGATCCGCCGCGCAGCGTCTCATCGAATCGACTCTCCAGTTGCTTCAGGACATCACGACGGCGATCGACTCGGATCTTGGTCACATCGCCGATCAGTCGCAGCCCCTCGATTTCATAAGCGGACGACGCCGGGTCGCCGACGAATCGTTCCGGCTCCCACAGCTTGCCGAGGAACCCCGCCGTCTGCCCGGCCGGAGTCACGTTGTCATTGAGCCGCATCATGTCGGGAATCCAGACCGATGTCAGAGCGGGCAGCTTCTCGCTGGGCTTGAGCATCTTCACGACCGAGCCTAAGTACGGCCAATCGTTTGGCTTGATCTGTCTTGCGCTGCCGGGTCCATACGGATAACCGGTGAGCAACCAGTAGCCGCTGACATCGTGATTGTCATCGCGTGTCGAGAGCGATCGCACGACCGCCAGCTTGTCGGCGTAGCAAGAGGTGCGCGGCAGCAGCTCGCAGAACTGAATGCCGGGGACGTTCGTGGAGATCGGCTGAAACGGACCACGAATCTCCACCGGAGCGTCAGGACGCGGATCGAATGTCTCATGCTGCGGCGGACCACCTTGAAGCCAGAGGAACAAAAGGTTCTTCGCCTTGCCGAACGTCGAACCGAGTTCCCCCGCCAGTTTCGGAGTCGTGCTGGGTCGCGAGGTCGAAACCTCCGCCGCTCGCAACAAGTGCGGCAGCGAAACTCCCAACGCGCTCAAGCCCCCCACGCGCAGCCATTCGCGGCGAGCCACTCGTTCAGTCGGGGACAGTGATTGGTCAAGGATGGAAAACATGGGCGACTCGTTTGTTCGATTCGAAGTGGTATCAAAAGTAACCCGAAGCGTCAGCGAGGGAGCAAAAGTAACCCGAAGCGTCAGCGAGGGCGAACGCTTCACAGAACTTCGAGTTCAAGACCATCGTCATTTGGAGCGTCCGCCCTCGCTGACGCTTCGGGTTACTTTGATTGCCGTCGTGTCCTCAGCCGAACCGAATCGGCTCGCCGTGATAAATGTGGTGTGGGCGATCGACTTCATCTTTCCAGGTGGCGGTGTCGGGAATTCCCAAAGCATGATAGATCGTGGCCGCGAGGTTCTCAGGAAGTTGAGCATCGGAAGCCGGGTAGGCACCGTGCTTGTCGGACGCTCCGACCACGACGCCGCCGGGAACACCGCCGCCTGCGATGAAGACCGATTGCACCGCTCCCCAATGATCGCGACCGACCATTTTGCTCGCGCCGCCACCCGCGTTGATCCTCGGAGTGCGACCCATCTCGCCGCACATCACGACCAGCGTTTCGTCCAGCAAGCCCAGCGACTGCAAGTCATCCAGCAGAGCCGAGAGGCCACGATCAGTCGGCGGCAGCAGGCAATCGCGCAGCAACGGGAAATTGTTTTCGTGCGTGTCCCACGATTCGTTGTTGCCGAGATTCACTTGGATCAGATTGACTCCCGCCTGCACCAGTTGCCGAGCCATCAGCAATGACCAGCCGAAGGCATTCCGTCCATATCGGTCGAGCGTCTGCGGATCGGCGTTGTGAACATCGAACGCGCGCTGCACGCTGGCGTCGGTCAGCAAAGAGATCGCCGCTTGACGATGTCGATCAAACGACTCGATCGACGCGGCTTGTTCCAACTCGTGACGTTGTTGATCGAGCAACCCGCGCAGCCCGTCCCGATCCGCCAGTCGTGAGCGGCTGAGTCCTTGAGGCAAGCTGAGGTTCGGCGACTGAAACGTCAGATTCGGATTCCGCTCGCGGCCGCGGACGAAGTGGAACTCGTATTCGGGATACGCTCCATAAGACTTCGCGTTGTAGGGCGAGGCTTCAATGAACCACGGATCGCGATGGCCGCCCATCAAGCCGCCGAACTGACCGGGGAGCACTCGTCCCGTGTTATGAATCAGCCGTTCGGGGAGCACGACCGCCGGAGGCAGATTGTTGTTGCGTCGCGGCAGGGCGTTGCCGACGACCGAGGCGATTGACGGCCAATCGCTCGACTGCGGTTTGCTGGCGTTGTACCCCACCGGCATCGGCGTGCGTCCGGTGAGAATCGAAGTGTGCCCCTGCGAGTGTTCGTTGTACGGCGTCGTCAGCGAGCGAATCAGACTCCACTTTTCGCTGCGAGCGGCCAGCATCGGCAGGTGCTCGCAAATCTGCACGCCCGGCGTCCGAGTCGCGATCGGCGAGAACTCACCACGAATCCCAGCCGGAGCATCCGTTTTTGGGTCCAGGCTGTCATGCTGCGACATTCCACCAGAGAGAAAAATGAAGACCGCCGACGTCGCGGTGCCGCCAGTCGGCGTCGTCATTTTCCCGTCAGCAGCACGCAAGGCCGCGACGTGATTCATCCCCAGTCCCAGGAGACCGATGCTCCCGGCCTGAATCAGCGTCCGCCGCGAGAGGCTTTCGTGAGCGATTCCTTCGCCGCACGAGCATCGGGTCCATCGAGTGTCCGTCGTTGCCATATCTGATGTCTCCCACGGTCGGTCGAGAGGGCAGGTGTTCCGAACTAGGCGAGCAGTTCCATCATCGGCGTAGTTCGATGCGTCGAATCGCATTGGACCGGTAGAATCTTTCCGAGTCAACGCGTTCGTTCGCTGCGATCGACGTGACCGGCGATCTTTCTGATCTGTATTTATTTCTTCTGACCCAGTGGAGCTGACCATGAGGAACTCTCTCGGCCTTTCGATTCTTCTGTTCTCGCTCGTCGCCGTGTCGCGAGCGGCGGACCCGGACTGGGTGCCGGTGGCGACGGAACTGTTGCAGCGCGAGAAGACCGGCTTCGGTGGTTTGTGTGGCGTGGTCGTCGATCACCAGAGCAGCGACCTCTGGGTCAATCTGAGCGACCGCGGGATGTTTTCCTCCAGCGATCAAGGACAAAGCTGGAAACGCGTCAGTGAGACTCAGCCCAAAGGTCGCACCGAGACGCCCGGTTGCTGGTTGCTCGACCCAACCGGCAAGAGTCAGCGGATGGTGACGGCGTTGGTCTATGGTGCTCCGATCTCGGTCAGCGGCGATCAGGCCGCGACTTGGAAATCGTTGGACGGCAAATCAGGACACATCGACTGGTGCGCGGTCGATTGGACCGATCCCGCATTGCGTTTCGTCTTGGCTTTGAAACACGAAGCGGGCGGTTTGTTATTGGCCTCGAATGACAGCGGCCATTCGTTCACAGAAGTCGGCAAGGGGTTTGCCACCGGATGGATCTTCGACAACCAGACCGCCGTCGTCGCACAGGCCAAGAGCAAAGAAAAGCAAAACCCACATCTGATGCGAACCACCGACGGCTTTCGGTCGTATCATTCGTGTGGCGAGTTCAGTCCGGTCGGAGCCAACAGCGCTCAGGCATTGCCGAAGTGGCACGAAGGCGCGCTCTACTGGTTGGTCGATGGCGGCCTGATCGTCACGACCGACAAGGCGGAAACGTGGAAACGAATCGGCTCGGTGAAAGAGGCTCAATACGGCCCGATCTTCGGCAAGAACGCGCGGCACCTGTTCGTGCTGACGAAAGCCGGACCCGTCGAGAGCACCGACGGCGGCGCGACTTGGTCCCCGCCGCTCGCTCCGCCGAAGGACATGAAGGGGATCGGCGGCCTGAGCTGGCTCGACTACGACCCGCAGCGCGACACGCTGTATCTCATGAAGATGGGGAGCGACTTGTACCGGCTGACGCGCGGAAAATAGTGTGGCACGACGCTCCGCGTCGTGAATTTCGACACGTTGATCGAACCACACGGATACACACTCACCAGGGAGCCATTCTGATGCGACTCAATTCGGTCATCGTTCTGTTGCTCGCCCAAGCGATCGTCATCGCCGCGAATCCGCACGGCGTCATGGCCCAACCGACACCCAAGCCGACGTATCTCGTGCATGTCGCCGCTGGCGAAACCACCTCGGACACCAGTCCCGATGAGCAACCCAAGCCCGTCGTCGTGGATGAGCCGGGACTCGGCGGCAAAGGGATGAAGGTCACGTTCCGAGCCGGAGGCAGCATCGGGCAGCGAACGCGATTGACGGACTGGACCGCGTTTGAGCGGCTGCGATTTCACGTCGTCAATCCCGGCGCGGAGGCGACGTTGGAGTTGAATGTGCTGCATGGCGGCTCGACCAATTTCGCGACTCGCGTTGTCGTGCCGCTCGCGATCAAGTCGGGCAAGAGCGAAGTCGTGGTGGAGATCGACAAGCTGCGAAACACGAACGACAGCCGACCCGATTTGACCAACGTCAAACGCTGGTACTTGGCGGAAGCCAGCGGCAAAACCCCGACGCTGGTGCTGGGTGATCTGCGGTTGGAGTCTCGTGCAATCAATGCTCCGGCCAATGGAGCGCCAACACCCGGAGTGAGCATCAACGCGGAGCGGCTCGCTCGGCTGAAGCGGGCCAAGATGCCGAAGGTCGAACACGCGATCTCCTTCGACACGCCCGAGGCCGACGCCATTCTCGCCGCACTGGAAACATTCCCGCCGGACAATCCGTGGAACATCCCGGTGGATGAGTGGCCGCTGCACCCAAACTCGAAAGCGATGATTGCCGCGATCGGTGGCCACAAGCCGCTGCGGTACAACCCGGACATGAGCTTCGTGCTCGTTCCGCCCGATCAGAAAATGGTCGAGGTGAAGCTGTCCGCGTACTCCGACGAGTCCGACAAAGGGCCGTATCCCGTTCCCGATATCACGCCGATTGAAGGCTGGCCCGCGAATGTCCGACGCGATTCGGCCACCAAGAATCTCACGCTGAATGATGTCCAGCGCGGCAAGCCGAGCCTCGATTCCGATCGGCATGGGATCGTTGTCGATCCGGTCAATCGCAAGCTGTACGAGTTCTATCGGCTCACAAAGACCGACACCGGTTGGAAGGCCGAGCAGGCTTCGATCTTTGATCTCGCGTCGAACCGACTGCGGCCGGACGGTTGGACAAGTTCGGACGCCGCCGGGCTGCCGATCTTCCCGTCGATCGTGCGGTACGACGAACTCAAACGCGGCAAGATCGAGCACGCTTTGCGAGTCACGTTCGTCAAGACGCGACGAGCTTATGTGTATCCCGCGACTCACTTCGCCAGTCGCAGCAACGACGAAACTCTGCCGCGCATGGGGGAGCGATTCCGGTTGCGAAAGGATTTCGACACCTCGAAGTTCTCGCCCGATGTAAAGACGATTCTCGAAGCGCTGAAGCGTTACGGAATGCTCAACGCGGACAACGGCATCGACTGGGCCATCTCCGTCGCGCCGGACGAACGGATTCCGGTGTTGCACGATGAACTGCGGAAAGTGAAAGGTCTTGATTTTGAAGTCGTGACACCGCCGCCGGGGTATGTCCCGCCGAAGTGAATCCCGCTGAGTAGCCGCGTTCGCCAGAACGCGGGAGCGGGTCGATCCGGCCGATCCGGTCAATCCGGGGTCAGGCACTTCGGAAATTCGGTTACTCCAACCGCAAGACATGCACATGGCTGTATTGGCCGACGGCCCAGACCAGTTTGCGATGCGGGTCGTACATCAAGCCCATCGAGTTGTTGAATGCTCGGCCGGCGGTCCCTTTGCCGATGGGGTCGTCGCCTGACAGTTCGATTCCGCGCCAAGCGTTGGTGGTGCAGTCGTAGATCAGCCAGTGGAGTTTGTCGTCGATCACCGTTCGCGCTCCGAGCAACACGGCATCCGCATCCGGCAGATAGACCGTCTCGCGCGAGGGGACCGCCGCCAACGCTTGGCCTTTCGCATTCAACCACTGAGCTTCACCCGATGAAAACTCGTAGGCCATCACGTCGCCACGGTGCTTGTCGGCTCCGGAGAAGAACAGCAAGCGATCTCGCTTCGAGTCATAAGTCATCCCGTGTTGGTCGGGCGATTTCGATGGCAACATGCCGCGTAGTTCGAGCGGTCTCCAAGTTCGTGCCTTCGCGTCGAGTCGCCACAAGCCAGCTCGTCCGCCGTCCCGTTTGTCGCCCCACGCGACGGCTCCTTGCGGCGTCGAGCAGAGCGTGACGTTGTAAAAATCGGCGCAATACGGATTGCGCTCCGGCCCGCGCGACCAGCGGCTCGTTGTCGAGTCAAAGAAGTAAGTCTGCTCGTGCGGCGCGAACACCAAGCATCGCAGACGTGCGTCATAGCCGGTCGATTTGTAGGTGTGCCCCGTCATCCACGGATTGCCAGCAAAACTCCATTCGCCGTGGACTTGGTCGTTGCTGTAGACGAACTCCAAGGGGAACTCCGGCGCGAACGGAATCGAATAGCGATCGGTCTTCACGTCGTAGACTTGCGGGGCCGTGCCGCTGTAGGCCGAATGCCCGCCAGAGAAGCGGATGATCTGATCCAACTCCGGCGCGAAGGCCGCCGAGCCCCAGTCCATGTTCATGCCCGGCCGCTTTGGAGTCGGTCGCAACACCCAATGATTCGCTGGCAGATCGCGAAGCTCGGCGGCCACGCGATCCGGCTCGGCGACGGGCACGTCTTGCTGATACCAAGCGGGATCGTAGGAACCGGTGCGGCGATCGGTCGTCTTCGGCGGAACGCCAGACGTTCGCGTCGCCTCGGCATCTCCCTTCGCTTCCAATGTGCATTGCCAAGTGCCATCGGCCAACACGGTGATGAGATCGTGAGGCGACTCGGCTGGCCCCGCCGCTTGAGCCGCCGCGCTCAGAAAGAAATTCGCCGGAGTGCGCGGTGACTCCTTCGCCTCCCAGCGCTGGACGAGTTGCCACACGCTCGTCTTGGTATCGAACAGCCATGCCTCCAGCGGAGGCGACCGATACAGCGAGGCGACATACTCGGTCGTCGAGGAATAGCCGTAGCCTCCGAGCAACAACACTCGCTTCGCCGTCGGCAACCAGAGCATGGCGTGACCCGCTCGCGGCGAGGGACTGACGGTCGGCTGACATTCCTCCCAACGATCGGCAACGACATCGAAAGTCCAAGTATCACTGATGAGTTGCTGAAGCTGATCGCCGCCGAACAGCACGATCTTTTTCGCGACCGGATCGAAGACCAGACGGGAGTTCGCTCGCGGTGGCGGTTGCCGATCGAGTGGCAATTGGCTCCAAGAGTTCTCCTTCGGCGAGTAAACCCAAGTTCCCGGATCGCCACGATCGGTCGGGACGTTGCCGCCTCCGAAGAGCACGAAGCGTTGCCGGTGCGAGTCGTAGCACATCGAACTCCACAGCAAGATGCCGCCGAGTTCGCCGGTGGGATTCGTCGGCGGATTCAAGTCGATCCAACTCCGCTCGGCCGGGTCGTAGGCGAACGTCTTGCCGTGAGCGAAGAAGTAAAACCGCTTCGTATCGGGATCGAAGTCGTATTTCTGTCCCAGCGAGAAAGTGCCATAGACCGTCCAGTTCGGCCGTGTGTTTCCTTCGACATCGCGAAACTGAAAGTGCTCGTCTTTCCAAGCGGGTGCCTGAGCTGGTCCGCTGAGCGGTCCCCAATTTTTGCCGAGCGGAAATTGATTCTGCCATTCGCCATTCTCGGCATCCCAGGCGAGCACGTCGTAGGGACGCGGCTTTTTGTACTCACCCCACGACGTGCGGCCACCGAGGACCAGGAGCGGACCCGACGCTCCGGCAACTCCCAGCGGCACATCCCACCGCTGTCCGGCGATGGGCGGAGCAACTCTCTTCCAAACATTGGGAGCCGTCGGCTCAGCAGCCAACAACGGCGAGGCAACCAGCATGAGCAACACGGCCGACAACAATCTCATCATGCACTCCTCCGATCGAATCGTTTCATTCCAAAAAAATGTTTCACCGCAACGCCAACGGCGTGCGCGAGCGGACAAGCCGTCGCGATTTCCCGATCCGTGCTCTCGCCGTTGGCGTTGAGGTTCAACGATGTTCGGAACAGAGACAGAATCGAGCTTCTCGGCCCGCGGATCGGTGTTCTCCGGTTTTGACCAAGTGGACTACAACTCGCCGACTGCCTCGGAGAGGCAGCAAAATCATTGGCGAGTTCTTTGAGGAATGGAATCCATGTGGCGTCGTGTGCCGTGGTTGGTTGTCGTGTGCTCGGTGCTGTTGATGGGCTTGGGCCTGACCGGCATCGCGCGCGGAGACGAGCTGTTTAGTCGCGGCATCTTCTTTTGCTTTCCTCGGCAGTTGCTGTGGGTCGGGTTGTCGCTGCCGGCAATGGGGCTGGCGATGCTGGTGCCGTATCGCTCGCTGCGATTGGTGAGTTATCCGGCCTTCGCGGGGAGCCTGCTGTTATTGGTCGTCGTGTTGCTGATGCCAAGCGTCAACGGCGCTCGCTGTTGGATTCCACTAGGCTTCCTGAACTTTCAACCGTCGGAGTTGGCGAAGCTGATCTATGTGGTGGCGCTCGCGCACTACTTGATGTATCGCGACAGCATCCGCCGGTTGACCGGACTGGTCGTTCCGTTCGTGCTGACGTTGATTCCGGTGGCTCTGATCCTCCGCGAGCCGGACTTGGGGACCGCGTTGCTGTTCCTGCCGACGCTGTTTGCGATGCTCTTTGCGGCAGGAGCTCGGCCGCGGCATTTGGGGATGATCGTGATACTGGGAATGCTCGCATCGCCGGGCTTGTGGCTGGCGATGAATGCCGAGCAGAAATCCCGCATCGTGTCGTTGTTTCAGCAACGCGACGGCGGCGAGGCTCCGCGCGGTGACGCCTTTCAACAACATCAAGCAAAACGTCTCCTCGCGCGCGGGGGCATCTGGGGGAGTGAATTGACCGGCGATTCCTTTGAGATCGTCGTGTGCCCGCACTGTGTCAGTCACTTTGGCGTGCCGAGCGATTTGGGACTGGCCCAATCGGCCACCTGCCCGCGCTGTCAGAAGATCGCCCCGTTGCCGGATCACTCGGAGCTGAGGCTGCCCGAGTCTCGCACCGATTTCATCTTCTGCCTGATCGGCGAGCGGTGGGGCTTCGTCGGCTGCGGGCTGACGCTGATGTTATATGTGTTGCTGGTCGCTCGCGGTTTGATGATCGCTCACGCGACGCGCGAGCCGTTTGGCCGGCTGTTGGCGGTCGGCATCGTCACGTTGCTGGCTTCGCAAACGATCATCAACACCGGCATGACGTGCGGCCTAATGCCCGTCACGGGGATCACACTGCCGCTGGCCAGCTACGGCGGATCAAGCCTGCTGATGACCGCGGTCGGAATCGGACTGCTGCTGAATGTCGGCATGCGTCCCGGCTACGAAGTCACCGCCCAACCGTTTCGGCATTTGCAGAGCGCCGTGTCTTAACTCGACAGTGCCCGTCGTAGCCGCGTTCGCCAGAACGCGGGCTTCGACACTACGCAGGTGCCCAAGGTCACGCGAGATACCGCGCCAGCAGCTTGCGGCTGTGGAGGTCGAGTTGCCTCGCGTCTTGCACGAGGTAGCGCAGTCCGTGCGAATCCAAAATCAGCGCCTTGTCCGGGCTGAGCTTGCGGACGTGCTCGTCGCTGTTGAGCACAAAGCTCGTCGGCCCACGATCGGTTTCAACGATCCACTCACACGGCTCGGCCAACGACGAGATGCTCTCGATCCGCTGAATCACCGGCACGAACTCGCGCCGAGTCAGTTCTGCCCGCAACAATTCACGCTGCTCCGTCGGCAGTTCATTCAAGTCGCGCACCTGCGCGACCTCGCGGCCATTCGGATCGCACAGCGAAATCCAATGCTCCGGCTCGGAGATCGGAAACGCTCGAATCGGTTCCACGTTTTCGTGACGCCGCCCCTGCGCGTCGGTCACGCAGAGCCGGCCTTGTGTGTCATGTTCGAGACGGAAGGTTGCAGACATTGTTGTTCTACTTTGGATCCTCGCTCACTTCGCCGTGAGCCATGTCGAGTTGGGCTTTGTGCAAGCGGGCATAAGTGCCATTGCGAGCGAGCAGGTCGTCGTGGCGGCCGATCTCGGTGACTCGGCCTTGTTCGAGGACTACGAGGCGGTCGGCTCGGCGGAGGGTGCTGAGGCGGTGGGCGATGGCGATCGTTGTTCGGCCGCGAGTCAGGTTCTCCAGCGCGAGTTGGATTTCGCGTTCGGTTTCGGTGTCTACGGAGGAAGTGGCTTCGTCGAGGATCAGGATCGCCGGGTCGATGAGCAACGCGCGGGCGATGCTGATGCGCTGTCGCTCGCCGCCGGAGAGGGACATGCCGCGCTCGCCGACGAAGCTGTCGTAGCCGTCGGGTTGTCGCAGGATGAACTCGTGAGCGCGGGCGGCCTTTGCGGCACCGAGGATTTGTTCGCGAGTCGCGTTGGGGCGGCCGTAGGCGATGTTCTCGGCGATCGTGCCGTAAAACAAAAACGGTTCTTGCAGCACGATGCCGATGTTGCGGCGGAAATCTTCGAGGGCCAATTGCCGGACATCGTGACCGTCGATCAGGACCGCCCCTTCCGCGACGTCGTGGAAGCGGCAGACCAAATTGATGAGCGTTGTCTTGCCCGCACCGCTGGGCCCGACGAGTCCGATCATCTCGCCGGAGCGAATCTGTAAGTTCACGCCGCGCAGGATCGGCCGTGTGCCGTAGCGAAACTGCACGTCGCGAAATTCGACCGCGCCGGTGACTCGGCCGGGACGAATCGGATTTGGCGGGTCGGCGATGCTCGGCACACGATCCAGAATCTCGAAGATGCGGTGCGTGCTGTTGGCCGCTCGCTGTGTCGGTTCGACGATGCGGCTGAGTGCTTCCAGCCGGCCGTAGAATTTGGTGATGAGCAGCACACTCGCCGAGAGCACGCCGACCGTCAGGTTATGGCCGAGCACTCGCCACACGCCGACCACCCAAATCAGCAGCAGGCCAAAGTCCGACAACAGCGCCAACAGCGGACTGAACGCCGACCACAGTTTGTTGACGTGGTTGTTCTTCTTGAAGACCTGATCGTTGCGAGCTTGAAAGCGTTCGATCTCGCGCTGCTCTTGTGCGAACGCTTTCACGACGCGGATGCCGGGGATCGTGTCGGCCAGGACGTTGGTCATCTCGGACCAGGCGCGGCTGCCGGCCATGAAGCCCGATCGCAGCTTGCTCCGCACGCCATGCACCAGCCAACCGATCAGCGGCAGCGGCAACAGCGTGACGATCCCCAGCCAAGTATCCTGACAAATGACATACGAACCGATCAGCAACAGCATCACCACGTCGGAGGCGAAGTCGGTCAGATGCACGGCGATGAAATAACAGATGCGGTCGGTGTCGGTATCGATCCGCGAGATCAAATCGCCCGTCCGCTTGCCTCCGAAGAATTCCAGCGACAACCGTTGCAGATGCGCGTAGGTTTGATTGCGAAGATCGGCGGCGACTCGCTCGCTGACCCACGCCAGCACATAGATTCGCCACCAGCCGATCAGCCACGAAATAACGACCGCTCCGGCAAACAGCTCCAGGAGCAAAGCGGATTTGGAGATCGCATCCCCACGCTCGATGGTCTGCGTGGCGAAGGGGACCAGGACGTCATCCATCACGCGGCCGAGCAGCGGCATCGGCACCGTCGCGAAGAACGAGCCGAGCAATGTGAGCATAAACCCCAGCGTCAGCATCCGTGCATGCGGCTTCGTAAACCGTAGCAGCCGCGCGAACGATTCCGTCACCGCCGACAGCGGCGCATCGGGTTCGAGTTCGCTGTCGTCGCCTTCCTCGGCGTCATCGATGCCCTGTTTGAGCTTCTCGATCTGCTGAATCAGCTTGTGAATCGCAGCCGCTTTGCCGACGGTGTAACGCCAGACGTGTGTCTGACCATCGGTCGCGCGGACTTCCAGCAAACCGAGCGCGCCGTGTTCCTTGGAGGTGACGGAATCCACTTCCGACCACAGCAGCGAAACGGGAGTCGCCGACGGATTCGCGAGACCAAGCAACCGACGATCCGTCGCGACCAGCAGGCCGGTCGCGAAACGCAGGCTCTCATCGAGGTCCAATTCGACCCAGAATCGCGCGACTTCGCCCGGCTCGAATTGATCAGTCACTAAACGGCGAAGGTCCGAACTCAAAATGGATCACCTGGATTTTCTGCGATGTAACCCGAAGCGTCAGCGAGGGCGAACGCTTCCCAAAAACTCAAAATTCACAGTCGCTTGAAGCGTTCGCCCTTGCTGACGCTTCGGGTTAGTTTTGGTGACGAACTGGGGTCAGGCACTTCGGAATTTCGGAATTGGCCGGGGCCAATTTCGAAATTCCGAAG
The DNA here is from genome assembly GCA_046156195.1 of Planctomycetaceae bacterium. GTDB lineage: Bacteria > Planctomycetota > Planctomycetia > Planctomycetales > Planctomycetaceae > SXKJ01. The sequence goes on along the minus strand of JBJXEX010000040.1, from coordinate 102,620 downwards.
TGCCAGCCCCCTGGCGTTACTCAGCATCATCGCGGGTCGGGCGGATCGCTTCAAAGTAGCGGCGGATGGTTTGGCGGTGGCCCAGCGGGATGTCTTCGGATTCCAGGACCGCGTCGCTGAGCTTGCGGTATTTGTGATAGACCTCTTTCAACTCGCGCTTTGCGGATTCATCTGCCTCTTTGGTGGTGAGCGTTTCGGTGTCGCTGTCCCCTTGCTCGCCTTTCAGGCCCTGAATCTTTTGTTCTTCGCGTTTGGCGGCGAGTTCCGTCCGTCCCCCTTGAACGGTGTCGTTGGTTCCGCGTCCGGCTTTCAAGCTGGGCTTGGCGGCGAGCTTGTCTCCTTGGGCATTCGCCTGGCAGTTCCCTTTGCACTCGGCGAGCTTGTCTCCCTGCTTCTTGAGTAGTTCGCTGATCTTCTTGGAGTTGCCCTGCTGCTTGGCCGATTCGGCGAGTTTGACGAGTCCACTTTTGGCTTGTGCTGTGTCGTCCTTGGCGAGTCCTTCGGCGGTCTTCTTCGCGGCCTCGCTGAGTTTTTTCAGTCCCTGCTTGTCGGCGGCTTCCGACGCCTTCGCGAGCTTGTCGGCGACCGCCCGCGATTCCTTGCGGTCGAGCTTGGGGTTGTCGAGCTTCGACAATTCGCTCGCGGCCTTGTCGTACTGTCCTTCTTGCAGAGCCTGTCCCGCTTGTTGAAGAGACTCGGCCGATTGCAGCGCCTCGCCGATGGCTTTCATTTGTTCGTCGGTCGCGCCGACGTTGAACTGTGCGGCGACCTCTTGCAGAGCCGACTGCATCTCGGACAGCTTGGCCAGAGCCTCGCGGACATCGACGCCCGGCTCTTTCATTTCCTCGGCCTTGGCCAGCAACTCTTTGATGATCGCGTCGAGTTCCGGGTCGTGATCTTCGGGGAGTTGATTGAGCAACTCTTGGAGGTCGTCCGCGACGATGTCCGCCTCGGTGACGATCGCGTCGAGCGGTTGAGCCGGGCCGGCGCTGACCTGTGCGTGTCCCGTTGGCCAGCAGAGCAGCACGACCGCCAACGCCGTCGTGGCCAACGACCAACGGAACGAATTCGGCAACGCGAACGGGACGACCTGCTGGGCTTCGACTCGTTGCAAGTAATGCAGGGCATCGGCCAGTTGCAGCGATTCAATCTCGGTCGGAGTTCGCGAAGGCTGTCGGCGCAGGAACGCCAGCGCGGTTTCGGTGCGGTCTTTCAATTCGTAATGGCCATCCACGGCGCGAGCGGCCGGTAGCCAATCGGAATGTCGCCAACTCCACCAAGCCGCGACGCCAGCCGCGATCGTCGGCAATCCCAACAGCACGGTCCAACCGGTCCACGCGGTGAAGAGCCATCCGGCCAGGCGGAGCACGGCCAGGATGACAGCGACACTCGACCCGCCGCTCAGACCCCAGACGGAAGCTCGGAGGACGCAGGCCGTCCACTGACGTTGCCGCACCGGCAGAAGCTGGCGAAAAATCGTTTCCCGCATGATCGGTCTCGTGACGAACTTATCGAGGTCTCCGACCACAACGTACCGAGGCGAGTGCGGATCGACAACAGGCACCCGGCATTTGGCGAGCGGGCCAACGTCAGTCCCCGGTGGTGTTTTGAAGTGGCACAGATCGTTTTCAACGGCCAAGCAACTCGGAGGGGCAATTCAAAACGGAGTCACTTTACCGTGGCCCCGTCGGGATCGTTGGCCAGTGACCAAATCTGAATCGAACCGGCGATATCGGCGGCGGCGACGAGCCGTTGATCGGGGGACAATGCCAGCGCGGAAAACCAATCTTTGAACTGACCGCCACGCGGCGCGCCGAGCACCGCGACTTCTTTGCCGTCCTCGACCTGACAGATGCGAATCGTCGTGTCGCGGCCACTCGACAGGAGATGCTTGCCGTCGGCGGAGAATCGCACGTCGGTCACTCCTGACTGATGACCGGAGATGGACCGGGCTAACTCACCGGTGTCCGACTTGATGAGATGGATCTTGCCCGTGTCGGTCTCGCCTCCCTGTCCGAGTGCAAAGAGTTTGCCATCGGGCGAACCGTCGGCGGCGATGAGTCCATTGGCGATGAACTTGCGCCACATCTGAGCCGCTTCGTAAGTCGTCTCGTCGGAACGCAGCTTCGGGAATTGCACTTTGAGCACGTCGAGCTTCACGGTCCCATCGCCGACCGACCACACCTTGAGGCCCGCTGCCGGGATGTCGAAGTCATCTCGCTTGTAACGATACTCGGAGACGATGGCCGACTCGCCGTCGGGAGACAACGCGGCGGCCGCGATCCAATTCCATTGATGCCCCGACCAGCGTTTCAGCGGTTTCCGAGTCGCGATGTCCCACACGATGAGCTGGGCCGAGTCATCTCCGCTGATGAGTCGCTTCCCGTCGTGGCTCAGGCCGAGCGATTGAATCCAGTCCTTGTGCCCGTCGAGGATGTGCGTCGCCAACTGCGTTTCGACGTAGACTCCCGGACGCTTCAAGACCTCCTCCTTGCGAGTCTTCTTGAACTCGGCCTGCCGAGCTTCGCGATCCATGACGACTTCGGCTTGGCCGGACACCGCGGCATTCCAATCCCACAATCGGATCGAGTGGTCGAGGCTCGCAGAGATGAGCGTTCCGTCCGGAGTCGCGACCAATCGCGTGACGCCGTTGGTGTGACCGTCGAGCCGACGAACGGGCCACAGCGTCTTCGATTCGGCGGGCGCGGAGGGCAACTCCCAGACAAAAAGTTGTCCGTCTTGATTCGCGGCAGCGACGCGGTTCGATCCGACAAACGTCACGGCTATCGGCCATGCGCTCTCGCTCTCGAACGGCATTTGCCAGATGAGCGTCGGCTTTTCGATTTTGAGTTCTGACATTGTTCGTGGTTTCCTGGAATCCTTCGTTTCCGAAACTTGTTGCAGATGAGCCAAGTTTGACACTTCTCGTCACACGGCGACTCACAAGAAAACGTGCCCAGAAGAACCAGAGTCAGCACATCAAACCGACCGAATCGGCCGTGCGTGTCTCGATTGGCGAGGCAAAGTCTGCACGCTGCCGGCTGCCTCGGCGCGAACGGTGGATTCTTCCGGCAATGGATCGCGCAGGAACAACGGCAAGTCCGAGCGTCCGCCACGTTGATAGTCTCGGAGTAGTATCGGCGCGAGTCCGTCGGCATCGCGGCGGAGTTGTGATGTTGCGAACTCGAAGACCAATTCCGTCAGCTTCAGCAGGGGAATGCCGACAAAGCGGCCAAGTCGCATGAAGAGCCAGTCGGTGAGTCGCCAGAGCGTCCAGAACGGAGACTCGTCTTGCCACAGCAACGGCAGAGTCTCGACGAAGTTGCCGCTGTTGCCGAGCAAGTCCCACACGCGAGCGAAGCGGCGCAGGCGGCCCAGATCGGCGGCAGACAACACTCGCGTGCTGAGCACTTCATACGGAGCGGAAGGGCTGTAGATCATTTGCTCGGCCGAATCGTGGCGGATGATCGGTGTGCCGCGCAGGCGCTTCAGAATGCCGAGTTGGATCTCTTGCGGGCGCAGCGCGAGCAGGCGGTCGAAGCCCGCGGCGAAGCTGTCGAGCGTTTCGCCCGGCAGGCCGGCGATCAGGTCGGCGTGGATGTGGACACCGGTTTGCTCGCGCAGAAAACGAAAGTTGGCGGCGAGCTGCTCATTGTCCTGACGGCGACTGATCAGCACTGCGACATCGTCGTTGAAGGTCTGCACGCCGACCTCGAATTGCAGCACGCCGGGAGGAAACTGCACGATCAATTCCCGCAGCGAATCTGGCAGGCGATCGGGGATCATCTCGAAGTGCAGGAACAATCCGGGACGCATCCGGTCGAGGAAGAATTGCAGGATCGCTCGGCTCACCCGCGGATTCAGATTGAACGTCCGATCGACGAACTTGAAAGCGTGGCAACCGCGATCCAGCAGCCGTTGCATCGCTGCCAAGAACGCATCGAGAGGGAATTGCCGCACGGGAATGTCGAGCGCCGACAAACAGAACTCGCAGGTGAAGGGACAGCCGCGCGAGGCTTCGACGTAGATCACACGATGAGCGATGTCTTCGTCCGAATAAAGGTCGTAAGGCAGGACGAGATCATCCAGCTTCGGCACTTCCGCGGTGATGATCTTGTCGGGCGGGCGCGTCCCCACCAGCAGCGTGCGGCACAGGTTCGCGAAGGCAACGTCACCCTCGCCGGTGATGACGTAGTCGGCGAGCCGCACGATCGGTTGGGCTTCGACCTCGAAGCTGACTTCGGGGCCGCCGAGGATCACGAGGATGTCGGGACGCACTCGCTTGAGTGCCGCAACCAATCGGGTGGCATGGTCGATGTTCCAAATGTAGACACCCAAGCCCACGATCTTCGGATTGCGTGAGACAATCGAGTCGAGCACTTCGAGCACGGGGTCGTTGATGGTGAACTCGATCATCTCGGCCCGCGGTTGCAGGTCGCCGAGGTTGGCAAACAAGTATCGCAGCCCGAACGCGCAGTGCGGGTACTTGGCATTCAGCGTTGTCAGCAGGATGTCCGGCATGTTGGCCACTGTAGCGAGTGCCAAGTGTTCCATGCGAAGCCGGCTGACCGACAGCGGACTAATACTTGCGGCCCAGGTAATACATGTGAGCGGCAATCTCATCGAGCATGACGGTGAATGAACCATCTGGCTGGACCACACCGACGCTCTTGCCGGAGTGCAGATCGCGAACGGGCGTGCCGGGGGCTGCGGACGAGTGAATCGTCACGTTCGTTCCGCGCGGGACTCCCTGATAGTTCGAGACCAGCACCGCTTGTTCGCCGTTCAAGCCCATGCCGCAGACTTTGAGTTTTTCGTGGCTGCACTTGAGGTTCGTCAGCGGAGTGCCGTCCATGAAGAGGTCTTCGATCGGAGCGACGATGTTGATTGCTTCGGCGTGCGACTTGAAATGCCCCGCGTCGAAGTGGCCGTACCAGTAATAAGTGATGCCGCGCGATCCGTTCGCGAACGCTTCGAGGATCATGTCACGAGTCCGCACTGGATCGTATTCGCCGTAACAACCGGTGCTCAGCCAGGGGATGATGTCGTTCGTCTTCATGCGGGCGCGGTTCGCGGAGATGCTCTCGGCGACGGCCAGCGGGTTGCCCGCGACGTACAGGCTGGGCATCGCCATTTGCAGCAGATCGGGGTAGGTGTTGTCGAACGCGAAGAGGCCGTCGTTGAGCGGCATGATCGGCTCGGTGCGGTAGCTGCCGTAGACGATCGGGCGTTTGATCCCCGCGTCGCCCAGTGATTTTTCGATTGCGGTTTTCATGTCGAGATGAATCTCGCGGCCCATCGCGGCGTTGTAGGCGTCCCAGTCTTTGAACTTCCCAGATTGGAAGCGCTCTCGACAGCGCTGGCAGTAGAGGGCATTCGTGGCTCCGCGCCAGTACGCCTCAATGTCGTAGAAGATGAGGTCCGGCTGAATCCAGACGGCGCTCTGTGCGAAGCTGGCGTGTTCCTTCTTGTAGAACTGGCCGCGATAGGCCGGGCAGATGTCCGCGAACTTGCCGTCGGCGTAATTCGACAGCGTCTCTTGCTGCTTGCGATCGACCTCGATCGCTCCCGCGGGCGATTCGATCTGCACGATCTGAAAGCCCTGCTTTCGAATCTCCTTCAGGATCGTTTGGTATTCGGGGACATTTTCTTTTTGCCAATAGCAGGGCATCGTGCCGACGGCGTTGAAGCCCAGATGACGCTGAGCCTGCAAGTAGTCCGGCCACGTCTTGTAGAGCTGCACCGATTCGGCCCACGACAGGCTGACGTGCAGGCGTTTGGGGACTCGCGCGGGGGGAATGAACAGCGACTTCCACGCGATGCGCCGTTCGTTCTCCGGCCCGTTGCCGCTGTCGCCGGACGTGTAGAGCACATCGGTCTCGCCGGCCGGCAACAGGCTTTGCAAAAGGAAGTCTGTCCCTTCACCCGCCCAGTTGATCGCGTAACGCCGGAAGGTGCGGCCGTCGTGTTTGACCTCCGTCGGCGTAATTCCGGCGGACGCGAACTTCAACGTCTCCGGCAGGTCGAGCAGAATTTTGCAGGGCTTGTCGAACTTGTCTCCCGATCGCGCGTCCTGCTTCTCCAATCGCGATCGGAGCGGCAAGTTCTGGCAGATCGGCTGCACGTTGCCCCACACCGGCGTGAAGGCGACGCCATCCGTGACGATTGCGACTCGCGTGTCTGGCTTCGGCTGAAACGCCGGGAGGCTGTCGGCCCCGCGCACAACCGCCAGCTCGTCGCTGACCATGTACTGCTTCTTGTGAAGAATCTGCACCGCGACATGCCGAGCCTTCTGTTTCACCGGCAACCGAAAGTTGTGAACCCACGCAATCTTCTCTTCCGGCAGGTGGTAAGCATCCGCCGAGAGATCATCCAATCCTCGCTTATGCCGCGACGCCGCCAAGTGGTACTCGAGTCCGTCCTCGCTGAGCAGCACGCGAATCTCATCCGGGAACTCCAGCGCGTTCTGCGCGGCTCCGCCGAGCAAACGAATCACCACCGAGTCGATCGGCTGCGGCGCACCGAGATCGGCGAAGATCGTCGCCTGTGGCGGTCCCTGCCAGCCGACGCACGTTCGATCGAACCAGATCGCATCGTCGATCCGCTCAGTGCATTTCCCATCGGTCAACTGACGCGGATCGTTGTCGTCGATGTTGAGATACTGCGTCGGCTGCGGCGAGTAACGAAGCTCGCGCCCCGCCAACAGATTCCCCGGAGCGATCATCTTCCGAAACTGATCGCGACGATCGAAGACGTAATCGCGGTACTCGGTCGTAACCACGGGCGGCGGCGGGATCGGCTTGACCTCACCCACCGCCGGCACGATCGCCAATTCATCCGTCACCATCGTGCCCCGCAGCGCGAAATCGAGTTGCACGAAACGAGCCTGATAACCGAGATCCAAAACAACCGCATAGATGCCCGGCGGATCGAACGGCAGCGATTCATAGGTCGCCGCAACATCGTCGTCCGGCTTCGTGCGAACAGTCAACTTGCGAACCGGCGAAAACTCCTTGCCATCGTCACTCAGCGAAACCGTGATCGTTCCCGGCAGCGTGCTGTCCTTGCTGATGACTTGCAGCCGCATCACGACTTGCCCAACTCGCTCAGGCTTTCCGAGATCGAACTTCAGCCGCACATACGGCTGATAAGCCCACCCCATCGCCCGCTTGTCGCTCCACATCCGCCCCTCGGCCCCAGCCAACACGCCGTCGGTCAGATGCAGCAACTCGCTCCCGGTGTTGTGATCATTCGGAGCCGCCTCGGGTGTCACCAACTTCTTCGCGACCAGATTCCCGCCGCCGATCAACTTCGTCCAATCCCCCGGCTCCCGCTGTGTATGAATGGACCAACCCTTGCCAGAGCGGATTGCCTCCGCGCTTGCCGCGTCACCCAACAGCAAGCTGGCCGCAAACAATGTCAGAATCATTCGGAATTCGCGCATGTCAGGAATCCTTCGAGGCCAAGATGACCAAAGCGGGCTGGCAGCCCGACCGGTGTTTCGCCGAATCGCCAATGAGTCAGACGCGGCCTATGATCGTCACCCATGAAACAGACATTCCTCACCGTTGCCGCTCTCTGTCTCGCCATCGAGTGTACTCTCGGAGACAGCCTCGTTGCTGCCGAGCCGCGCGGCGATTTCAAGATCTTCGACGGCCAGCCGACGCGGTTGTACTTCACCGGCAACCCACATCATCCGACGTTTGGCCGCGAGAAACTGGCGAAGCTGCTCGATCAGTATTTTGACGGCAAGAGTCCGGTCATCGTCGATGGCTTGGCGGATGCTCGCAAAGACCCGATCACGCAGAAGCCGATTCGTCCCGCGAAGATTCCGGAATTGATCCGCTTCCTCGAACCTGTCTTCGACGCTCGCGCGAAGCAATCTGAGCCGCGCGAACGGCTGGTCATTTTGAATTACGTCATCGTCGAGCAGCCGCGCGTGAAGGCTCCCGATGATTGGATCAAACTCGGCGCGGACGAGTTGCAGCAGTATGCCGAAGACGCTTTGAAGCGAGGTGCTCAGCGGATGTTCTTCTCCGAGATGGTGCAGCCCAATCACATTCAAGGGGGGCCGAACGGCAACAAGTTTCGCCGAGCGGGGCTGCAAGTCTTCGACGAATTGACGAACCGCAAGCTCCCCGGCGTCGGACGCGGCCCGCAGCTTCAGACGCTGATGGAGCCGCATCGGCACTTCTTCCGTGACGACCGCCACTACTCCGACGCCGGGCGAGACTACATTGGCCTCGTGTGGTTCGAGACGCTGCTCAAGCACGATAGCCGAGAGGTGCCGGACTGGTGCCAAGAAGAGATAAAGTCCCTGCTCAAGCCAGAGATGCCTTGATCCGCATTCATGCACAAAACGTATTCAGGCAGGCGAGCAGTGCCGCTCCACAAGACAAAAGGACTTTGCGTCATGGCCGATCGACCTGCTGCCTCAACCCCCGACGAGGATCGTGATGTCTTGTTTCAGTCGGCCTATGGCGACATTCCGAAAGTCGTGTTGTATGGCATGATCCCGTTTCTGTTTTTCGTGGCGGTGGCCTTGTTCGTTCATGCCGTCTGGTTCGGCGGTGAGATCGCCATTAAGGGATTCAAGCTCTCGCCGGAGGCTGTGACTCATTGGATCTGCCCGGCGATTTGGTTTCTGTGTGCGCTGGTGCTTGTCATGGGAGTCTATCGCCAACTCCACCCGCAGAGCGTTGTCATCACAGAGAACGAGTTGCTCCTCCCCAAAGGTCGCTTCACTTCCGAGGTCATCCGCATTCGCTGGAACGACCTCAAGGCGACCCTTTGGTCCGGCCAGATTTCAGGCATCGCAATCTACGAAATCACCTGTCTCAACGGTTTGCACGGAAGCAAAACCATGATCGCGTCGAATCTGTTTCGAGACTTCGATGAGTTCGCCACCTTCGCCCTGATTGTCGGCGAGCACATGGGCGAGGACTGGTCGATCAAAGGAGTTCTGCCGGGGAAGATCCGCGGAAATTACAAACTCGCGCGACGGGCGACGGGCCGAATTCAGGCGCGCGAAGACAACTGAACGCGATGTCGGTTGCGAGCGATCGGTCATGGCACGTTCCGCGGTGATACCAATTGATTCAGCACCGCCTCGACGGCCCCCTGGCACGGGCCGGTGAGTGACCAGGTTTGTTCGTAGCCGCCACGGTCGCGGAAGATTGAGTCGGGGCCGTAGTACCAGACGCCGCACTCGCCGTAGCCGGCCACGCAGACGAAGGATTTGTCACCGGCTTGTTGCTGCGCGAACAACTGAAACTCGACGAACGGCTCACCCGGCAAATGCACCAGTTGCAACGAGCCGAGCTTCAATCGCGAGACCGACACGCGATGCCCCGCGTTCAATCGCGCGGCCCAGGCAGACCACATTGCGGCGGTCATACGCTCGGTGAAGGGACGACCGGCTTGCAGTTTGTCTTGCAATGCGGCCGCGCTGAAGGGGCCGTCGTCGCGGACGGTGAATCTCAGGTCGGCTTGGTCCCACGCGATCTCGGACGGCTTGAGCGATCGCACTTCAACAGTCGCGTCGAGTTTCTCGGTCTCGCTCGCAGTGCCGCCGACGGCGACTCGCGCGGAGCGGCGCATCGCATCGAACATCCGATCGGTCAGTTGCTCGCGAGCCGCGCGAGTTGCGTCGTTGTACTTTCCCATCCCGATGTTGCCGCCGCAGCCGTTGAAGTAAATCTGGAAGACGCTGGTCTCTTGCTCCAATCGCTGCCGCGCGATGCCGGGGACATCCCACGAGATGCGGGCGTCGCCGTAAAAGCTCATCGGGTGCGTCGCGTAGTAATGCAGTTGAGCCAGCGGCCGTTCGGCCTCGAAGAACGTGACCGTTCGCAGCCACGGGTCGATCAAGCCTTCGGGAGCTTCCTGCAACTTCGGATCACGCGTCGCACTGCCGCGCACGAGCAGGCTGCCATCCGGTTGAGGGACTCGGCGGTTGGACGCGAGTCGCTCGGCCTTGGCTCGCGAGCCGACGCTGCGTGATTGCATTCAAGAAGTGTGGCATTGCCAAGCGTGCTCAGCGAGCCGTGACGCTTCTCAATTGCTACATCGTTATCGCCGACGGCGATGTCGTTCCGGAAAGATTGTGGCGCGACGCTCCGCGTCGCGATTCAAGACGCGGAGGGTCGTGCCACAATGTCGTTGGCTCTTCCTCCCCGCGACTGCGCTCTCGGTAGTTTGAGTGTCGATAAGCTGCTAAACCATTGTCCGGCATCTTCATTTTCTAGCCTCAAGTGCCACAAGGTCCGAGCTTCAATGTCGCATCAAAAACACTCGACGAATTGGTCTGCGTCAGGATTTGAACTGACTCGCCGGCGGCTCTTGGCAACGACGGCAGGAATCGGCGGACTCTCGCTGCCGAGTTTCTTGCAGATGCAAAGTCTCGCCGCATCGAACGGAGGTGCGGCGAGCGGCAAGGCGAAGTCCTGCATCATCCTCTTTTGCTGGGGAGGAATGTCGCATTTGGACTCGCTGGATTTGAAGCCGGAAGCCCCCGTTGAGATTCGTGGCGAGTTCGCTCCGATCGACTCGATCGTGCCGGGAATCCAGATTGGCGAGCACTTGCCGAAGCTGGCTCGGCACACGGACAAACTGGCGATCATCCGGTCGATCTCTCACGACGACGGGTTTCATGGCCGAGGCATGTACTGGAACCTGACGGGGCACAAGCCGCCGCGAGTCGCCAATATCGCCCCGATGCGCGATGACTGGCCGTCGATCACGGCGGTGATTTCCAAGTTCCGCTCGTCGCCGCGCGGAGTCCCCAACGCCGTTCGGATGCCGTATCCAATGGTCGATAACGAGACGCTGCAAGCGGGTGAAGATGGCGGCTGGCTGGGAGTGAAGTACGACCCGATCGTTTTGCGACCGGCCAGCGGGACGCCCTACGAGGGGAGTTCCAAAACGCTCGGTGCTGAAGTCTTGAAGCTGCATGATGTCGATCAAGATCGGCTCGCCTCACGGCGCGAACTGCTGACATCTCTGCGTAACACCGAGCGGCTGTCGACCGATTACGAAAGCTTCGAGCACTTTCAATCGCTCGCCAAAGACATCCTCGGCGGGACCGCGCTGCAACATGCCTACAACTTCGACAACGAGAGTCCGAAGGTCCGCGAGTCCTACGGCACTCACATCGCTGGCCAGAGCTTGCTGCTGGCTCGGCGGATGACCGAAGCGGGAGTGCCGGTCGTTCAAGTCTGCTGCGGCCCCGGCGATCTCGGCGGCGGACGAGACACCTGGGACACGCACGGCAACAACTTCAATCATCTGAAGAATCGCCTGCTGCCGGTGTTCGATCACACGGCGTCCGCGCTGTTGCAGGACTTGTCCGATCGAGGCACGCTCGACGAAACGCTGGTTGTGATCCTGACCGACTTCGGCCGCACGCCGCGGATCAACGCCAATGCCGGGCGCGATCATTATCCGAACGTCTATTCGGTCGCCTTCGCCGGCGGAGGCATTCGCGGCGGACAGGTCTACGGCAGCAGCGACAGCAATGCGGCCTTTGCACTGTCGCATCCGTGCTCGCCGCCCGACGTCCATGCGACGATTTTCAATGCGCTGGGCATCGACCCGAAAGCCGAACTCCGCGACATGCTCAACCGCCCGTTCCCGATTAGTGACGGGGACGTATTGCCGCTGTCGTAGCGCGGCTTTGTTGTTTGGACTGCGGCAGCCTGCTGCCGCTTTGGAATGGCAGCCTGCTGCCAATAGCCTGGTTTGCGAAGTTGCGTCGAGCATGACATCACGCCGAGTCGTCCCGCAGCAGGCTGCGGGACGGAAAGCGGTAGCAGGCTGCCGCAGTCCATGTGCCGAGCCGCTAATTCTCGAAGTGCTCAATCAACGTCACGAAATCGAAGGCGACGCATGAAACGGTCACCAGCCATGAGCTACCTCATTCGTCGTCTCCTTCCATTCGTTGGACTTCTCTTCGCCCTCACGAGCAGCTCGGCAGCCGCTGACAACATCGCACTGGGGAAGCGTTACACCTTCGACCCGCCGCCGGACTACGAGCATTGCACGGACCCCGCAGACGCGACGCAGCTCACCGACGGGAAGTCGATCGCCGGGCGGGATCGCTTTTGGACGGTGAAGTCTGTCGTCGGTTGGTCGGGGATTTATGCGGCGACTGTCACGATTGATTTGGGCGAGGTGCAGCCGATTCGCGGAGTCTCGTTCAATACGGCGGCGGGCGAGGCGGGAGTCGAGTGGCCGGCGGCGATCAGCATTCTCGTGAGCGATGACGGGCAGGCGTATCACCCCGTCGGAGAACTGATCTCGCTGAGCGATCGGCAGCAGGGGCCGCCCGCAGCCGACTATCACACGCATCGTTACGCGACGGATCAGTTGCGGACTCATGGCCGGTTTGTGTCACTGGTCGTCTGGCTGTCGGGGCCGTATGCGTTCGCGGACGAGATCGAGGTCCATCGCGGCGAGAAGACGTGGCTCAAAGAACCGTTGGTGGGAGCAAGCGTCGCCAGCCCGAAGGCGTTCTTGGAACGTCGCCCGGTTCAGCAGCGGCTGATGTCCGACGTGCGGGCGCTGCGACAAACGGCGGGACGAGTGACGCTGACCGAGGCCGTCTCGAAGTCGATCGACGAGGAATTGTTCGCTGTGCAGAGTCAGGCGGCGGTGATGCCCGTTCGATACGAGACCAACTTCAAGACCGTGTTGCCGTTGAATGCCGAGCACGCTCGCGTGTTCCGCGCGCAGGCGAAGTTGTGGCGTGCTCAGGGAATCGCGCCGCTCTCGACCTGGACGACGCCGACGTGGGATCCGCTGTCGCTCATACAAACTCCGCCGCGCGAGACACCCGCGAAGTTGAAGGTCGCGATGATGCAGAACGAGTCCCGCGCGGCGGCATTCAACATCAGCAACGCCAGCGAGCAGGATGCGTCTCTGCGATTGCGATTGAGCGGACTGCCGGGCGGAGACAATCCGTCGTGGGTCACGGTGCATGAAGTCGCCTGGACCGACACGAAGGTCGGTCGTCCGGTGGCGGCGGCGTTGCCGGAGGCTCGGCGAGACGGAGCCGATTACCTCATCACGGTCCCGTCGGGGATGACTCGGCAAGTCTGGCTGACGCTGCATCCGACCGACGTGAAACCCGGCTCCTATGAAGGCGTCATCACGCTGACTCAGGACAAGACTCGGTTGCAAGTGCCGCTCTCCGTGCGAGTCGCTCCGCTGCGTTTCCCGGATCGACCGACGCTGCACGTCGGCGGCTGGGACTATTCGCACCGCGACAACTACTACGACATCGGTCCCGGCAATCGCGAAGCGGTGCTGCGTCATCTGCGCGAGCACTTCGTCGATTCTCCGTGGGCGGCGGACGATGTCTTTCCCCTGAACCGCGACAAAACCGTCTTCGATCAATGGCTCGCGCGCTGGCCGACCGCTCGGCAGTTCTGCGTGTTCGCGGGGGGTGGTGCGAGCATCAACGGCAAACCGATCGGCTCGCCGGAGTTCGCTCGCGAGGTGGGCGACTGGATCAAATTCTGGGCGGCTCACATGCAGAAGCGCGGTTTGAAGCCGGAGCAATTGATCCTGTTGCTCGTGGATGAGCCGCGCGAATCGCTCCCCGCGAACGATCACATCGTGCCGTGGGCGAACGCCATTCATGCCGCCAAGACCGGCGTGCGAGTCTTTGAAAACCCGCTGCACAAAGAACCGCATCAGGCCGACCAGCAGATGATGGATGCGGCAGACATCCTCTGTCCGAACCGCGTCTACTTCCAGGCGCTCGACCAGAAGCACCGCGACTACTTCGCGCAGCAGAGATCGCGCGGCAAGACGCTTGCGTTCTACTCGTGCAGCGGGCCGGCTCGGATTTTTGATCCGTACTCGTATCACCGGCTGCAAGCTTGGACCTGCTGGCAGTTCGGGGCCGAGTCCTCATTCTTCTGGTCGTTCGGCGATGCGGGGGGCGGTTCCTCGTGGGACGAATACCGTCAGCCGCGAACCGCGTCGTTCGTCCCGTTCTTCCTCGACGCGACGACCGTGACACCGGGCAAGCACATGGAAGCCATCCGCGAAAGCGTCGAAGACTTCGAGTACCTCGTGATGCTGCGCGATCGAGTCGCATCTCTCAAACAGCGCGGAGTCAAACCCGCCGTCGTGGCCCGCGCCGAAAAACTGCTGACGGAAGCGGCCCCGCGTGTCTCTCAACCGCACGTCTACGCCGCCTTCGAATGGCAAGAACCGAAAGACCGCACCGTCGCCGATCAGGTGCGAGTCGAGATCCTCGATCTGCTGCTAGAATTGGATCAGCAATAGTGATCCCGAGTGAATTGGAAGAGTCCAATGAATGTCGATTCGATTTCCTCAAGAGGCAAACTCATGAATTACCGATCCTTGGTCGGCTCTCTCGTACTCATAGGAGCGGCGCTGATCTCCGGAAGCCGCGCGGCCGATGCGCCCGCCAGCGAATGGAAGGTGGGTGCTCCGATCGTGAACTACTGGGCCGGTCCCGGTTATCCGGGTGGCTCCGCCTTAGATGACGCAGCCGCCAAGCAGTTGAAAGAGGGTGGCTGGAATGTCGTCTGGTGCCATGAGAAAGAATTGGACGTGGCGCAGCGGCACGGCCTGCGAGGACTGCTCACCGATCCGCTGCTGTCGAGCGCGGCTCACAACAATGATTTGGATGATCCCCAAAAGCGCGAGGTGCTCGACGCATTCATCAATCGCGTGAAGAAGCATCCCGCTCTTTACGCCTACCATCTCCGGGACGAACCGAGTGCCGCTGCCTTCGAGCAGATCGGGAAGGTCGTCGCGTACCTCCGCGAGCGCGATCCGGCACACGTGCCGTACATCAATCTCTTTCCCATCTATGCCAGCAACGAGCAGTTGGGAACGAAGGGTGAACCGGTCGCCGCCTATCGACAGCACTTGGAGCAGTACGTCAAAACGGTTCGGCCCAAGTTGCTCAGCTACGACCACTATCAATTCACGAACGCGGGGGACGAACCGAATTACTTCCGCAATCTGGCGATGATGCGCGAGGCGTCACTGACAGCCGGCATCCCGTTCATGAACATCGTCCAAGCGAGTTGCTGGGTACCGGATTCGGCCGCGATCCCGTGGGCACCGCGAGTCCCTAACGGCGACGAGATGCGCTATCTCGTCTACACGACGCTGGCCTACGGGGCTCAAGGGATTTCGTACTACGTCTATTCGTATCCCAAGCATGAAGGGGGCATTGCTCTGGCTGATGGGACGCCAACTCCGCTGTATCACGCGCTCAAGCCGCTCAACCGCGAGTTTGTCGCCATCGCTAAAGAACTTCAGCCACTGAAGTCGCTCGGCGTGTATCACGCGGGAATGCTGCCGCCCGGTGCGGTCGCGCTGCCGCAAGATGCTCCGGTCACGTTCGATCCCCCAATCCCCGCGATCGACTACCCATCGGGCACCCGCGTGCAAGGCGTGCTGCTCGGACACTTCGGCTCGCCCGACAAGAGCCTCAGCAAGACCCACATGCTGCTCGTGAATCTCGACTACAAAGCCGAGCGAACCGTGGGACTCAAGAGTGCCGCGCCTCTGGAAGTCTTCGACGCGACAACCGGCAAATGGTCGCCGCTTGGTGGCCCTCGCGCCGAACTGCGTTTGATCGGCGGTGGCGGAAAACTGTTGCGCGTGCGGCCGTAGCCCGGATGATTCATCAGCGGCAGGTAAGGGTCCAACGAATTAGGGGAGACGACGAATGAGGACGCACGAGTGCGAAGGTCGAAGACAGCAGATCAAAGTCCGCGAGGAATGCGCATGGCGGACGACGAGAACCCCACTCATTCGTCGTCTCCTTTCATTCGTTGGACTCCTTCTCCCTGCGGTCACCTTCGCGGCGGACGTTCCCACGCAACTCGCCGCCGACGGCAAGACGACGTTCGTCATCGTCACGGCAGTCGAGCCGACGATCGAAGAGCAGACAGCCGCGACGTGGCTATCCGAGACGCTGGAGCAAGTCACCGGCGCGAAGTTCCCAATCCGAGCGGCGAGCAAGGACGACGCCGGTGATGCGAAGCCGAACGAGATTCGCGTGCGGTTCGATGCGACGATGAAGCCGGAAGAGTGGCGGATTCAAACGGTCGGCGAGTCGCTGCTGCTGACGGGCGGCAAGCCACGCGGGGCGATCTATGCCGTGTGCGAGTTCCTCGAAACGCATGTCGGTGTCGAGCGGCTCGACCCGTTCACCGAGTTCGTGCCGAAGCAGCCGACACTGACGATCCCGGTGCTCAATCGGCGCGGGCAACCGGCGTTTCCGTTTCGGTTCGTCTTTACCGGCTGGCCGTATCAGAACTCTTTGCCGCGCGGAGTGAATGGCGATCGCTGGCGAGTCTGGAACAAGGAGCACATCTACGCCG
The DNA here is from genome assembly GCA_046156195.1 of Planctomycetaceae bacterium. Taxonomy (GTDB): domain Bacteria; phylum Planctomycetota; class Planctomycetia; order Planctomycetales; family Planctomycetaceae; genus SXKJ01. The sequence goes on along the minus strand of JBJXEX010000040.1, from coordinate 86,244 downwards.
GGCCAATCAATGGCGATTACCCGCGAGCGGTGCCGGATGGCGTTCACACCTTCGGACACTTCATCTCGGCGAAGGAGTTCGCGGCCGAGCATCCCGAATACTTTTCGATGGACGCTGCTGGTAAGCGGATGACGGACGACATGGGGAACAAGCAGTTGTGGATTCAGTTGTGCGTGACGAATCCCGACGTGCGGCGCATCACGCTCGAACGCGCAAAAAAGTTTCTGCGAGACGATGAAGTCGAAGCGAAGAAGACCGGCCGCGCACCGGCTCGCATGGTCGTGCTCTCGCAGAACGACAACACATCAAACTTGTGCCTGTGCCCGAACTGCAAGGCGATCAGCGACCGCGAGGGTTCCGAGAGCGGCGTGCTGCTCGATTACGTCAACCATGTGGCCCGCGGACTGAAGGCCGAGTTCCCCGGCGTCGTCGTGCAGACGGAAGCCTACAACTTCACGCTCGCCCCGCCGAAGACGATCCGTCCGGAACCGAACGTGATGATCCGGTACTGCGACAACTACGGCCTGTCGGACATGACGCGACCGCTCACCGATCCGCGAAATGCAGAACGGCTCGCGCTGCTGGATGTCTGGGCGAAGTCGGCGCAGCAGCTCGGCATCTGGGATTACTGGCGGACGTTCGATCCGCATCCGCCCGGCCTGTTCGCGCCGTCATCCAACGTCCGCGCGATGCAACGCGACATCCAGCTCTTTCGCGAGCGGAACGTGAAATACGTCACGATCGAGAATGAAGACTTCATGGGCGCGGGCTTGAATGACACGCCGCAATCGAACGACTTGCAGAGCTTCATGCCGCTCCGTTGCTGGCTGGGAATCAAGCTCATTGACGACCCCGATCGCGATGTGAACGCGCTGCTCGATACGTTCTGCAAAGGCTACTACGGAGCCGCCGCGAAGCCGATGCGCGAATTGCTGGAGATCCTCGAAGAGCGGCAATCGAAGATCACGGAGAACTCGTCGAACATGCGCCGGCATGTGTGGCTCGAAGCGTTGTGCGATGCAAATTTCTTCGCGGATGCGTACCGCTGTCTCGATGCCGCCGCGCTGGAAGCGAAGGACGATGCCGCTTCGCTGATTCATGTGCGCCGCGAACGAATCATCGTCGACGCGTCGTTCCTGTGGATCGAAGCGAGCGTGCGACGGCAGGCCGCCGCATCGACCGCGTTCCCATCGAGAGCCGACGTGCTTCAACGGCATCGCGCCGATTGGACGGCCTATGTCGCCTCGGTCTACGACGAGGTCGGGCAAAAGACGATCGCCCCATTGATCGAGCCGGGTCTGCAATTGCTGGAGAAACTTCAGACCGCAGATACCGACTCGACTCGTACCGCCGTTGCGACCACCGAAGCCGCGATCACACACGATGGCAAGCTCGACGAGCCGCTGTGGCAGCAAGCTCGGTCACTGCGTCTGCTGCCGCGCGATCCCAAGGCAGCCAACGATGACCAATCGAAATTTCGTTTCGCGTGGACTCCCGAGGCACTCTACGTCGGCATCGAACAACCGCTCGACAAAGCCGCCGCGAGCTACGACGTGTCGCTGATGACTCCCGATCGCAAAGGAGTGCAAGTCGAGCTGTTCGCTCAACCGTCGGGCAGCGTGAGCGCGTACTTCTACGCCTATCCGCCGACCGGCATGATCGCCGTGCCAAATCGCAAGAGCCTCAGCAAGTTCGTGGCCTCGAAGACCGCCACTCACGCGACCGCCGAGTTCCGCATTCCTTGGACCGACCTGCCGACCGAAGCAAAGGCCGGCGACGAATTGCTGCTCAACATCGCGACCTACGCAAAGCTCGAATCGAAGACGCCCAGCCACGTTTCCAGCCCGTGGCTGATCGGCACGTCCCCGACCTACAACCCGGCGTACTACGGAACCGTTCAACTCGGAACGAACGGCCGACGCAACGAATGACGATGTCTGTCCTCATCCGTGCCCCGGCTTTGCCATCCGTGCGCGCCGAGTTGAAAACAGGACTCGCATCCGCCGCGGCGGAGCAAGGCCGAAGCACGGATGAAGACAACCAGAAGTGGAGATGAATCAGAGTGACCGTGAAATCAAATGGCTTGTTGAAAGTTGTTGTTGCTCTTCATCTGTTTTGTTTCGCAAGTGCTCAGTTGCCAGTAGTCGCAGCCGAGCCTGCTCATCGGTTGATTGTCGGCTGGGATGACGCCGTCATCGTGTGCGGGCCGGGGACGGTGGCGGGGATGGATTCGCCGCAAGCGATTGAGCGGATGGTCAAACGCTGGAAAGGGCGAGGTCATCAGGGCATCTACTGGCGAGTCGATGAGGCGATGCTGCCCGATCGGTTCATGACGCGGTGGAATCCGAAGGTCTCGCCAGGAGTCAATTACCTGCTGGAGCGTGTCGATCAAAAGCTGCATGAGTTCCCGGTGCTCAAGACGTTGCTGGCGGCGGCGGAACGGGAGCAGCTTGAGGTTTGGGCGTGGTATCCGACGATCTACAGCAACGGAGCACCGCCGACCGGGCCGGGCTTCACTCAGGCGTGGCTCTACGAAAACAAATTCGGCACCGATCATCCCGAAGTGCTGTCAGTCGATCGTGCGGGCAACAAGCACTTCATGGTTTGGGAGTACGCTTACCCCGAAGCTCGCAAGGCGAAGGTCTCCGAGTTCGTGCAGTTCGCCCGCGACTACGGCTTCAAGCGGTTCGTCGCCTGTCTGCGAACGGAGGCGGCGCAGATGCAACCCGCTCCGAAGCACGCGGACCAATTCGGGTTCAACGCGCCGGTCGTGGCCGAGATGAAGAAGCTGCACGGCATCGACATCCTCACTGACCCGCGATTCGATTACTCACAGCCGAAGTTCGATGTCCGAGACCCGTTGGTCGAATCGTGGCGCAAGCTGCGCGGCGAGTACCTGACACAGTTCTATCGCGAGCTTCGAGCGGCTTTGAACGAGGTCGATCCGGCGATTCAGATTGCCGTGCAGATTCCCGGCGACCGAGCGGGGACGTGCCTCGGCAACTGGCATCTCGATTGGCGGACGTGGGTCGATGAGGGACTCGTCAACGAGCTGGTCGTTCCGGTCGTGCTCGATGGATATGAGGGCTACGGACCGCGCGCCAAGCTCGCCGAGTTTGGCTACATCGACGGAGCCGTCAGCGCCGAGACCGTGCGACATTTCGTGAAACAAAGCCGGCAGCCAACCGCGCGCGTGATTCAAGCGGGTGGCCCGGCGACCGGCTATCACACACCGCCACCGCACTCGGATGGCTGGCGACTTGATGCGTGGCACGATCTCTGGCTCTACAACATGGCCGAACGTTGGGAGCAGTGGCAGCGCGACATCGCCGAGTTCGGGCACATCAAGTTCATCGAGCAATCGTTCGATGGGTTTCCGGAACGGGGTGATGGCTACGGAGGCGGCTTCGGAGACTTCTGTCATCGGCCGGATTTACGGAGCGGTCCCGGATATTGGGAACGGCTCGGCGACGGCAAAGACGAATTGCCGCACGCCGTAGGCACAGGCGGCTCGCCTGTGCCTCGACAGGCGAGCCGCCTGTCGCCACGGAACAGCAACCGCGTCATGAAGCTGACTCGCGCGGCGAATGGACTCGCCAATCTGAGCGTGCGACATCACAGCCGGCATGATCGCAGTGCGTTTCCGTTTCCCGGCGACACGGCCATCAGCAGTGGCTCGTGCGTGCTCGACTTCTGGGTGTTCCGCCCCGATGCGAAATCCGCTTATGTTGTGACCCTGCAATACGATCACGATCCCGCGCATCGCCACAACGTCGCGATCTATGTTACGGCCGGCGATCCCGCTCCGATCCATTTCACTCAAGACGGCAAGTACGTCGCTTCGACCGCCTCGCTCGCCGTCAACAAGTGGCAGCGAGTGACTCTGCGCGTCGATCTCGAACACAAGACGTACTCGGCCGAAACCCTTGCTGAAGACGCCGCGAAGGATGCGCCTGCTCAAGTCATCTGTCGCGACGTGCCGTATGCCTCGCAGTTCAACGCCTTCAACATGATTGAGTTCAGCCCGCAAGGCGCGACCGGCAGCGTGTTCTCTCTGGATGACGTTTCGTTGCGCTGGACGCCGACGCCGAACTTCGAGCCGCTTGGCAAGGAGACGCTCTTGCAGGACGGCTTCGAGTCGCGGAAGCCCGGCTCGCTCGTAACTGCACTCGCCAGAGTGCGGGCTGATTCGCCACAGATCAAACTAGCTGACACTCGGCAGTCCCACGTTCTGGCGAACGTGTTGAAAATCAACCAGCCATGTAACCCGAAGCGTGAGCGAGGGTCAGAATCAACGGGAATTCTGGAGTCGAACTCCCTCGCTGACGCTTCGGGTTACATTTTTCAACAAGCCTTGGCGACGACGGCACGCTCGACGTTGCGTGAGGGCCAAGCGTCCGACATCACCATCGACAACGACGTCTCATTCGGTCACGAACTTCAGTCGCTGCGGATGCGCGGTGCGGGCGGACGAGTGCAGTTCGTCGCACCGTCGCTGAGCTGGCAGCCTGATGGCCTGCTGCTGGTTGATGCCGACCTCTTTCTCCGCAGTGATCTGCCCTACGTTCAAATCACTCCCGGCCCAAACGTCACCAGTTCCGATGAAGTCGGCCTCGCGTTGGTCACCACCGGCGACAACCAGCCGCTGATCGAATTGCGATCTCATCAAGGAACGTGGCATCAGCGTGACGGCGACAAGCTGACTGACACGAAAGTCCCTGCCGCGTTCGATGCGTGGAATCACCTGCAATTGGTCATCGACCCGTCGAGCAAGTCCTACCGTGTCCTCCTGCAAGTCATCGGCGAAGCGCCTCGCCTGCTGTGTCGCGGCTCGCTGAACCACACGCCTGTGGCGGGCGATCCGCTCGGTGTCGAATTCTTTTGCAGCCGCTCGAAGACGCACACGGACGGCCCGGCGTTCGATAACCTGCGTGTGACTCGCCGCATTCTGAAAGGGGTGCCATGAGTTTCGATTCGGTAGCACTCACCGATCGGATTCAGCGGCGACGTCCCGGCTACTCGCTGGAGCAGCCGTTTTACGTTGACCCCGCGATCTTCGAGATCGACCTCGATCGCATCTATCGCCGTCACTGGCTGCTGGCGGGGCCGACGTGCCGGCTGACACAGAACGGAGACTTCTTTCGTTACGACATCGCGAACGATTCGCTGATCGTGTTGCGTGATGACGCGGGGGAAGTGCGAGCGTTTCACAACGTCTGCCGGCATCGTGGCTCGCGAGTTTGTCTCGACGAGCAAGGTCATGCGAAGCGGCTGGTCTGCCCGTATCACAATTGGGCGTATGGACTGGACGGATCATTGTGCTCGGCGCGGCATCTGCCGGAGGAGATCGACCAAGCGTCGCTGGGACTTCATCCGGTGCAAGTGCGAGTAGTCGCCGGGTTGATCTTCGTCTGTCTCGCGGACGATCCGCCGAACCTCACGCACACAGCGGCGGATGTGGCCGAGTATTTGGCTCCGCATGGACTCGATCGCACGCGCGTCTGCCGGCGGACCGTTGAGATCATCCGGGCCAATTGGAAAGTCGTCGCCGAGAACTTTTGGAAGTGCTACCACTGTGCTCCGACGCATCCAGAGTTCTGCGGCGTGATGTCCTACGCTCACGCGCAGAACAATGAGCGGTTGCTGGCCGAACGTCGGCAGTTCGAGCGTGAGTGGGAAGAAACAATTCGGCAGCGCGGCTTCAAGGTCGGTCGTGTCGAGTTGTCGGAGCGCGGGCTGCATCAAGGAGGGCGAGTCGCCATTCGCCCCGGCTTCGTCACTCAGAGCCGCGATGGAAAGCCGCTTGCGCCGTTGCTCGGCGACTACACCGAGTACGACGGCGGGATCACCAGCTTCATGCACTTCCCGCTGATCTGGTACGTCATCAGCAACGATCACGCACTGCTGACTCGCTTCACGCCGGTCTCGCCGCTGGAGACGGAACTGGAACTGACGTGGCTCGTCCGCGACGACGCCGTCGAGGGGCGCGACTATGATCCCGACGCCGTCTGCTGGTTGTGGCGCGTCACCGCCGAGCAAGACAAAACGATCTGCGAAAACAATCAACTCGGCATCCTGTCGAGCCGCTATCAACCCGGCCCGTACACGACCCCCGAATCGTCCGTCGATGACTTCGTGTCGTGGTATCTGCGAGAACTGCTCTGATTTGAGCTTATCCGCGGCCCGGCTTTGTCATCCGTGGGGTTCTGATGGAAGTTGGATTGCCCGCGGATGGCGATGCCGAGCCGCGGATAAGAACAGGAGATATGGTGATGAAGGCTGTGATCAGTGCGATTGTTTGTCTTTCAAGTCTGACCGCGATCGCGGCCGAGCCGGTGGCGATTGGCTCGCGGCGCGAGCTGTTCGTCGATCGCTTCGTCATCGACAAGCTGACGAACGCTCGACTGCATCTGCACGAGCCGCGCGACGATGGGGTCGTCTTGCGGATGGACAAGCCGTGGGAGGGACCGCAATCCGGTTACTCGACCGTTCTACGCGACGGCGAACGGTGGCTGATGTATTACCGAGGCATCTCGAAACTCGGGCTCGATGGGAGTGAGCACGAGCGTACTTGCCTGGCGGAATCACGGGACGGCATCACCTGGACGAAGCCGGCGCTTGGTCTGTTCGAGTTCGATGGCAGCAAAGCGAACAACATTGTGTTGGCCAATGCGGCTCCGGTGTCGCACAACTTTTGTCCGATGCTCGACGCGAAGCCCGGCGTTCCGAAGGACGAGCGATTCAAAGCGGTCGGCGGGACGGGGGACAAGCTCTTTGCGTTTGTCTCGGCGGACGGCGTGCGTTGGAAGCGGATGCGCGATGAGCCGATCCTCTCGAAGGCGGACGTGCCGTTCCAACACATCCATCTGTTCGATTCGCAGAACCTCACGTTCTGGTCCGAGTCCGAACAGACCTACGTCTGCTACTTCCGAGTCTGGGACGGCCTGCGTCGTATCGCACGATCGACGAGCACCGACTTTCGCCAATGGACTCCCGCCGTGCTGATGCAGCAGATCCATGACGATGGCGAGTCCGGCCCGCGACCCGCTCCGGCCGAACACCTCTACACGAATCAGACTTCCTCGTACTTCCGTGCTCCGCACATCTACGTCGCCACGGCCGCTCGCTTCTTTGAGGGCCGGCAAGTCGTCTCGGCCGAGCAGGCCAAGTCGCTCAACATCAATCCGCAGTACTACCAGGACACGTCGGACTCGGTCTTCATGACTTCGCGCGGTGGCAACATCTACGACCGGACATTCCTGGAAGGTCACATTAAGCCCGGCATCGGTTTGAGGAATTGGGTCTCACGCACCAACTATCCCGCCCTGAACTTCGTGCAGACCAGCCCGACGGAGATGTCGTTCTACATCAATCACGACTATGCCTCACCGACCGCGCATCTGCGCCGGTACAGCCTGCGCCTCGATGGCTTCGCCTCGGTGCGTTCCGGTGCCGCCGGTGGTGAACTGCTGACGAAGCCGTTCACGTTCTCCGGAGACGCATTGCTGGTGAACTTCGCCACGTCCGCCGGCGGAGGTGTGCGGTTCGAACTGCAAGATGCCTCCGGAAAGCCGCTCCCCGGCTACTCGCTGAACGAATGCCGTGAGCTGATCGGTAACGAACTCGATCGCGTCGTGGAGTGGAACAAATCGCCGACGCTGACGCCGCACGTCGGCAAGACAGTCCGGCTGCGCTGCGTTCTGAAAGACGCGGACTTGTTTGCGATCCAGTTCGTGAAGGCCCATTGAAAAGGGGGCGAAGCGGCAGTGTGACACGACGCTCTGTGTCGTGAATCGCGACGCGGAGCGTCGCGCCACAATCTTGCAAAAACATCACCTTCGGAGTGAACCATGAAACGGCGCGACTTCCTGATGGCATCGAGCAGCTTGGCCGCATGGCTGGGATCGACGCCGACCGGTTGGTTGTTTGCAGCGGAGGCACCTCAGGACGATCCGCTGGCGGCGATGAAGTTATCTTGGACCGCGCAGTTCAAGTGGTCCAACATCGTCGATGTGACGCGTGCGCCGGGCGATTCGGTCGATGAGCAAGTGGCGAACGCGCAAGCGCTGGTCGCGATGAACGGTGGCGGAGTCGTCTTCTTTTCCGCCGGGACGTATCGCTTCAAGGACTCGATCAAATTGCTGGATGGCGTCGTGCTGCGCGGGGAGGAGCCGGGGTCGATTCGGTCGGCGCAGCATGAAAAGTACGCGCTCACGACGAAGTTCGAGTTTCCGAAATACGAGTTCAGTCCCGAAGGAGATGGCACGCCGATTGTCTCCGCATTCAAGGGGATCTACCTCGCCGAACCGGGGACGGCGTCGCATGTCGGCCTCGTCAACATCGACCTCAATCGCGGGCACGTTCACTTTCATGACGATGGCACCGAGGCTCATAAAGCAGGTCGCAACCGAATCGTCTTCGGCTGCGTGCTGCGGAATGCGGCGGTGGCCGACCCGGCCGTGCCGAACATGAAGATCAATCAGAAGCGCTGGCAGCGGTTCACCGCTCGGCATCATGCGGCGATCGACGTACAGGCCGAGGCCAACATTCTGATCGCCAACAATCGCCTGCCGAAATCGGGAGACGACAACTTCACGATGAATGGGTTCGTGTTGCTCGACCCGAAGAAGAAGGAGACGACTGCCGACGGCATCGTCTTCGACTACGACAACCGGCCGGCGATGTACGTCAATCATTACGGCATCGGCGGCGCGGGAGGAGGCGGACCGGATGGAACTCCCGAAACGCACCCACATGGATTTCGGAAAGGGATCGAGATTCGAGACAACTTCATCTTCAACACCGGCCGCATGGGGATCGGCTTCTGCGGCGACGGCGTGCGGTGCGTCAACAACGTCATCCGCTTTCCGGACGATGTCTGGCGACCGACGGCGACCGGTCAGGCTCTGACATCCGGCTCATCCACGAACGACAACCGCGCGATCGAGATGCGCGGCTGGCGGTGGGTCGTGGACGGCAACGACTATCAGGTGCATCGCAATTGGGCCTTCGACCACAAGTACAAGATCAACGACGGCGAAGGACTGATGCACGAGGATCACGTCAACAGCACGATCCAAGACAGCGTGCTGACGAACAATCGAGGCAACACTTACTTGTCGCTCTACAAGACCGCCGGCATCGACGGCCTGCGGGTCGAAGGAAACGACATCCGGCTTGGCGACGGTAAGCAGACGATCGCCAACGCATCCGCGATCTTCGTGAGTGCCGATCGCAACAACGCCCGCTTCCCGGTACGTCGCGTTGAGATCCTCAAGAACACCGTCGCGGGAGGGGGCATCCTGCTCGCTGGCGATCCGTCCGAGAAGAACGTCATTCAGGGCAACAAACACGTCGGTCCCGGCAAGGCTCCGTTGACGCTCAAGGCGACGGCTTCGGTCTCTGGCAACGATGGGTTTGAAATGGTCGAGAAGTAATGATCGGCAATGCGGGTTCGGTCCGTTTTGAAGCGAGTCCAACGAATCAAGGGAGACGACGAATGAAGAAGGAAATGATCGTGCCGCAGAATCATCGTGGCGGAGCTTCTGGCAGCGGGACGCAGGCGGTGCGGGCGGGGAATTTGATTTTGGTCGGCGGCCAGATGTCGCTCGACGAGCAGGGCCGAGTCGTCGGTACCGACATCGCCACGCAGGCGCGGAATGCGTTTGAGGCGTTGAAGCGAGTGCTCGCGGAGGCGGGGGCTTCGATGAAAGATGTCGTCAAGCACAACATCTATTTCCAGTGCGATGGCGGCGACGCGGAGGTGGCGACGTATCTGGATGAGATCGACCGAGTGCGACTCGATTACTTCTCTGATCCCGGCCCGACGACGACCGAAACGCGAGTCGGCCTCGATCGCGAAGGGGCGTTGATTCAGATTGATGCCTGGGCCGTCGTCGGTGAACCGCGAGAACGCTTGATGCCTGCAGGTCACTGGAGTTGGAGCAAGCCGCTGCCGTTTACTCACGGTTGGAAAGTCGGCGACATGATTTTCGTTGGCGGACAGCGATCGCTCGATGCACACGGCAACGTGCTCGGAGTCGGCGACATCGAGATTCAAACCGATCATGCGTTTCGCAATCTCGACACGATGCTGCGAGCTGGTGGCGGTGATCGCAACAGTCTGATGCGGCAGAACACGTTCTTCCGCTTCTTCGGTCAGGGTCGCGAAGTGACTGACTATTGGGAGAAGATGACGAACGTCCGCCGGCGTTACATGTCGGTCCCCTCTGCCGCCGGAGCGGGACTGCGGATCACCGGGTTCCCGAACTCGTCCGAGCTGATTCAGGTCGAAGGAATCGGAGTGCTCGGCGAGGACAAGCAGCGGTTGCAGCCCGAAAACCATTGGGACTGGAGCATCCCCAACACGCAGTTCACACAGGGCTGGCGGATCGGCAAGCTGGCGTTCATCGGCGGCCAGATCTCCGCCGACAACAAAGCGAAGGCCGTCGGCAAAGACATGGAGACGCAAACTCGCAACGTCTTCCAATTCATCCGCAAGGTGCTGGCCGAAGGGGGCCTCGACGAGAGCGATGTCGCCAAGCTCTACATCTATTACCACGGCGACGGCGACGCGAATCAGATCGCCGCCACGAAAGCGACCATCGACCGCGTGCAGCGCGAGTTCTATCCCGCCCCCGGCCCGGCAGCGACTTCGATCCGCGTCTCCGGTTTCGCCTTCGAGGATCTGCTGATTGAGATCGAAGCATTTGCGATCTGCCGCGACTGAGGCAAACGGAAATGAGACGAACGCATCAAAGGAGACGACGAGTCGGTCTGATTAGGAACGGGACGCAATAGCTCCCCGAAGTCGAACTCTCAAACTTCAACATCTCGGAAATGAACATGAACACTCTCCGCTTGTCGTATCTTGCTCGTGGCTTCGTGGCCTCGTGGGTCTTGGCCACACTCCTGAGCAGCACCGCCCCGTTGATGTCTTCGTCGGCTCTGGCCGAGGAAACAGCGGCACAACCAAATCCGAACAAACCTGCCGATTCCCAGGTGAGATTCGCGCCGGGCGTGAAGATGGAACGAGACATCTCGTACGTCCCCAATGGCGACGAGGCGCAGAAGCTCGACCTCTATCTGCCCGAAAAGCCGGCCGAACATCCCCTGCCGCTGATCGTTCACATTCATGGCGGAGCGTGGATGGCCGGGAACAAGTTTCCTTGCCCGGTGGTGGGCATGGTCGGCAAGGGGTACGCCGTGGCGAGTGTCGAGTATCGGTTCAGCCAGAAGGCGAAATTCCCCGCTCAGATTCAGGACTGCCAGGCCGCGATCCGCTGGCTGCGAGCCAACAGCCTGGAACACAACATTGATCCCAATCGCGTCGGCGTCGTGGGCGGTTCGGCAGGCGGCCACTTGTCGGCACTCGTCGGCACGTCCGGCGGGAAGAAGGCATTCGCTCCGATCGGCGGCAACGAAGAGCAACCGGATCGTGTGCAAGCGGTGTGCGACATCTTTGGTCCCACCAATTTTGGCACCGTCATGCAGCACGCCGCCGACGACAAGAACGCCCGCAACATCTTCAAGTTCAATTCGCCGAGCGACCCGTACTCACAACTCATCGGCGTGAGTCTTGAAGGCAACAAAGAGAAGACCGACGCGGTCAGCCCCGTGCATTACGTCAGCAAAGACAACCCGCCAATGTTGATTCTGCACGGCACTCACGACGCGCTGGTGCCGTATGCTCAGAGCGAAGAGTTCGCAGCCGCCCTGAAAGAAAAGGGCGTGGAAGTATGGCTCCAGAAGCTGCCAGGCTCCGGTCACGGCGGCGGCGGGTTTGGCAAACCGCCGATCATCAATTTGATGCAGAACTTCTTCGACAAGCACCTCAAGGGAGCCGATGTGAAAATCGAATTGGTGCCGGAAGCGGACGTCGCCGTCGATCCTCCGAAGCCTGTGGCGAAGTAGGAGAGTTCGAAGTCGCCGCGATCCTGGAATCAACAGAATGCCAAAGCATGCTCAAAGATGGCATCCGCCTCTTGTTCTGGAGCGTCCAATTCTTCGACGAGCCTGGTCTGAAGCCGGCGTGCCGCAGTGCCTGACGTGAGCGTGAGTGATGTCATCTCGGCTGCGATTGTGCTCCATTTTTCGCCCTTCGTTTTTCGCCAGCCGTTCGGGCGAATTGAGAGGAGCTGGCAAAAAATGAAGGGCGGAAAATGATCCCCCGCTGTGGAACTTTGAGTCCCTTATTCAAAAACAGGTTCTGGTGAGATACCCGGAATCAAAGGAGACCACTGAGGCTGCGGTACTACTTGCCGACTTCACGCCGGAAGTCGCTGAGCATTTGCAGTGCGGCGAGCGGCGTCAGTTGATCGAGATTGAGCGACTTGAGTTGCTCAATGACGGGATGATCCTGCTCGACGAACAGGGCGAGTTGCCGGTCACGCGATTTGGATTTGCGTTCGGGAATCTTCACTCGTCCCGACTCGTCAACGTGATCGGATTCCAATTGTTTGAGAATGACGGTGGCACGTTCAACGACTTCGCGCGGGAGGCCGGCAATCTTGGCGACATGAATTCCATAGCTCTTGTCGGCGGGGCCTTCCACGATCTTGTGTAAGAAGACGATATCGTCGCCGTGCTCGCGAATCGCCACGTTCCAATTGCTGGTGTGTGGCAGCGATTTGGTGAGTTCCGTCAGTTCGTGATAGTGCGTCGCGAACAACGTGCGGCAGCGGATTTGATCGTGCAGGAATTCGGTGACGGCCCACGCCAGCGAGATGCCGTCGTAGGTGCTGGTGCCTCGGCCAATCTCGTCGAGGATCACGAGGCTCCGTTCGCTGGCGGAGTTCAAGATGCGTGCGGTCTCGGTCATCTCGACCATGAACGTGCTTTGACCTTTGCTCAGTTCGTCGCTCGCGCCGACGCGGGCGAAGATGCGATCGGCGATGCCGATGCAAGCTTCACTGGCGGGAATGAAACTTCCCATCTGAGCCATGATCGTGAGCAACGCGGCTTGCCGGATGTAGGTGCTCTTGCCCGCCATGTTCGGGCCGGTGATGAGTTGCACGCGACCAGCGGCGGAAGAGCGGGGGAGGGGGAGAGGGGGAGAGGGGGAGACAGACGGAGTCGCTTCTTGCGGTTTCTCCCCCTCTCCCCCTCTCCCTCTCTCCCTCTCGACACGACGCCCCAGCCGCACATCATTCGGCACGAACGACCCCGCCGGCATCAGCTTGTCGAGCACCGGATGCCGGCCCTCGCGGATGTCGAGCAGCGGTTCGTCGGTCAGTTCCGGGCGGCAGTAAGCCTGTTTGACGGCGAGCGTCGCCAGCGCGGCGAGCACATCGACTTCGGAAAGAACATCCGCCGTCTGTTTCAATCGAGCGGTCGCGCGGGCGACTCGTTCGCGCAGCGCGGTGAAGAGTTCTTGTTCCAGAGAGACCGCTCGCTCTTCGGCTCGGAGGACTTTGTCTTCGTACTCTTTCAACTCCGGCGTGATGAAGCGTTCTTGGTTCTTGAGCGTCTGCTTGCGGATGTACTCGGACGGGATCTTCGCGGCTTGAGCGGAGGTGACTTCCAAGTAGTAGCCGAAAACTTTGTTGAAGCCGACTTTCAGATTCGGCAGGCCGAGCCGTTCGGATTCCTTGGCTTGATACTTGGCGATCCATTCCTTGCCTCCGCGGGCGAGGTCGCGGAGTTCATCGAGCGTCGCATTGAAGCCGAGTCGAATCATCCCGCCGTCGGTGGTCAGCAACGGCGGCTCATCGACCAGCGTCGCGTCGATATCGCTGCGAATCTCGGCACACAGGTCGAGGTCCGCTTCTAGCACTTGCAGAAGTGGGCTGTGCCGTCCCGCGAGCTTGGCCTTCAAACGGGGCAACAACGCCAGTGTTCGCGTCAGGCTGCCGAGGTCACGCGGACTCGCGCGGCCGGTGGCGACCTTCGCGGTCAGACGTTGCAGGTCGTAGGTCTCGGCGAGGATCTCGCGAAGGTCGCGGCAGAACATCGTGTCGCGGACCAGCTCTTCGACCGCATCCAGCCGGCGATTGATCGCGGCGATGTTCGTCAACGGGTTTGACAGCCACTCGGCCAGCAGTCGTGCTCCCATTGGGGAGACAGTCTCGTCGATGGTTTCCAACAGGCTGTTGTCCCGCTTGCCTTCGCGGATTGTCCGAGTCAGTTCGAGACTGGCTCGCGTGGCCTCGTCGATGATCAGCGCCGTCCCTCGTCGATACGGTTCCAGCCGGCTGATGTGCGCGAGCGATGACTTCTGCATCTCTTGGACATATTCGAGCAACGCTCCGGCGGCCGTCACGCCGGGTGCGGCCGAGTCGATGTCGAAGCCCTCCAGCGAGGTGATGCCGAAGTGCTTGAGCAGCGTCGATCGACACGCCTCCTCGGCCCAGCACCACGGCGATCGAGGCGTCTTCAGCATTCCGCCACGAGCCAACACCGGCTTCAGCCGCTCGTCGTTGGGGAGATGTTCGGGATACAGACACTCGCTCGGTCGAATGCGAGCCAGCTCATCCGCTAACTGGGCGGCTTCCAAATCGGCGGCGACGAACCGCCCGGTCGAAACCTCCAGCCAGGCCATGCCCACTTTGCCAGAATGACTCGGCCAAACGGCGGCGAGGAAGTTCGATTCGCGCGGGTCGAGCAACGCCTCATCGGTCAACGTGCCGGGAGTCACGACCTGTGTGACTTCGCGTTTGATCATTCCCTTCGCGAGCTTCGGGTCTTCCATCTGTTCGCAGACTGCAACGCGATGCCCGGCGACGATCAGCTTCCGCAGATAGCCTTCGAGCGCATGATACGGAAAGCCCGCCATCGGGATCGGATTCGCCGACCCTTTGTCGCGGCTGGTCAACGTCAGCCCCAGCACTTTGGACGAGACTTGCGCGTCCTCGAAGAACAGCTCGTAAAAGTCCCCCATGCGGAACAGCAGAATCGAACCAGGATTCTGTCGCTTCACTTCCAGATACCGCTCCATCGCCGGCGTCAGATTGTGGGCAGCGGTTGGTGCGGTGGAAGTCTTGTCCTTCGCCTGGCTCATATCGTCCTCACGGTGAGAGTCTGAAAGCGGCGGCCGAATATATACTTCGCGCGGCCTGTTGTGAGATGTTTAACCGCTACGCCAACGGCGTGCGCGCCGTTGTGGAATCGTGGTCGCAATCACCCGGAGCGCGCCGTTGGCGTAGCGGTGAAACGTCTCAGTTGTCCCCGCTCGGTGAATCATTCGTTCCGGGGGCGGTGAGACATTCAGGGGAGCGGGGTGGCGTCCGCCCCGGTCTTGCCGCGAATACACCGGGAGCTGACGCCGCTCCGCTCGCCAGTTTCATTTCTCACGTTGTTCCGTCTTCACCGAGAAGGTGATGACTCCGAGACCTACCGCGTCGAGATGGCCTGCGCCAGCGGGCGCAGGATGGGATCGACGACTAATTCTTCGATCAGCTCATCGCAGCGAGTGCGCAGGTCGGACAGCGTTTGCTCGAACGACACGCCGGGTTCGAGGCTGCCGTATTGGCGCAGCGTGAAATAGACGCTGATGTTCTCTTCGGGGTACTCGCCGCGGCGGACGTGATAGGCACTGGTTCGCGTCTCGATCATCAGCCGAGCTTGCGTGCGGCAGGACTCGTTCAGAGTCAGCGTGATGGCCGGCTCGTAGTTAATGACGCGAGCGCCGGGGATGCGGACCAAGCCGTCGATCGCCGGGCAACCGCCGAGCGCCTCGGCCACGAGTTCGTCGTGATTGCCCCGATAGGCCATGTCGAAGCCCATCATGAAGTCGAGCGCTTCGCAGTCCAGCGGGCTGACCGAGAGCATGTACGGCAGCAATTCCAGCGTCAGGCGGTGCTGCTCGAAAGCGGTGTCGATGTCGGGCGGGTTGAGGAAGCCGCTGCAAACTCGCTTCGGTTCGACCGAGATCCAGCGTTGATGGCCGAGGTCTTTGTCCTCTTCCAGCACACAGTCGCCGGTCTCGCGGGTGTAGAAGTTCCGCATCGACGGGTACGACTTTTGGATTCGTTCAAAGAAGCCCAAGATCGTCTCACGAGCGGCCGGCAGCGGCATCTCGGTGCTGAGGTTCATATTGCAGTAGAAGTCATCGACGTAGGAGTCGAAGGCCAACATAGTCCGGTCCTTTGACGAGATAAGCGTGAGATCCAGTGCGCACCGAGCGGCGTCTGCAAAGGCCCTCACGCTTGTGGTGTTCGCCGAAGGCTGGCATTCGTCCTTCGGCCTCGTTAATCGTCGGCGGGATTCTAGGGGTGCTGTTGGACAAGGTCAAAGAACGGTTTTCGAGGAGTCGCCCAATGGGGCTTCAGGCGTGTGTCTTTTCGACGGCGTTGGGTTGGCTGGGACTGGTGGGGCAAGACCGTTGTGTGCGGCGATTGGTGATTGGCGAACACAGTTCCGAGGACGCCTGGGCCAGTTTGCGTCGGCACTTTGGCGATGAGTCGCTGGCCGAATCGAATTGGTATCCCGCGTTGAGAAAGCGACTTTCCGAGTTCGCCGCTGGGAAGCTCGTCTCGTTCGACGACATCTCCGTGTGGGCGGAGCCGCGCACCGAGTTTCAAACGCGGGTGCTGGTCGCCACCCGATCCATCGGCTTCGGCGAGACCGTCAGCTATGGCGAACTCGCCGCACGAGTCGGTTCGCCGCGAGCCGCGCGAGCCGTGGGATCGGTCATGTCTTCCAATTCGGTGCCGATCATCATTCCGTGTCATCGCGTGGTCGGGAGTGGCGGCGCACTGGGCGGCTTCTCGGCACCGCAGGGGATCAGTCTCAAGCAGCGATTGCTCGAGATGGAAGCTCGGACGCTCGTAGTGACCCCATTCATGGGGGCGAATGCGCGATCGACCCCATGAATGGGGTCACTACGAGCGCGACTGTCAAGAGCCGAAACCGTCTTCGTGACGAAGTTCGATGACCTCGCGAAATCGTTTGCTCAACCGCTTCCGCGCCGTCGAAAGAGCTGACTAGAATCGCTCCCGTCACGCTGTCGTCTTTCTCCTTGGGTTCAGCGAAAGTGCGGCTATGAATCTCAGTTTAGTCCGGCCGGATGTGTCAGAGTTGAGCGTCTCGGTTCTCAGCCGTTCCGTGCATCCGGAGTTGTTAGAGGTCTATGAACGGACCTCCGTGGTGCAAGATGGATTCCGCGCGAACCTCGCGATCTGCGAAGCGGGCCATCTTTTGGAACTGCGCACGGCAAATCACACCGTGTGCGAGATTGTCGGCCCGAATCGTCAGATGCTGCCGCTTCGCCAACGGTTGTTCGACAAGAAGCTGCGCGGCTGCCGAGATGAAGTGCTCGTGTTGCCGGGAGGCGTCGGATATCAACTGAGCTTTCAAGTCGAGCAGCTCGATCCGGTTTTGTATCTGCACCTGCACGAAGAGTTCTCGACCGACTGCCGAAAGGCGACGCTCGGCTGGATGTTCGACCGGACCAATCGTCTGGCTCCCGCGGCGATCAGTTATCTTCAGGTGGACTTATTCCCGCGCAGCCTGTTGGTTCACGCCTTTCACACGTTCCCGGAAAACTGCGCGGTGGTGAAGACTCAAACGCTCATCGAACTCCCAGGAGCCAAGTAATCCGCATGTCTGTCACGCAAATGCTCCTGGTTCGTCACGGCACCACCGACGCGAATGTCCGAGTCCCTTACATCCTGCAAGGCAGCACCGTCGATCTGCCGCTGAACGAAAACGGCCGTCGGCAAGCTCAGCAAGTGGCCGAGTTCTTGGCCCCGTTTCCGGTGAAGCACGTTTATTCCAGTCCTCTGCAACGAGCGAACGAGACGGCCCGCCGCATCGCCGAACGGCATCGGTTGGCGGTGACTCAGATTGCCGAGATCACCGAATGCCATGTTGGAGTCTGGGAAAGCAAAGACTGGAACACGATCGCTCGCGAAGACCCCGAAGCGTGTCGGCTGTTCCACGATGATCCGGCCACGCATCCCTATCTCGGCGGCGAGTCGTACACCGACGTGCTCCGCCGCGTGTTGCCAGCCTTTGAACGACTGCTGCAACAACATCTTGGCGAGACGATCGTGGTCGTGGCTCACAACATCGTGAACCGCGCGTTTGCCGCGCACCTGCTGGGACTGGAACTCCGCAAGGCGAAGGGGCTCGCTCAAGACAATTGCTGCGTGAACGTCATCCACCACGACGCAGGCAAAAGCACGCTACTGACGATGAACTCGGTGTTTCATCTGCAATCGACGCAGCCCATCGCCTGACTCTCCGAGGCCGTGCAAAATAGACTTTCTGACGCCGCCCCGCTCGGCAAGTTTTTTACAGTCTCAGAGAGTCAGACTACTGGCCGCTTGCGGTTGAGCGACTCAGGCTCTCAGAATGCGGCCGCCGCTGATTCGTCCTCACTTGTCGCACGGAGACCACTATGAGCCTGCTGAACTGCATCAAAGAGATCTGGGAATTCAACCGCTCGCGAACATTGGCCACGCTGGATGATATCGCGAAGCAGGCTGATCCGATTGCGGTGCTCGGCTGGCGGCCGGGGCCGGGGCGAGCACACATCGCGTGGCAACTGATGCACGTCGCGGTGACCGAGGAGTTGTTCGCGACCGAACGGCTCTTCGGTCGTCCTGCGGCGTTCGCGGACTTGATCCCTCGATTCAAAGGGGGGAGCACTCCAGACGACAACATCCCGTCGGTTGATCAGATTCGCGAGGTGCTCAATGTGTCGCGACAGCATCTGCTCGAAGGGTTGACCTGTCTGACCGAATCCGATCTGTCGCGTATCCCGGATTCCGGCATCTTGAAGGAGCGTGGTTGGACATTCGCGAAGGCGTTGCAAATCATCAATTGGCACGAGGCTCATCACCAAGGTCAGGCTCACATCACGCTGAACCTGTGGAAGAACCGCACATGACTCTCTCTCCCGAATATCTCGCTCTGATCGAACGGGGCCGCAATGCTCTGCCTGGAGGCGTTTGCTCCAGCACGCGATTCAATCAGGGCTGGGGCGCGCCGGTATATGCGTCGCGCGCGAAAGGCTCGCGATTCTGGGATGTCGATGGACGGGAATTCCTCGACATGTCGATGAGCCACGGAGCCACGCTCCTGGGTCACGCGCCGGATTGTCTGCGCGAGGTGTTCGCCAAGGTTTGGGAACTCGGCGTGTTGTGCAGTCTCGACGGGCCGTATCCGATTGAGTTGGCCGAGCAGATTTGTGAAATCGTGCCCTGTGCCGAGCGAGTCCGCTTCACCGGTTCCGGCAGCGAAGCGACATTGCATGCTCTGCGTCTTTGCCGAGCGGTCAGCGGTCGCGACAAGCTGATTCGTTTTCGCGGTCACTTTCACGGCTATCACGAGTTCACATTTATTGGCGGTCATCCTCCGGCTGATCAACTCGACGCGCAGCCGCCGTATCGTGAAAGCGCCGGCATTCCGAAGTCTCTCGCTGAACTGATCATCGTCGCCGAGTACAACGACCTCGATGCGCTCGAACGACTGGTGAAGCAGCACAAGCACGAGGCGGGGACGATCCTGGTCGAGCCGGTCGATTACAACTGCGGCGCGATCCTGCCTGAACCGGGATTCCTGGAAGGCGCACGCCGACTCGCGACCGAACACGGACTGATCCTGTTCTTTGATGAGATCCAGTCGTTTGCCAAGAAGTCTCCCGGCGGAGCACAGCAAGACTTCGGAGTGACTCCTGATCTCTGCACGATCGGCAAGTCGCTCGGCGCTGGCTTGCCGTTGTCGGCCATCGCCGGCAAGGCGGAGCTGATGGACCGCTTCAAACCGATCGGCGATGTCGCTCACTCCGGCACGTTCAACGCACCGCTGCCGAGCATTCTGGCCGGGCTGGCATTCGTGCGGACAATCCACACACCGGAGTTCTGGCAAACCATTCATTCGCTTTCGGCGCAGTTAGCTCAAGGGTTGGCTGACATCTCGAATCGCAGCGCGATCGCTTGCCGCTTTCAAGTTCACGGCAGCCGGTTCGGCCTGACCTTCGGCACTCGCGAGCCGGTGCGATGCTATCGCGACAGTCTTTGTCATCGCCGCGAACTGATGCTGGAATTTTGTCGGCAAACGACGGCTCGCGGCGTGTACTTTCACGACTACGGCGGCGGTCCCTGTCATCACGGTTTTTCTTCGGCTCACACGTCCGCTGACATCGACCGCGTGCTGCAAGTTGTTGAGGACTCGCTGAAGGTGATGTGACTCGCAACTGGTTCTGTCGAGCCTTGGCTGTCAGATCTCTTTGTCGGAGATTTACTCAAAGATTGAATTTCCGCCGCCGACCGAGCTGCCAGTAATCGGCCATGTTGAATCTTGAAGCTCGGTTGTTAGAGTACGCCCCACTCATTGACGACCCAAATACGTTTAGGTTTAGGAAAAGGTGCAATGCCGCTGACAAAAGAACGAAAAACGGAATTGATTCGTGGTTACGCTCGTTCGGATGCGGACACCGGTTCGCCGGAAGTCCAGATCGCGATGCTGTCCGATCGGATCACTCAATTAACTGAACACCTCAAGGGCCATGTGAAGGATCACTCGAGCCGACGCGGATTGTTGATGGCGGTCAGCCGCCGTCGCCGCCTGCTGGATTACCTCAAGCGAGTTGAGATCGCTCGCTATCAGACAATTCTTGAAAAGCTGGAATTGCGCAAGTAGCCCCGGCCGAATTGGGGACGTTGTTGATTTGCTTCGGCCGGAGGTGCTCGTCAGGGGACGACGCCCAGTTGCCAGCCCGCCCGCGAATTCGGTGGGCTTGCCGGATCGAAGATTTGCTTGACCCTGCGCGGTGGGTCCACGCGAAACGACGTTCGCCTTTGCTTCGGCCGCCGGCCTGGAAGTTGGCGTTGCTGTCGTTGTGACGCCCTGGATCACAGTCATAAAGAGGAAAGAGAACAAGCATGAAAGTTTCCGTCGAACGAGAAATTGGTGGCAGGATTCTGAAGTTGGAAACGGGTGAGTTGGCGAAGCAAGCTCACGGAGCGGTCATCGTGCAATACGGTGAGACGTGGGTTTTTGTGGCCACGGTGAGCGGTGCGCCGCGATTTGCCGATCAAGATTTCTTCCCGCTGACGGTCGATTATCGCGAGCGATTCGCTGCCGCCGGAAAGTTTCCGGGAGGCTTCCTCAAGCGCGAGTCCCGTCCCTCCACCCGCGAAATCCTGACGGCCCGCCTCACCGATCGTCCGATTCGCCCGCTCTTCCCGGAAGGTTACTACGACGAAGTGCAAATCATGTCGAACGTGCTGTCGTTCGACGGAGCGAATGATCCCGACGTGCTCTCGATCAACGGTGCAAGTGCCGCGCTGATGCTGGCTCCGCTCCCGTTCAATGGTCCCATCGGAGCCGTGCGGATCGGTCAGGTGGATGGTGAATTCATCGTCATGCCGACCATGGAACAACTGAAGACGAGCAAGCTGGATCTCATCGTCGCCGGCAGCAAGGACTCGGTGCTGATGATCGAGGGCTTCGGCGATCAAGTGCCGGAAGACCAGATGCTCGAAGCCATCCTGTTGGCTCAGAGCGAGATCGCAAAGATCTGCGAACTGCAATTGGAACTGTGTGCGAAAGTCGGCAAGGCACCCACTCCGAACCCCGTGGTCGCCGAGAACAAGTTTACGGCGTTGCTCCGCGAGGAGGCTTACTCCGCGTTGAAGTCCGCTAAGGCCAACACGAAGAAGGCTGAACGCCACGCTGGCACCGACGCGATCAAGACCGGACTCAAGGCGAAGTACTTCCCGGAAGGTGCCGAAGCCACGACCGGTACGCCGCGACAATTCTCCGAAGCGTTCGGAGCGCTCGAATCCAAGGTCGTCCGTGATCTGATCCAAGAAGGGACTCGGCTCGATGGTCGCAAGACCGACGAAATGCGAACCATCACTTGCTCGGTCAACGTCGTGCCGAAAATTCACGGCTCGGCGGTCTTCACACGCGGCGAAACGCAGTCGTTGGCGCAAATCACGCTGGGCACCGGCCGCGACACGCAGAAGGTCGATGGTCCCGTCGAGGAATACGAGAAGCGGTTCATGTTGGACTACAACTTCCCGTCTTACTCGGTGGGTGAGTGCCGTCCGATTCGCGGTCCTGGCCGACGCGAGATCGGTCACGGCATGTTGGCCGAACGCTCGGTGCATTGGGTGATCCCCTCGGTCGAGAAGTTCCCATACACGATCCGCGCGATTTCCGACATCATGGAATCGAACGGTTCCAGCTCGATGGCTTCAGTGTGCAGCACGACGTTGGCCTTGATGGACGCAGGCGTGCCAATCACGCAACCGGTGGCCGGCATCTCGATCGGCTTGGTCAAGGACGGCGACAAGTACACGCTGCTGACCGACATCATGGGTGACGAGGATCACTTCGGCGACATGGACTTCAAAGTCGCCGGCACCGGCAAGGGAATCACCGGGATTCAGCTCGACCTGAAAATCGCCGGCATCAACGAGGCGATCATTCGCGATACGTTGGTGCAAGCCAAGGAGGCTCGCCGAGTCTTGCTGAAGTCGATGTTGACCGCGATCGGCCGCCCGCGAGCGGACATCTCGGTGAACGCGCCGCGATTGCATCAGATCAAGATCGACCCGGAGAAGATTGGTCTCTTGATCGGTCCCGGTGGCAAGACAATCCGAGCGATCCAAGAAGAGTCCAAGACGACGCTGGATGTCGGCGAGGACGGCACCGTCACGATCGCCGGCATGAACGCCGCTTGTTTGGACGCCGCGATCGCTCGCATTGAAGCTCTGACCGCCGAGATCAAAGTCGGCCGCGTCTACACCGGGAAGGTGTGCGCGATCAAGGACTTCGGAGCTTTCATCGAAATCGCTCCCGGCAAAGACGGACTCTGTCACATCAGCGAGTTGGCCGAAGGTTATGTGAAGTCGGTTCACGACGTCTGCAAGATCGGCGACACGCTGGAGGTGAAGGTCATCGCGGTCGATGACCAGAACCGCGTGAAGCTGTCTCGCAAGGCGCTGCTCATCGAACGTGCTCAGGCCGCCGGTGGTGGAGAGGCCGCGCCTCAGTAGAGTTGGTCAGCCGTCAATTTCCTGATTCAGACTTCCGAGGTCTCTGAGACTTCGGAAGTCTTTTTGTTGCGCTGCTCATTTTGTGAGCCGATGGCGCTAGCCACGGGCCTCGGTCGGTGACGTTTGACGGCGAACCGCCCGACGCTAGCGCGTTCGGCTCACAGAGCGAGTGCAATTGGCCTGACGCCACCCCGGCTCGCCTGTCGCGTGGGGTCTATTTTTTTCTCCCTTCGTCCTATGCTTTGTTCTAACTCTACAGCGCACGTTGTAGCTGCGTTCGCCAGAACGCGGGCTTGGATACCCCGCGTTCTGGCGAACGCGGCTACGAAAGTGCGCAGTCGTGCTAAGTCGTCCGGTCGTTCGGTCAGGGAGTCGCGAGTCCATGTCTTCCGCGAAATCATGGTTTTTGCAAACGGGGTTCGGAGCCACTCTCGGCCCAATGCCCAATGACGCTCTGCTGGAGATGATCCGTACCGGCGCGTTGTTGCGAACGGATCAAGTGCGCGAGGGAATCGAAGGCGAGTGGCGTCCCGCGTTCGAGTTCCCCGGCTTGTTTGACGGCGGCCCCGCCCCGCCGATGAGGTCCGAAGTATCCGCGCCCAACTCAATGGTTGCCGCGGCATCGCCGGTCGCACTCTCGCCCGCTTTGGTTCCTGTTCCCGCGTTTGTTCCCGCTCCCGCATCAGTTCCCGCCCGAGCTTCTGTTCCTGTTGCCGTTCGCACTCCTGCGGTTGCACCAAGTCCTCCGGCCAATGCGTCCAAGATCATTCTCGTTCCTCCCGCGCGGCCCGAACCGCCGCCCATCGCCGCAGCCGTAGAAGTCGCGGCTTCCGCAATTGCTCCGCCAGCCGTTGCCGAAGTGACGAGCGCTTCGATTGAGAACACTTCGCCAACGGTTTCGAAAATCGAAGAGGTTGCCGTGTCGGTCACTGCTCCTCCGGAGAACGATTTGATTGCCAACTGGAAGTCACAGCGGATTCAGTCCCAAGCCGAACTGGGGCTGGTCTCACTCGCTGCGGAGATGACTCAGGCAGAGGACGCCGAGGATTTCGCGCCCGAGCTACCTGCCAATCTGTTGGACGACACGGAGCAACCCGCTTCGAGCACGCTGTCGAATACAAAGACGGCGAACACAAAAACGGCGAACACGAGTTCGGCTTCGCGTCCCACCGCTCAGCGACAGGCGTTTCTCGATCAGATTCCGGGACTGGAGAACGGGCCGCGACAACGGGTCGAGACTTCCAAACAGAAATGGGATCGCTGGCGACGTAGCCTGCCGACCTGGCCGGTCGCGGCCGTGCTCGTATTGGCACTGTTGGCGCTGTGGGTCTCTTGGCCGCGATCCAACCGCGGCTTCTACGATCGTTATGTCGCGATCTGGGAAGAGTGGAAAATTCGCCGCGGCGATTTCAAAGACAAGGAGGGCTGGGAGCACTTCCTTGAGCACACCAAATCGGAGTTGGACGACATGGTGCCGTGGTTGGAGAAGCGTGCTCGCTCGACCGACCGCGAGAAGCTCTGGCTGTTGTGGATCGGTCGCGACTGTTTCCGCCGGATGCTCATGCAGCCTCGCCAAGTCGGTTCTCCGGAAGAGATTCAACTGCAATTCCATTTGGCGAACCTCCGTCAGCTCTATGAATCGCCCGGCGCAACCACGCCCGATGCGGAACCCACCGCGAGTCAGAAAGCCGATCCCGAACAACCGACTGGGATCGGTACGATCGACCCCAATCTCCTGCGTCCGACGAAGAAAACCGAATCTCCGGCCGTTCCCGCGATGCCCACCAAATCAGAGGTCGCGCCCGATGGCGTCCCAGGCAAGCGCTGAGTTGAATCTCGTTTCCAGGTGCCGTGTGAGAATGCTCGTCTGACACTTCTCGCTGATCCCGACAGCTCCCCACCGAGCTTGCCTCATTGGTATCTACACAACTCGACCTCAATGAGGATCTCCTTGCCCTTCGGCGCACAGCATTGCCTCTGCGGTCATCCAATCTCTGCGGTGATTCCGTCTTCAAACTCTTACACCGCAGAGATTGGATGACCGCAGAAACAAACCACAAATACAGTCGTTTTCAAGTTGTGTAGAGACCAACGACGCAAGGTCGGTGAGGACGTCTCTCGTGGCCACTGTCGGGATCAGCGAGAAGTGACTTCTTTTGCTCGCATTTTTGCCGCTTTTGCCAGAACGCGGGGCGTCCAATCCCGCGCCTTGGCGAACGCGGCAACGAAGATGCGCCGTTGGACTAATTGCTGTCCTTCTTCTTGTCGCCGTCTTGCGTTTTGCGCTGCGGACGGCCAGCCGGATTGGCTCCGCCTTCACCGCCGGGAGCACCCCGTCCGCCACCAAAGCCACCACGCAGTTGAGCGACGTCAAACGTCTTGCCCTTGAGCTTCGTGAACTGCTCGCGTTGATCGGCAGTCAGCACTTCCGAGAGCGCTTTGTCGCGGCTCTCGCCGAGTTCGCGCATCTTGGTTCGCGCGTCATCGCCACCACCAGCGCCCGGAGCAAACAGAGCGCGCGTCTTCTCGCCGAAGTCCTTGCTGATCGCAGCCAGCTTGTCTTGCTGCTCTTTGTTGATCTTCAATGCGGCGACGAGGTCCGCATCTTGATACGCCTGCGATCCAGCGGCTTGCCAGGCAATCTGTTGCAGACGCTCGCGCTGCGTGGCGTCGAGAATCTCCGCGAGCTTTGGCTTCGCTTTGTCGGTGACCTTCTTCATGGCGGCGGCGGACTTCTCGCGCATCTCGGCCAACTTCTTGTCTCGCTCTTCACGCGAGAGATCCTGCAACGCTTGAAAGCTTTCGCGATTCCCGAACGCACCGCGCATCTCTTCGCGGACTTCGTCACCGAGCGTCTTCAACTTGCTGATCTGATCTTCCTTCAGTCCCAACTCTTTCTGAACGGCTTCGTTGGCGACCAACAGCAGCGGACTGCTACCTCCCGGTCCACCAAATCCCCCACCGAATCCTCCGGGACGTCCCCCCGGCTGGCCTCCACCCGGACGCTGAGCAAACGCCATCGATGCACTCAACAGGACGGCCACCACCGCGACCCAACGACTCAAACGCAACATGAGCAACTCTCCTTTTGAACGAACAAGAATCGAACGGAACCCAATCGGCTGCTAGGGTCACGTCGTTGGCGGAAAGAGGGTCGCGGATTCCGTCTGGCCCAGTTACGAATTCGGCGAAGGGGACTCATGTTCGCCTGGAACCGGCAGCCGAACCTCTAACGTGGTGCCGCCAGGCAACTCGCTCCGAGCGGTGATCTGACCGCCATGAGCCTCGACCACCGAACGGCAGATCGCCAGACCCAGACCGCTGCCACCATCGGCTCGCGAGCGGGCGGGATCGACCCGAAAGAACCGCTCAAAAATGTGCGGCAGTTTGCTCACCGGAATCCCGATGCCCGTGTCCGACACCGAGACCACCACGTCGCCATTGATCCGCTCCACTCGCACATCCACTCGACCTCCGTCGTGGTTGTAGCGAATCGCGTTGGAGAGCAGATTCATGACGACTTGCCCCAGGCGCTCCCGGTCGCCAACGAAGGGGACCGGCGACGTGTTGCTGCCCAAGGTGATCTGCCGCTCGTCGGCCAGCGGACGGAGCAACTCGACCGATTCGGTCACAACCTCCGATAAGTCCATCGGCTGGCAATTCAAATCTGGCTGCCCCGAGTCGAATCGCGCGAGCATCAACAGAGAATCAATCAACAGCCGCATCCGACGCGAAGCACGCTGACACGTCTCTAACGCAACGAGGTACTCGTCGCTCGACCGCGGCCTCGACAGCGACAGTTCGATTTGCGACAGAATCACCGACAGCGGAGTGCGTAATTCATGCGAGGCGTCCGCCGTGAATCGGGCTTGCTGCTCAAAAGCGGACTCCAAGCGATCGAACGTCTGATTGAGCACCAGCGCGAGTTGCCCCATTTCGCTGTCCGTTTCGTGCAGGTCGATCCGCTGCGAAAGATTCTCCGCCGAGATGTCCTTCGCGATGGCACTCATCGTCGCGATGGGCCGCAGCGTCCGTCCCGACAACCATCCGCCGCCGACTACCCCCAGGGTCAAGATCGCCCAACCGCAAGCGGCCAACAACCATCCCTCGGCCTGTTGCGAGGCAACATCCCAAGTGATCGAACGACCGACCAGCACATGCGTGCCGGAACTGGCGACATGCACCACTTCACGCTGTCCCGCACGCGATCTCGCGATCCGCACCGGCAGCCAATTCGATTCGACAAACAGATTCTCAAACTCCACTGGCGGAACTATCTCCGATCTCAGCAAGACGCGTCCGTCGCGCCCCCAGACCACGAAATACCACTGCGAGTCCTCCCCTTCAAACAGGTGCGAAAACTCTTCGGGCAGCCAGCGCACACGAGACGTGTTCGATAACGATCCCGCAGAGTCTCCCAATGTCGGCGTCGATCCCGAATGTGATTCCGGTTCGACCATCCAGGTTGGTCCCCACTCCGCCACACGATGGCCCCGCTCGGTGGGATCGGCGATCTCGCCGGACGACGAGCTGGATGGCAAGGCCATCGGCGGACGCCAGCCGCGCCATTGCGGCAGCGCCGACAGACGTCGCAAACGCGATGTCAAAACCTCCGCCGTGCGATCCAGTTCCGCGTCGATCTGATGCAGACGAGTCCGCCACAAGAGGTGGTACACGATCACGCCGAATGTCGTCAGTACCACCGTCAGCACCACGGCATGCCATGCCTGCAATCGCCATCGCAATGACCGAATCATGGTGGTTCTCAATCACTACCCTTCAATCACATATCCCTGCCCGCGCCGCGTGGTGATGAAATCACGTCCCAGCTTCTTGCGGATGTTCGAGACATGCACATCGACCAAGTTCGACAGGCTGTCGTCCTGCTCGTCGAACAGATGATCGTAGATGGTGGTTCGCGACACGAGCTTCTGACGATGCAGCGCCAGCAACTCCACCAGAGCGTACTCCATCGCCGTCAGCGGCACGAACGTCTCGCCGCGCTTCACCAACTTCCCGACCGTATCGACTTGAACGTCTCCGATCTCAATGACCGGCAACGCCTGCCCCGCCGAGCGTCGAATCAGCGCCCGCAGCCGCGCCCTCAATTCCGTCAGCGAGAACGGCTTGACGACGTAATCATCCGCCCCGGCATCCAGCCCACGCACGCGATCGGTCACTGTGTCGCGAGCAGTCAGCATCAAGACCGGCGTCCGCTTGACCTCTCGCAGCCGACGCAGCACCGACCAGCCATCGAGCTTCGGCAGCATCACGTCCAGCACAACCGCGTCGTACTCCCAAGCCTTCGCTTTGTACAACGCCTCATCACCATCCGCCGCTGTGTCCACGGCGTAACCGTCCTCACGCAGCGTCGTCGCGATCACTCGCAACATATCCGGTTCATCTTCGACGACGAGAACTCGCATGGCAGTCCTGAGTCAATGAAATGAGTAGAGAAGTGAGCCTTGCTTGACCGGATAACACGGACAACCTTAAGAGAGAATGAGGGAGCCGCTCAAGGCCGTGAAAGAATTGGCGAGCGACGCCGCGACATTCGGAGACTTTCATCATGCGAGCTGACCGAGTCGGAGCATCCATCATTCTGCTGGCCTCTTGGGCCGCGATTGTGCAGGCTCAGCCACCGGCGACCGATTCCGCCGCGGTGCTGGCTTCGGTCGAGGATCAGCTTGTTAAAGTCATCGGCGTGGCCGAATCCTCGGTGGTCGCGCTGGGCATCGTGAAGCGCGAAGCGGCCGCCGTGCGGGTCGATGGTTTCGGCTTGGAGATTCCGCCTCGCGCGACCGATGAACTCAGCCCGGAGTTCTTCCCCAACGAATTCGGGAGCGGTGTCCTCATCACGGCGGGAAACACTCCCGAACCAACGGCCGAGCGACTGGTGCTGACGGCCTATCACTTGGTTCGCGGCGGGCCGATCGTCGGCAAAGACACGCCCGCCGATCGCTCCCTGCGAGTCCGTCTCCCCGGACGTCAGATTTGCGAGGCCAAGATTCTGGCAGCGGATCCACGCTCGGATTTCGCCGTGTTGCGGCTGGACCTCACGGGAACGAAGCTGACTCGCGAAGACCTCAAGCCGTTCAAGTTGAGCGAACTTACGCCGCCGCGCAAAGGTCAGTTCGTCATCTCGCTGGGCAATCCCTATGCGATCGCGCGCGATGGCTCGGCCAGCGCGAGTTGGGGCATCATCAGCAACATCTCCCGCTTCCCGGCTCCCGCCAACACCGACAAATCCGATCTCCCACCAACGCGTCGAGACACGTCGGTCCATCATCTCGGCACGCTGTTGCACATCGACACGCGATTAAACCTGGGGGGCAGCGGCGGAGCCTTGTTGAATCTGCGCGGCGAATTGATCGGCCTGACCACGTCGCTGGCCGCCATCGAGGGCTACGAGAAGTCCGTCGGTTATGCGATCCCCCTCGACGCGAACATGCGGCGAGTCATCGAATCCCTCTCGAAAGGCTTGGAAGCCGAGTACGGCTTTCTGGGCCTGCAACCGGACGACTGCCTGCTCGCTTCGCTGCGGCATCCGCCTCCGAAGGTAAAGCAGGCGAGCGCCGCACGCGTGCTGATGTCCTTTGTGGATTCGCCGGCCGCCGTCGCGGGAGTCCTCCGAGATGACATCATCCTCGCCGTGAATCGCCGACCGATCTTCGGCAAGCTCGATTTGCTGCGCGAGATCGGATTGCTCGGTCCCGGCGTCTTCGCCGAACTGACGATTTGGAGAGAAGCCGAACGCCGCGAATTCACGTTGCACGCCGAACTCGGCAAGTGGCCGCTGTCGGACGAAGAGACTCTGATCGCCACCGAGCACCGGCATCCCGAATGGCGTGGCCTGCGCGTCGATTACCCGACCGCACGCTACAAATACATGAACTGGCCGGAACAGCGCTATCCCGCCGCCGTCGTCGTGACCACCGTCGTCCCTCGGTCCAGCGCCGCGAACGCCGAGCTTCAAGAAGGGGACTTCATCACCCACGTCGAACAGCAACCCGTCCACACGCCGGACGAATTCCACGCGGTCATTCGCAAGCTCGACAAGCCAAACGTCGTCGTGAGAACACTCGACGGCCGCAAACTCCCGCTGAAACGCTAGCGAGGCGTCGCTTAAAAACTCACTGTTCATGGCCCAACGCGACGGTTTGGCGGTTCGTTGATCGCAATGAATGCGGGGAATCTTCTGGATCAGACGAAAGGGGCTCTCAGAGGCTGTGAACTTTTAGAGCCGCGACCGTCAGGGAGCGGTCGAAAGTCGTTAGAAACAACCACTCCCTCACGGTCGCGGTTCCAAATCTTCACGGATGAAGAAAAACAAAATGGCCGATCACCCAATGAGCCTCCCGACTGAGACACCCATCCGCGATCAAGAAGTGTCTTTCGTTTCCACTTTCGCATCATTCTGCCCACCCATCGTTCTGCTCGTCGGAAGTCAGCAGAATGATGGGTGGGCAGAATGATGTGAAAGTGCTTGGCCTCTTCCCAATCGGAACTCGCCAAGGTTTTCGTTGCGGCTCCGACCAATCAAGGACTCTAGCCGGGGATCGTTGGCGAGGGCGCACCGCGCACGGCGACGATGACCGGAATCAGGCGCTCCAAAACCCGCTTCAACACCTCGGCCGGCGTTCCCATCGGATCAATCTCCTGGATCAGGGCCGGCGGGTAAAAGTTCAAAACCGGAGCGGTCTCACACCGGTAGACTTCAAGGCGATTCCGAATGATCGATTCGTCCGCGTCGTCCGCGCGTCCTTCGATCAATGCTCGCTGCCGCAATCGCTGGACGATCGGCTCAACATCCGGAGCGGCGAGGTGGATGACCGCCAAGACCTCAATGTGCTCGCTTAGCAATTCACATTGCCGGACGGTGCGCGGAATGCCATCCAGCAGCAGAATCTGATGATCCGGGCGGAAGGCGTCCGTCTCGATGTGGGCGGCGACCCAATGTTTCCAGATCTCAATGGTCAGATCATCGGGGACGAGGTGCCCATGCCGAATGCAATTGGCAACCAAGCGTCCATCGTCGGAGTCATCCGCCAATGAGCGGAAAATGGCACCCGTCGAGAGGTGAAAGATGCCCTGAATCTTTGCCAGTAGTTGACCCTGCGTTCCCTTGCCGGATCCCGGCATCCCAAACAGCAACACCGCCGAGTAGCGTCGATCCGACATCACTGGCCTCTCGCCTTTGTCAGGCGAACAGGATCACCGAATTCACGCTTGGGGCTATCGCGACAGGAACACCACCACCTGACCGACATCGACCGGAAGACTCACGTCGCTGGCTCCCGGCATTCCGGTCACCCGAATCTCAAGTCCCTTGTCATCCATTGAAAGCCAATCGCACCTCTCGGAGGTATTCGACGTGGCCAGTTCCGCGTAAGCCTTCTGCAAGTTGTGACGGTTACGAACTCGCACCACATCGCCCGGCTTGAGCAGCATCGACGGAATATCGACCGTTCGACCATTCACCTGGAAGTGCGAGTGAACGACTCCCTGCCGAGCCTGCAAACGGGTCCGAGTCAAACCAGAACGGCGGATGATGTTATCCAACCGGCTTTCGCACATGATCATCAACCGCTCGCCAGTGTTGCCCGGCAGACGGCGTGCTTCGTCGAAATAGCGGCGAAGTTGTTTCTCACGCAGGCCGTAATAATGCTTAATCTTTTGCTTCTCACGCAGCGCGAGGCCGAAGGTGGAGAGCTTCTTCTCACGCAAGTGCTGTCCGGGAGGCTGCTGCCGCTTGTCCGACGCACGAACAGCGCCGGATGTCTCATAGACTTGTTGCTTCAGACGGCGATTGATACGCGCCTTCGGACCTGTGTACCGCCCCATCGACCTCTCCTCGACTAAAATGCCTGTCGCGTTCCGTAATCAGCGAATGAACTCGCTTTTCGGCCATTTTTGGAACGCGGGATTGTAGGCGCGGACCTCACCGATGCAAGCGAGCCGCGCCGCATCGATTTCGCAATTGGCCAGGTCAGGTTGTTGTGAAGCCATGTTGTGTATTGAGTATTCAATTCGGTTCAGATGAGTCTGAGCGCGACAGCCCAGTGATGGGGAGTTATGGCTGAGGAAGCGGGATTGATCGCCGCTGAGTGTGGGGTATTTCCGGCAACGATCTGCTCGATGACCGGCCGCAATTGGAGACGGTGTAGTATGGTCGCCCACGTTGAATTGTTGTGCGGCGTGCAAATGGCAGGGTGCCTGCCTCAGCACATACGACGACGCCTGCGCAGTTCCCTGTTCGTAGTCCTGCCAGCAGAAGTCGGCAAGCATCCGATGCTCTTCCAACTCGCTCACGAAATACGATCCGCTCTTTGACGCATCGGTCAGCCAGTCGGTGAGTGATTTGTGGTAGGGCTTGATGACTTCGTGGCTAGCGTCTGTCGTGATCGGAAACAGCGAGCCAAGCGGGCGGGTGAAGTCACGGAGTTCTTCGTCCTGCACTGCTCCCACGCGGCATCGCCTGCCGCACGCTGCTCTTTCCAGTCAGGCATGTCGAGCCATTGAATGTGGCCGATGTTGACCGGCGGCTGCACTTCCTGCTCGCTCTCGACGAGGATGGTCTGGATGTTGCCCCCCTTCGCGCCGATGGCGATGGCGATCTCATCGCGGCAGACGGCGGGGTCGCGAGTGGAATGCTTGGAGAGGAACGAGAGGAGGCGGTTGCCTTTCAGAATGCAGTCGGTGATGACGCGTCGCCAGTCGTCGCCGTGTGTGATGCCGCGTTCTTCGCATAGCCGCCGTAGCTGCGGGATGATTTTGAGAACCAGCTCATCCCGACGTTGTCGTTTCACGCTCTTGGTGCGGAGGCGACTATTTGGCCGGTTCGACCACGAGCTTAATCGGTGGGGTACACGGAGCCGGCATTCCCACGCGTATGTCGCTGCCCCAGGTTTGAGCGGCCACGATGCTGAATGTGCCGATTGGCATTTCAGCAGGGATCTTCAGCGTGACCTCGGCGATGCCCTCTTTGATCGGGGCGTTTTGGGGAGTTACCAGTCCGCACGCGACGCCGTTGGTCGCGAGGTTAATGACCAGCGGCATCGCCTGCAGGTCGGCAGCCGCGCCCAAGACTTTGATCGGGATCGTCCCCGTGCCGCCGGGTTTCAGCTTGAGTTCGGTGACACCCGCGAGTTCCAGCCACGGGCCTTGAGGTTTCGCGATCACGGCGTGTGTCTGCTGGCTGGCTCGGAAGAAGCCGATGTCGCTGGTGTAGAACAGCGTCAGCGGCCACGAACGATGCTCGATCTTTTCTTCGCCCCGTTTCGCGCGGCCGATAATCCGAAACGGTACGGCTGTCGCAATCGCCGCGTCAGCGGGGGCGGTGATCGTCAAGAACACTTTGCGTTGGTAGTTGTTGTAGTACCGCTCCGGCTGGCGACCGAGCGAAACGGCCGATGAGCTTTTCCAACCGTTCGGCAAGCCTTCGATCGAGCATTCGACATCCGCGTTGAAGTCGGCGAGGTGATCCACTTTGACGAGCACTGCCGCTGTCGAACCCGGTCCCCAGATCGGCACCGCGTCTGGAAAATGCCGCATATGAAAGTCCGCCTTGGCTTCACTGACCGACAACCGATACACGGCGCGCGGGCCGCTCAGACCGCTTTGCTCGGTGAGCTTCACGAAGAACTCGCCCGCGGACGGAGCGGTGAACAACAACTTGCTGTCGGTCGTGCGGAAGTTGTGAAACGATTCGTATTCGGGATCGTGCGGATCGTCGTCGTTCTCGGCGAGCATCTGCCCGTTCGCATCGAAGACTTGCAGCAACGTATCGACCGGCGAATGCGTGAAGCGCTGAGCGATCACATCGAACCAAACTTTCTGTCCGGCCGTCAGCGTGACTCGATACCAGTCGGAGTCGTTCGGTTCGGCGAA
Source organism: Planctomycetaceae bacterium (assembly GCA_046156195.1). Lineage (GTDB taxonomy): Bacteria > Planctomycetota > Planctomycetia > Planctomycetales > Planctomycetaceae > SXKJ01. The sequence goes on along the minus strand of JBJXEX010000040.1, from coordinate 52,402 downwards.
GCGCGCGTTGACCGTTGCCGGCCAACTCAGCGGCAGCGCGTGTTCGCGATCGTTGTTGGGTTCCGCTTCGAGCTGTTCCGGGAAATCACCCACCGCGAGCGGCATGTCTAAGCCGGAGTTCGGGAACTCGTTGAGCGCGACGTACTGCTGCGGGAACGTCAGATCGGCATCGGCTTTCACTCGGCGCTTTGTTCCGGGCGGGATGTTGGGGCCGAACAGTTCGATCTCAGTCTCCGAGTCCCGTCGCAGACCCGATGGAAACGTGCCGATGAGATACGGCACCTCGCCGAGCGTCAGCCGATAAACCGCATCCGGATATCCGCCGAAGTTCAGCATCGTCACGCGCACGAAGTAGTCCCCGTCGCGCGGCAGCGTGTGCTCGATCAGCGGATCGAAACCGAGCGTGTCTTCCGCCGCCGCCAACGTGCGGCCTTCAGCGTCGAGCAATTCGAGACTGAAATCGGCGATGCCGTAATCTTTGTATTGCCCGTGAATGTCGAGCGAAAACGCCGCGATCGCCGCGACCATTTTCTGTCCCGCTTGGCCCGTGAAGCGAACACAGTCGATGTCGGCTTTCGGATCGATGCGACCGTTGATGACGGTCGGAGTCGTCACGGTTTGAGCCTTCGCGAGTTCGTTGTTCGGTTCGACTTCGAGGGACTCCGGCAACCGACCGACGACGAAGTGCGCAAAGTTGGTCAGGCCGCTGCGATCATTCAAGACTCGCAGCCAACGTCGTCCCGGCGGAGCATCGGCGGCAATCTCCAGCGTGCCGACGACCGTCCCTTTCTCGCCCTCCTTGACCTCCTTGACCGTGATCCCCGGAGGGCCGTCGATGATGACTCCGCGCGGCGGATTCAAAGCATAGGCTTGGCCGCGAAACGTGACTGTGACCGTCGTCCCTTGCTGCCCGCCGTTGGGAAAGACCGAGTCGAGTCGGCAGTCCGCGTACTGTGGAGCCTGCGGCAGTTGTGCGAACACTGCGCTGGCGGAGAAAAGCAGCAGGCCAAACAGCAAGCCGATGCGGACAAAAGATGGCAAATGGCAAATGACAAATGGCAAATCGGAAGTTGCCGACCGTCCTTCAATTTGCCATCTGCCATTTGCCATTTGCCATTTGCCATCAGCAATCCGCACTTTGGAGTTCCTGATTTTCATGCGATGACGCCCGCGATCGGTTTGCCGCCAGCGTTGATGAGCACGGGGCGACCGTCTTCGGTGTGATACTCTTGCGAGTCGTCGATGCCGAGCAGGCGATAGATCGTCGCGGCATAGTCGAGCGTGCTGTTGCTCTGGCCGACGACCGAGGCACATTTGCCATCGGTCTTGCCGACGGTGTGTCCCATCGCGGTTCCCGCGCCGCTGAAGCCAACTGCGTTGCAGGGAGCGTAGTGGTCTCGGCCCGCTCCGCCGTTGACGCCTGGAGTGCGGCCGAACTCGCCGGCACAGATCACGAGCGTTGAATCCAACAGGCCGCGCTGTGACAAGTCTTCCAGCAACGCGGAGTACGCTTGATCGAGCGTCGGCAGCAGCGGGTGCTTCAAGCTGATGAAGTTCTTGACGTGCGTGTCCCAGCCGAGGAATCCGACAGTCACGAATCGAACGCCCGACTCGACCAATCGCCGAGCCAGCAGCGTCGCTTGTCCTTCTCGCGTGCGACCGTAGCGATCGCGCATAGCGTCCGATTCGGATTGCAGGTCGAAGGCTTTCTTCGCGGCGGGAGACGTGATGAGGTCGAATGCCTGACGATAGAACTCGCTGCGGTCGAGCACGGCTCCGCCGGTCGCAGCCTCGCTGGCGCTTCGGGTTAGTGTTGACTCGACTTGCCGCTGCCAGCCGTCCAACCGGTCGAGCATTCGGCGGCGGCGCATCGTCCGATCGAAACCGATTTCGTTCGGGATGCTGACATCTTCGACACGGAATTCCTTGGCGTTCGGATCGGCCTTGATCGGCAGCGGATCGTATTTCGAGCTGAGGTATCCGGCACCCACATAGCTCATCTTGTTTCCGATGAGCACATTCGGCGGCAAGCTGTTTCGCCAACCGAGTTCCTTGGCGATCACCGATCCGAACGCGGGATAAATCGTTGAGCCGACAGGCTGTCCCGTCGGATCGGGGCGCTGCGGATATCCCGTCAGCATGTAGTGCATCGCGGCCGTGTGATCGCCGCTCTCGCCATGCACGATCGACTTGATCATGCAGACCTTGTCCATCACTTGAGCCATACGCGGAAGATGCTCGCAGACCTGCGTGCCCGGCACGTTGCTGGAGATCGGAGTGAACTCACCGCGATACTCAACCGGAGCATCCGGCTTCAAATCGAACGAGTCGATATTGCTCATTCCACCAGCCGTAAAGAGCAGGATGCAGTTCATCGGCTTGGAGTCCGATTGGGGAGCGGCTTCGGCTCGCAACAGGCTCGGCAGGTTCAAACCGAACAAGCCCAAACCTCCCGCTTGCAGGATTTGTCGCCGTGAAACGCCGTCGCACTGCCGAGAGAAACTGCTCACGCCAAACATGCTCGGCCTCCAAGATCAGTGGTTCCCCGCCTTCAACCATCGACGGCCGGTTGATCGGCGAGGGAGTTGAACCGCGTCAGTTCAGACTGGCAAGGCCGGATGCGAATGACGGCCGCTCATGCCAGTCGTTCGATTGGCATGAAGTGCCCGACGAATCAAGGGAGACGACGAATGTGCGAAAGGCATTCGTCGTCTCCCTTCATTCGTCGGGCACCTTCCCGTGGTTTACCCGCTGATCAGCCACGGCAGCGGAGCGCCAGCCGCAGGCAGCTCGACGGTCTCGACGGCGGTGACTTTTTCGTGCGTGAGAATTTCGGCCAGCGATTCGGGAGTCGGTGCTCCATCCAGATTGAGCACCGCGACCGCTTGGCCTCCCGCCACCTTTCGGCCGAGAGCCAAGTGGGCGATGTTGACGTTGTGCTTGCCGAATGTGGTCCCCATGAAACCGATCAGGCCGGGGGCGTCGATGTGGTGATACATCAGCAAGTGCCCGTCGAGGTACGCATCCAAGTGGAAGTCGCCGAGCTTCACCAGTCGCAGATACTTATTGCCGAAGATCGTGCTGGCGGCGGAAAGCTCACCCGCGTCGGTGACGACCGTCGCACTGACCAGCGTCGAGAAATCGCCGCGTTCGGATGAGCTGGACTCGGTGATCTCAATGCCCCGTTCGCGAGCCAGCATGTCGGCGTTGACGATGTTCACTCCGCTATCGTCGGCCGAGGCCATCAAGCCGGAGGTGAACGCGGCGGTGATGAGCCTCGTCTTCTTCGTCGCCGCGTCGCCGCGATACAGCAACCGCGCGGAACTGACGCGAGCCGACTTCTTCAACTGGCTGAGCAACATGCCGAGCCGATAGCCGATGTCGAGATACGGCTTCATGTCGGCCATCTCGGCCCCGCTGATCGGGATCAGATTGACCGCGTGCCGGACTTCGCTGCGGATCAGGAAGCCAACAATGATCTCGGCCGCTTCGACACTGACCGCCTCTTGAGCCTCTTCGGTGGACGCTCCCAGATGCGGCGTGAGCACAAGATTCGGAGCCTTCAGCAACGGATGATCGGCTGGCGGCGGTTCTTCGACGAAGACATCCAGCGCGGCTCCGGCGACGTGACCGGACTTGAGTGCATCGGCCAGCGCGGTCTCATCGACGATCCCGCCGCGAGCACAATTGATGATCCGCACTCCCTTCCGCATTTTGGCGATCCGCTCCGCATTGATCAGCCCGCGAGTGCCGTCATCAAGCGGCGTGTGAACGGTGATGTAATCGCAGCGAGTCACGATCTCATCGACATCACGAATCAGCTCAATGCCCTGCTCGGCCGCCCGCTCGGCGGATAGGAACGGATCGTAGCCGACGACTTTCATTTCGAGACCGATTGCTCGCTTGGCGACCGCTTGCCCGATGCGACCGAGTCCGACGACGGCCAGCGTCTTGCCGGCGAGCTGTGTCCCTTTGAATTTGGTGCGGTCCCATTTGCCCGCCTTCATGCTGGCATCCGCGGCGGCGACGTTGCGCGACAGAGCCATCATCATCGTGATGGTGTGCTCGGCGGTGCTGGTGGTGTTTCCGGTCGGCGTGTTCATCACGACGATCCCTTCGCGCGTGGCGGTCGGCAGATTGATGTTGTCCACACCGACCCCCGCTCGCACGATGACCTTCAGCCGCTGCTGTCCTTCGAGCAGTTCGGGAGTCAGCTCCGTCCCGCTACGGATGATGATTCCGTCGGCCGACTTCAACGCCTCACGCACTTCGGCGGGGGTCAGCTTCGAGCGATTATCGACCTCAATACCAGGGGTCTCTTGCAGAATCTTCAATCCGGCGGGAGCGAGATTGTCCGTAATCAACACGCGAAACATCGAAAACTCCTCAGTGGCAATCAGAAACCAAAGACCGGACGCCCACGTCCGATCGAATCATCCGCCATCGGCGAATGACAACGGGGCGAAAGCTGGCAGTCGCTCAAGCGCGCGTCAAGCGCCGTCGGGTCAGGTTACGGCTTGGGTTTCGCGCCCCACTCGCCGAGCGTCACGTCGACTTTCTTTCCCAGACGCTGGCGGAGTTTTTCCGCGTACTGCTTGCCTGGGTTCGGTTCGGGGAGTTGCTGGAAGCGTTCGAGGGCGATCAAGTCGCCGTCGTCGAGGCCGCGCAGGACTTCGAGCTTGATGACGTCGCCAGGTTGCTTCGTGCCGATGTGCTTCACCAATTCTTGGAAGCTGTTCACCGGCAGGCCATCGAATTGATAGATGACGTCGCCGGGGAGCAGTTTGGCTCGCGCGGCCGGCGTGTCGGGCGGGACTTCGTCGATTCGGCAGAGGGTGTTGTTGGCCATTGCCTTCACGCCCAGAAACGCCGGGCCGCGATAGTCGATCACGAGCGGCGGAATCGCTCGATGCAGTTCGTCGATGCTGTCTTGAGTGATACCCGGCGTGACGATCTTGCCCGATGTTTGGTCCTGCAAGAGGTACAGCGTGCGGAGTCCGGCGACTCGGCGGAGATATTTGAGACCCTCTTCGCCGCCGCGCCAGCTTCGGCCGAGGATGATCATATAAAACTTGGTGTCTTCGGGACCGACGACGCGCAGACGTCCGGCGACATTCGACACCTCCACTGATCCTCCGAGCCGTTCGATTTGTGCGATGGCTCGGTCTTGCCGAATCGTCGTCGCGTATTGTTCGAGCGTCGCGACTGCTCGGCCAGCAGCGTGCTTGTTCTTCGATTCGGCGAGTTTCTCGAACGCCACTTCGGCCGGATCGATGAGTTCGTCTTTGCCCGAGGTGTACCACGCTCGCAGGATCGTGTTGATGCGGCAGGTTGCCTCCAGGCTGCTGGATTGCGCGGCCTTCACCAGCGCTTCCACGACGACGGGGCCAGCCGCGATCAATCGCCGAGTTGCCTCTTCACGCTTGGCGAATTCGGGGGCATTGAGGTCTTGAATCCAGCGTTCCAGATCGTCCGACGAGGGCTTTGCGGGAGCGACGATGGGCGGCGTGACGGGCGATTCCTCACCGCTTAATGGGGCGAGCGTCATCAGCCCGCCAATGGCGACGCACGACAAGGAGAGACCGGCAATTCGTCGCATCATGGTTGATGAACTCCACGTCACTTGGTCTCGCCTCGTCAACTCGTTCCCGCGAACGCGGCTACGAAAGTGCGCAGTCGGATTAAGTCCCGAGCGATTTCCACTCCCTAACGGTCGCGGCTCTGAATCGTCACAGCCTCTCCGCGTGGGAATGCTCCGCCGAGTGATCGGTCGCAGATTACGGCATCGGTTCGTCCGCGCCGAGAGGGGACTTCGCGAGCACGATGCGGATCGGGCTGGACGTCTCGAACTGGTTGCCGTTGGCCGAGCGGAGTCGCACGCGTACTTCAAGTTCGCTCGTTCGAGGCGGCGTCTGCCACGGCAGCTCGAAGCGATATCCCCAACTGCCGAGACTGCTCCGCCACGCGGTGCGTGTCGTCTTCAAGTCGAACGTCCACAAACCCAACCGTTGCTGACCTGCTGGTTGCGCTGGATCGTGCAATTCACATTCGACTTGGCCGGGAAGTTTGATCGGCTGACCACGATCATCCACGGGAGCGAAGACGAGCGTGACTTGATCGTCTCCCGGTTTCCCGTCGCGATCGAAGCCGCCAGTAAGTAGCGCGTTGATCTTCAGGCCCGCGACGCGGAAATGCTGTTCGTCGAAATCGAGGGAAGCGTCGTGGCTGACCGGTCGCACGAGTTTCTGCTTCAACGATTCATTGAGACGACGAGCGGCCGAGAGTTCGGACTGTTCGCGCTGGAGTTGTGCGGTCAGCGACTGGACTTGGTCGTCTCGATCACGAAGCCGGGCTTCCAGCAGATCGACATTGCGTCGGCTGGCGCAGCCCACTGCGAAGATCACTAGCAGCAATAACGGGAACGCGAGCCTCATCCGTGATGGCTCCGCAGGAATTGTTTATTTTCGATTTTTGATTTTTGAATTTTGATTTGGGATTGAACAAGCACGTTGGCGTTTCAATCGAAAATCAAAAATCAAAAATCGAAAATCCTCTACGTCGTTTCGGCAGTTCGAACCGGCAGTTTGCTGAGGACGTGGTCGATGAGTCCGTAGTCCTTGGCCTCACCGGCAGTCATGAAATTGTCTCGGTCGGTGTCGTTGTGCAGTTGGTCGAGCGTCTTGCCGGTGTGCTTCATCAAGATCTCATTCATGCGGCGTTTGACGCGGATGACTTCCTTGGCGTGAATCTCCAGCTCGGTGGCGGTCCCCTGCATGCCGGCCAGCGGCTGATGAATCATGATGCGAGCGTTCGGCAGGGCGTAGCGTTTGCCGGCGGCACCGGCGGTGAGCAGGACGGCTCCCATGCTGCTGGCTTGGCCGATGCAATAGGTGGCGACATCGCAGTTGATGTATTGCATGGTGTCGTAGATCGCCATGCCCGCCGTGATCGAACCGCCTGGCGAGTTGATGTAGAAGTGAATGTCCGCCTTGCTGTCCTCAAACTGCAAATAGAGCAATTGGGCGACGATGGCGTTGGCGACCTCATCATTGACCTGACTGCCCATGATGATGATCCGGTCCTTGAGCAACCGGCTGTAAATATCCATTACCCGCTCTTCGCGGCCACTCTTCTCGACGACCCAGGGCACGACCGACATGGAGAACTCGCTTTCGCAGTGGTTTTTGGTTTGGGCGACCGGCAGGACTTTTCTGACCGTAGCCGCGTTCGCCAGAACGCGGGAAGCCCGCACTCTGGCGAGTGCGGTTACAGGAAAGGGATCTCTTCCCGTTTCGCTCGGTGGTGAATTAGGTCAGGACCGGCTTGACCTCGGGCGGTGCCTTGCTGAGCACTTCATCGACCAGTCCGTAGTCTTTCGATTCGGCGGCCGTTAAGTAGCGATCGCGGGCGGTGTCGCGAGCGATCACTTCGATTGGCTGGCCGGTGTGGCTGGCGAGGATTTGATTGAGCACCTCGCGCGTATCGAGGATGTCTTTGGCCTGAATCTCGATGTCGGAGACTTGTCCGCCGACTTCGCCGTAGGGCTGGTGGATCATCATTTTGGCATGGGGCAGGATATGCCGTTTGCCTTTGGTGCCGCCGGCGACCACGATCGCGCCGCCGCTGGCCGCCATGCCCACGCAATACGTCGCGACTTTGCAGTCAATAAACTGCATCGTGTCATAGATCGCCATCGTCGCCGTGACCGATCCACCCGGCGAATTGACATACAAATGGATGTCTTGGTTGCGGCTTTCGGACTGCAGGAAGAGCAGCTTCATCACGATCAAGTTGGCGACGCCGTCGTTGATGACCCCTTCCAAAAAGACGATTCGGTTCTCCAGCAGCAGGTCGCCGATGCCCATCTGCCGTTGCCGCGCGTACTCGCGACGTGAGTTCTGCCAATCGCCACTGCGAGAGTGCTCCTCGCGAGAAGATAAACTGTGAGAATTTGCACTGTGGGAATTTACGCTGCGGGCCATCCACTGATCCAACATGTTGCCTCCTCAAGGCTCGATCCGCCAACTCGGCCGGGATCGGGGCGGGTGGGATATCGGATGCCAACGACGACCGTCAAGAGACATTGCTCGGTTCCTCCACCGAGACCGCCGAGCGCGACGAGGTCTGGCTGCTACTCATTTTCGGTTGTGCCGCGCTAGAATCTCGCGGCGACTCCAAGACGTCATTGCGTCGTTTCCTCTCACCTCGCCACGGATGGGCTGCGAGTATGTATTCCGAACGTGATTTTTCTGACGATGTGGAATTCTCCAAGTTGTTGTTGCGCGACAGTGACGTGGACCTCACGCTCGTGTCGTTGGAGATTGCTCGCGATGCGAATCCGAACTTGCAGTTCGAGGACACTCTGAATTGGATCGCAGCCCGAGCGCGCGAGTTGTCTGGGCGGGTTGCCGGGGCGTGGTCCGAAACGGATTCGCTGCGAGCGCTCAGCACGCTGCTGGCGGACACTTACGGGCTGATGGGGGACGAGGAGTCTTATCAGTTGCCCGAATGCAGTTATCTGCCCGACGTCATTGCTCGCAAGCGGGGCATCCCGATCAGCCTTTCAATTCTGTACATGGCGGTGGCACGAGCGATCGGGTTGGACCTGCAAGGGGTCGCCGCGCCGCAGCACTTCCTGACGAGGTTTGATGGGATCGAGGGGACGATCTACCTGGACCCGTTCGTCGGCGGACGAATGATGGATCGGGACGAAGTTCTGCACTTCCTGCATGAGATCACCAACATGCCGGAGTCGGAGCTTAAGCCCTGTCTCAAGCCGGCGGACTCGCGAGCGATCGTGATTCGGATGCTCAACAACCTCAAGGTGCTGCACGCCAAACGCGAGGATTGGCCAGCCGCGTGGCGAGTCCAACAACGTCTCGTCGCACTCAAGCCGTCGAGCTACGAGGAACGCCGCGACCTGGCGATCATCGCGATGAAAGCGGAGCGGACTCAAGAAGCGATCGACCTGCTGGAAGACTGCCTCGCCGAGTGCTCCGCCGATCAGGACAAACACTTGCAGCAACACCTTGAGGAAGCGAAACGGCAACTCGCGCGCTGGAACTAATGGGTTTGATTTATTCCTTTGACCAGATTCCTCTGATCTCGTTCATTAAGGAGGAGATCAAAGGAAACTGGTCAAAGGAATAAAAGAACTCCGTCCTCTGAAATGGTGGCGACTTCTTGATGCCCGGTCCCAAGCAACGCAATCTGTTCGGCGCGGAGCCGCTGGAACCGGAGTTGAAGCCCTGGGATCGCGCGGCCGCCGCGGACTTGTGGATCGCGCGAGTTGTCGTGAATCGCCCGCTGGAGACGCCGTTTGATTATCTCGTCCCCGATGGATTGCGCGAGCATTTGCAACCGGGCATGCGAGTCCGCGTTTCGTTCGGCGGCGGTCAACAGCGGCTGGTGGGATTCTGCGTCGAGGTCGGTTCGTTCAGCGATTTGATCGGGCCAGAGCGATTCAAGAACGGACAACCGCCGAAGCTCAAATCGCTGGACGAGGTCTTGGATCGCGAGCCGTTGCTGTCCCCGCGCATGTTGGAGCTGACCCGCTGGATCGCTGACCGATATCTGTGCGGTTGGGGCCAAGTACTCGACAGCGTCGTCCCGGCTGGCGTGAAGAAACTGGCTGGCACGCGCGAGATTCTGTTTCTCACGCCGGTGACTGGAGTCTCTGAGTCACTGCCGCTCCGCAAACTCGGAGGCAAACAAAAGACGGTGCTCGAAGTCCTCTGCGCGGCGGGACGGCCGATGCGGATCGACGAACTCGCCGAGTCCGCCGATTGCTCCGTCGGTGTCATCAACGCGCTGCGCGATAAGAAATTGATCGCCGCGATTCGTCAGCGGTCAGAGTTGTTCGACGGCGACTTCGCTCCGACCGCGCGGCAACCGGACCTCCCCTTGAATTCCGAACAGAACGCCGCGCTCGACGCCATCCTGTCCGAACTGCGAGCCGCTCGGCACCGCACGATCTTGCTGCGCGGAGTCACCGGCAGCGGCAAGACCGAGGTCTACATCCAAGCGATTCGCGAAGTCGTCAGCTACGGCCGGCAAGCGATTGTGCTGGTCCCGGAGATCAGTCTCACGCCGCAAACGATCCGCCGCTTTCGCACCCGCTTCGACAGTGTCGCCGTATTGCACAGTCATCTCAGCGACGCCGAACGTCACTGGCACTGGCAGCGAATTGCCAGTGGTCAGGTTCAAGTCATCGTCGGCGCACGCAGCGCGGTCTTCGCTCCAGCCAAGCATCTCGGTCTGATCGTGATCGACGAAGAACACGAAACCTCGTTCAAGCAGGAAGAGACCCCGCGCTACCATGCGCGTGAGGTCGCCCGCGAACGCGCGCGACTCGAAGGGATCCCGCTGCTACTCGGCACCGCAACGCCGACACTGGAAAGCTGGTGCCGCGCGAACAACTCCGGCCGATCGCCGACAGCCGACAGCCGACATCCGTTATCCCCTTTTTCAACCACGACCACGACCCCCGACGATCTTCTGCTGACCCTCGCGAACCGCGTCGCCAATCTCCCGCTGCCGCCCGTCTCGATCGTCGATACTCGCAATGACCCGTATGTCTCGCGCGGCGAGGCGATCGGCCGGGCACTCGGCGCGCAGATGCAACAGGCTCTGAGAGACAACGGACAGGTCATTCTGTTCTTGAACCTGCGAGGCTTCGCTCCGACCGTGTGGTGCAAACGGTGTCGCGAAACCATCCGCTGCCCGCATTGCGACATCACGCTGACGTTCCACAAAGACAAGAACCGAGTGCGGTGTCATTCGTGCGACTACGAAGCCGACCCGCTGAAGCAATGTCCGAAGTGCGAACATCCGGGGGTCTATTACTTCGGGATCGGCACACAGAAGCTCGAACAAGAAGTGAAGGCCAAGTTTGGCAACTCGCTCTGCATCCGCATGGATAGCGACACGATGAAGAAGGCCGGCAGTCACGACGAGGCTCTCGAACGCTTTCGTTTGGGCGAGGCGAAAATTCTGCTCGGCACTCAGATGATCGCGAAAGGACTCGATTTCCCGAACGTGACGCTGGTGGGGGTCATCAACGCGGACACGCTGCTGTACTCACCCGACTTGCGTGCGGCCGAACGGACCTTCCAATTGATCGCCCAAGTCGCCGGGCGCACCGGTCGCTCCGAGCGTGGCGGCCGAGTCATCGTGCAATCGGCCAATCCCTCCGAGCCGGCGATCATGCTGGCCGCGCAGCACGACTATCTCGGCTTCGCGGAGTTCGAGCTGCGTCATCGCCGCGAAGCGAATGCTCCTCCGTTTCGTTCGTTGATAAGAATCATCTTGCGGGGCGTGTCCGAAGAGCGTGTCAAACACGAGGCGCTCGCGATGGCAGCCCTGTTGCGAGCGACCGCCGAACGGCTCGCGCTGACTGTGAAGCTGCTCGGCCCCGCGCCGTGCCAGATCACGAAACTCCGCGACTTGTGGCGGTTTCACCTGCAACTCTCGGCCGAGTCGTTCGAGACCGTCCGCGAACTGTGGCGCGCCGCCGCGCCGCAGATCATCCGCGTGTCGGACGTCGAATTTCAGGTTGACGTCGATCCGGTCAACATGCGCTGAGCCGATGACGCTGGCCCTCGTTGTTCCACACAACTCGCCGTTGGGAAACGTCACCGTTGGGCAAGCCCGGCGGAGAGCGATGTCACATGTGTTGCCGAGGTCGCTTGCCAGTCATGGGTTCCGTTGGGACAAGCCCAACGATGAGCCAATCGACTCCCAAAGTTGTGTGGAACAACGAGGCCAAGGCCCCTGTGCAGTCTCTGTGGTGTCAAACATGTTTTGGTTCGCACCACCCGACCCCTCGTTCTCATGAAGTCGATCCGCCGCACACCTTCCTCTCGATCCGCTATGACCGCGCGGCGAAGTGATCGCGAATGTTTCCCGCTTCCTCTTCAGAGAAGTCGGATTGTGAACCAGCGTTCGCCGAGCCTTGGCCATCGCAAAGCAATCACCAGACGGCGCGGCCGAGCCAGCCACGCAAGCTTGATGGACGCCATCCGTCGCGGATGCAAACCCGTACGCAAACGCGCAAATCGAAGATCGACCGCCAAAGTCTGAAGCTGAGCGTCTTCAGAAAACCGACCTCGCTCGCGCAGCCATTCGGCGAATCCACGGCCATCAGCCAGCGGGCCGCCGTGACTGGGGAGCGGAGTCGCTTCGGCATACGCCGCGAATTGTTCTCGAAACTCGTCTCCCAGTGCGCGAGCCAATGTTGGCCAAGTACATGCCACTCCGCGACAACGCTTGCGAAACAGTGACTCCGTGGCGACCTGCAGATGCTCGGCATCGAAGCCATCGGGGGCGACTCCTTCGCTGACCAGCGCGGAGATCAGCGCCGCCTGTTGGTCCGCCAACCGAGTTCTCGCGTCCACGGACATGTCAGCTCCTCGATACGGTTGCGAACGACCATTCCCCTACGAACGACTGAGCCGACGGCGCTAGCCGCGGGCGATGCGGCCTAGCAGACGCCCGACGCTAGCCTCGATTATCCATAACCCGATGCGTCAGCGAGGGCGAGCGCTTCACAAGACTTTGAGTTGCAAATGTTCTGAAACGCTCGCTCACGCTCTTTGAAGTTGCGCGATTTGAACTTGGCTCCGCATAGTTTTGTCAATTTCTCAGGTTGCCTTCATTCCTTTGACCAGATCCCTTTGATTCAAGCGGTTAACGTGTGCCTGAGGATTCCAATCAAAGGAATCTGGTCAAAGGAATGAAGCGAATGAATTCGGGCCTTTGTCTTGGCGTCGTGGTCGAATTTGTTCGAAAGAGCGCAACTTCAAAGCTCACGCTTCGGGTTACGACCGCTCGCTCACGGTTGCGGCTCCAGATTGTTACTCCCCCGAAGAGTCAGGCTACGGACTTCTCGGAGTGCCTCGGACACCGTGTGGCTCCGCCAGTCATCGCAGATGCGATTCGATCGAGTTCCTCATTCAGTTCCTTCGGAGACGGGAACAGGTCATCGCGTTCCAACATGATCCCCGGAACCGAAACTCGGCCGCACAACTCGGAGACTAAATCGAGCACGCCTGCCGGGATGTCGTGGGCGTGAGTGTCGTGATAGATGCCGTCACGCTCGATGCCGCCAGCGACATGCACATACGCGATGCGATCCAGCGGGAGCCGATCGAGGAACTCCCACGCATCTCCGCCGTGGTTCCGAATGTTCGCGTAGACGTTCTCCAAATCAAGCAGCAGCAGGGTGTCGGTGCGTTCCAGAATCTCGGTCACGAAGGCCGCCTCATCCAATTCCGGATCGGGCCAATCGAAATGCGTGGCGATGTTCTCCAACGCGAGGGGCACGGGCAGCACTCGCTGAGCTTGTCGCACGTTTTCGATCACGATCTCCAGGGCCTCACGAGTGCGCGGCAACGGTAGCAAGTGACCGGACTCGTGGCCGCCAGCTCGCACGAATGCCAAGTGTTCGCTGACCAGCGGCGCTTGGACCCGGTCGGCCAGTCGAGCCAAATGGTCGAGGCGTCGGCGATCGAGCGGCTCGGCACCTCCCAGCGACAGTGAGAGTCCATGAGGAATCACCACCACGCCTCGTCGCCGAAGCAACTCGATCGGTTCAGGCAGCGGAGCGTTGGCAAAGAAGTCTTCGGCGATCACTTCGATAAAGCCGAGGTCTTGGCGACGATCAATCGACAGTGCCAACTCTGGACGCCAGCCGATCCCCAAGCCCAGCGGTGAAATTCGAGACGCGGTCATGATCCGCAGCCTCCACAACCGCCCCCTCCGCAGCCTCCACCACCTCCACCGCAGCTACTTCCGCCACTACCGCAGCCGCCATTGGACCCCGCTTGTGGCGGCGGTCGCAGGGCGAGAACCAGATGAGCCAACGGCCCATCGGCCAGGATGCTTACACCGAACAAGCCAACCGCCATCACCAAGTCGCTGCCCGCCAGTTGTTGAGAGTGGCTCGCTGCGCCGTACCGCAGTGCCGCGTTCTCTGACTTCAGTCGAGCCAGTACCCGATCACCGCGCCGACTGCGATGAACCTTTCGTCCGAGAACGATCAAGCCTACGACGATCAAAAAGATGCTGCCAACGACCAGAAACGACACTGGCCGCCCGCGCGAAAGTCCCACAACGATCTTGATCGCTCCCAACAGCGGGACACACAAGAACAGCAGCAGCGGCAAGAACCGCGCGGACCAACCATCGGAATCGCTCACGACCAAACCGAGTTCTTGAAGATGTCGCTTCAACGGTCGCATGGCCCACTCATACTTTTCGCGGACTTTCACCACTTCGGTCCCGGAGGTGGAGTCTCCCACCGCCTCGTGAATGGCTTGCTCGACGGAGGCCGCTTGTTCAGAGAGCGGGCATGTGCTCCGCGCCAAGGTTCGATTCGAGGCACTCGCCGTCAGCATGTCCCCTTGGACCAAGCGAGCGGTCGCGGCATCGAATGTCGCCGCTTCCGCTCCGGCCAAGTACGTCACTTCGTAAGGGGACAAGCCGCTGGTGTCCGTTCCGTCGTCATCGGCGGGAGTGCGGAGCCACCACCTGAGCGCGATGCCTGCCGACAAGAGCAACCCGGCCAGCACCCAGTAGAACACCAGGAACTCCGGCCCGAAAAGGTTGAGCGGATTCATTGAAGCGGCCCTTTCATCCGATCCACGAGATCCACGATTAGTGGCAATAACTCCAGAGCCTCGCGACTGAGCTGGCCAATGTTGTCGGGCGTCTTTGAGTCGTGACGCAGCGCGGCCATCGCCGCCAGCAAATCGCGATTCCAACCGAACTCCGTCGCCGCCGCCTCGAAGATCGGACCCGAACGATCATCCGCCGGCACCGGTTTGCCAACCAATTGCAGCAGTGCGGCCAGCTCCAGAGCCAACGGTCGGACCACATCCGTCAGCGCGCGAGCCAGCATCGTCGGGTCATCGAGCGTCGCCAGAAACCTACGTCGGAACCGCAGCAACAGGTTCCGCAACTCTTGCTCGATGCGCAGCCGCACATGCTCCCAAGACACGTCGATCCCCACGAACGGATTCTCACCGAACAACACGACGTGATGCGATTTGATGTCCAGAAACTTGGTCGGAAAGACTTCGGCCGCGCGAACCGCCTCGTCAGAAGTCAGCACCATCGGTTCGACAGCCGCCGCACGCCACGCTTTCTTGAGAGCCGGAGCAATCGCCACGAGCGCCGTCGGAGTCGCTTCCCGCAACACCACGACGACATTGACGTCGCTCTTGCCCGGCCGATACCGACCTCGGGCCAATCCACCAAACAGAATCAATCCGGCCAGGTTTTGCCCAGCCGCAGCCTGCAATTCCGCTTTTAAGAGTTCGAGCGCCGCGTTGACCGAGGCAGGAATTGCAGACAACGAATCAGCCATTATGCCTCCCTATCAGCGATCGAAAGCTGGTCGGCATCAACCGCAATTCGCACAGCAGCTACTTCGACTGCGCACTTTCGTAGCCGCGTTCGCCCGAACGCGGGCTTGAACACCCCGCGTTCTGGCGAACGCGGCTACGAACGCACGCTGTCGCGCTACAAGACCTCACCGAGTTGATTGGTCGCTTTGAGCAACGCGCGCTTCACCGCAGTCTGAGCCATCGTGACTTTGAAATCGTTCTGGCTGAGGGGCGTCGCTTTCGAGAGGGCCATGCGACCGGCGGTCTCGGCGATGTCGGCCGTCAGTGGCTGACCAACCAGCCACTTCGCCGCCTCGTGGGCGATCCACGGAGTCGGGGCGACGTGGCCGAGCACGATCTTCGCCTGACGAACGATGCCACCATCAAGACCGAGACAACAGGCCGCGCTGGCTTGAGGTTGATCGAGACCGCTGAGTTCCAAGACCTCGTAGGTCGCGCTGCGAGTGTCGCTCGCGGCCGGTAGCCACAGGTGCGTGATGACTTGGCCCGGCTTGAGGACCGTCACCCCTTGGCTGTTGATCTTGGGAGTCACGAAGAAGTACTCCAGCGGGAGCCATTCTTCACGGGTTGAGAGTTGAGAGTTGAGGGTTGACGGTTCTGAATTGCCATCAACCTTCGCTCCTCGACCCTCAACCATCGAGACGATGCGCACTTTCGCGTCCCAGGCGATGGCTGGGGGAGCGAAGCGACTGGCGCTGACGAACTTCGCGGGACCGCTGTTGCCGAGGATCGCGTGGTAGCGGTTGTCGCCGGTCGCCACGAGGCTTTCGCCATCTTTCATCGCCAGCAATCCGTAGCCGTTGCGGAAGTACCAGCAGTGAGGCAACTGGCACAGGTCGCCAGCCACCGTGCCGTTCGCTGTGATCTGAATGGCGCGGATGCCGTCGATCACGTCAATCAAAGAACGATAGTCGGCCGAGATCGCGTGCTCGTTGAGTTCATCGAGCGTCGTGTTCGCGCCGATCAGAACGCCGCCGTCGTGAGGCTTGATGCCTCGCCACGACGAGACGTTCTTGATGTCAACGACGCGAGCCGGTTGGATCACGTCGCGCTTGAGCAGATTCATCAGGTCAGTCCCGCCAGCCAGGACGGCGGTGTTGCCACCGTGCTCGGCCAGCAGTTCCAGCGCTTCGGCCTCGGTTTCGGGGCGAGCGTATTCAAAGGGTCGCATATTGCAGCTCCTGTAGCGCACGCGGCTCGCGTGCGATGATTGGGAAAATGCGATGGACGAAAAATCGACGCACGCGGGCCGCGTGCGCCACAAGCTAGACCTTCGCCGCCTTCAGCGCGTCGAGGACTCGCTTGGGCGTGAGCGGGATCGTCGGCACGCGGACTCCGATGGCATTCGCGACCGCGTTGCTGATCGCCGCTCCGCAGGAGATGACCGGCGGTTCGCCGAGTCCCACGATGCCTCGTTCGTATTCGCTGTCGGGCTGATACATCTCGACGATCAGTTCGCCGATGTCGCCGATGCGCGGGAGCTTGTAGTTCTCCAGGTCGGCGTTGATGTAGCGGCCGGTCTTGTTGTCGAGGATTTGTTCCTCGGACAAAGCGTAGGCGATGCCCATGATCATCGAACCATAAACTTGGCTCTTGGCGGTCAAGTGGTCGATGATCAGGCCGCAGTCCTGAATGGCGACGAACTGGTTGATGCGGACGACACCGGTTTCGGTATCGACCGAGACGTCCGCCATTTGGCAACCGCCGACATCCACGGTGGTCAGCCCGTCGTTCTTGGGGCCTTCCCCTTGAACTTCGAGTGCCATCTTGCCGATCAGCTCGCTCGCCTGCTTCCAGGTGCAGACCTCTTTGCCGTTCGACCAGATTTTCCCGTCCTTGGCGGCGAGCGTGGCCGCATCGACCTTGTGCTTTTCGGCCACGAGATCAAAGACCTTGCCGAGCAGATCGCAAGCAGCTCGGCGGTTCGGTCCCGCGACGCCGCCGATCGTGGTGCTGCCACCTGATCCGCCCGAAGCCGGATAGGAACTGGAGCCGATGCGGACTTTGATGTCAGACAACTGCAAGCCCAACGTCTCGGCGATGACGATCGCAATCGCCGTCCGAGTGCCAGTGCCGAGGTCTTGAGTACCGCTGAATGACTCGACCGTTCCGTCCGGATGAAGTTTCAGACGACAGGTTCCTTTGCCGGCACCGCCACCCCACTTGTGGATCGCCATGCCCAGCCCCTGCTTGACCGGGCCATCTTTGCCCTTGCCATGCGGGTGCCACTTCTTGGTCCAGCCGATCAGTTCAGCCGCGCGTTTGATTTCGGCAACGTAGGTCCGTTGCAGCTTCTCCGGCGTGCGGTCGATGTTCGCCAGGAAGACATCCACCGCGCTCTTGCCGAGCTTCGCCGCGATGTCATCAATCGCGGTATCGGTCAACGCGCAGAGCTGCGGATGCGGGGGAGCTCGCCAAGCCTGATTCGGCCCGGAGTTGGTCATCAGTCCGGTGGCCTTGCGATTGCGGTTCTCGAAATCGAAGACGTACGGGAACTGGTTGAGGGCGATCGTGCCCCCTTTCAACTCACCGCTGGAGCCCCAGTGGTGACTGTCCCAAGCGACGATCTTGCCGTCCTTGTCGGCGGCGATCGTGACCTCGGCAAACCCGGAAGGCCGAGTGCCGGCGATCTTGAGTTCCGTGGCCCGATCCAGCATGAGCCGCACGGGACGTCCCGTCTCCTGAGCCATCTTGGCGGCGGCGACGCCCCAATCACCGGCGGCGAACTTCGAGCCGAACCCACCACCGATGTAATCGCAATGCACCGTGACATCGGCCGCGTTCAGCCCAAGCGGAGCGGCGAATTGCCCCGGCGTGCCGCTGACGTTTTGCGTCGAGAGATGCGCCGTCAATTTCTCCGTCCCCGCCATCTCGCAGCATGAGCCATGCGGTTCAAGACACATATGACTGATCGTCGCGATGCCATAATAACCCTTATGGATCACGGCCGCCGACTTTAGCGCGGCGGCGACATCTCCCTGAGTGTTATCGCCGAGGTCTTTCGTGCGTTCCGCCTTCTTCGCCCCTTCGAGATCGTCTTCATCGACGAAATGTTCCTTGAGTTCGTAATCGACTTTGATCGCTCGGACGCCGTCTTCGGCTTGCTCTTGGCGTTCGGCGGCGACGGCGACGATCATCGCGCCGTCCCAATTCACCGCGTCGCCGACTTTCACGAACGCATACACCGCTTTAACGCCCGGCACCTTCTTGGCCGGTTCGACGTCCAGGGCTTTGACGATCGCGGCTCCCCCTTTGAAGGTCAGCAGCTTCGCGAACAAACAGCCTTTGGGATTGATGTCGGCGGAATACTTCGCGGCACCAGTCGCTTTCTCTGCGCCGTCCGACCGCGTCACGTCTTGGCCGATGAACTTATTGTCTTTGCGAGGCCCCCAGGCCACTTTGACTTCTGCCATGATTACTTGCCTCCCTTCTTGACGAGTTCCATCGCACAAGCAGTGATGCCGACGTAGGTGCCGCAACGGCAGATGTTCCCACCCAGTCCTTTGCGAACATCGGCGAGCGTCGCGCCCGGGTTCTTGTCGCAGAACGCTTTCGTGGCCATGACGAAGCCCGGAGTGCAGAAGCCGCACTGCAAAGCGTCATGCTTCACGAAGCCCGCGACGACCGGATCATTCGCGGCCAGCGATTCGACGGTCGTGACCTTCTTGCCGACGCACTCAACGGCCAGTCGCGTGCAGGCGAGCGTCGCCTTGCCGTCAATCAGCACCGTGCAGGCTCCGCAGTTGGTCGTGTCGCAGACTTCCTTGCAACCGGTGAGGTTGAGGTCATCTCGCAGCGCGTCGATCAGCGTGACGCGGTTCTCAACCCTGAGCTTGTGATCCGTGCCGTTGACATTGAGCGTGATGTCCTGCGGATCGGCAGTGCGGACATTCTTTTGCGTCTCTTGAGCGGCGGCTCCCTGTTCGCTGGTGGCCAGCGCGGTGACGGCGACAGCCGCTCCAGAGCCTCTCAGAAAATCGCGGCGATTAACGCCGGAGCCATTCGATTGAATGGTCTCCTCTCGTAGGTCTCGCATCTGGTTCTCCCTCTACAGTGGTAGCGAAACGATGACCGGGTCGCGGGCCGAAACTGTCGGACGAAATAGCAGATCTCAAAGAGCGGCTTCGCGAAAACGCGAAGCAGTCAGGCCAAGCAGCCCAACCCACGACGTGCGGAACGGGCGGGATTCTAGCCAGCTCGCAAACCATCACAACGAACCGCTGCGAAGAATCTCCGTCACCGAGCGGCTGAGCGATGTCGTTCGACAGCACACTTTCGTAGCCGCGTTCGCCAGAACGCGAGCTTGGGCACTCTGCTCCCTCACGGACGCGGTTTCCAAGTTTTCACGGCCGCTCCGCGAACGACAGCGTGCGGAGCTTCAGATTCGCATTCAAGCTCTTCGCACTGCGAACTTCCAACTTCAAGAGCCGCTCGGCGGGGGCAACAGCGGCAAGGGATCGACGGCATTCCACAACCGCGCCGTCGTGTCATCACATGGTTGAAGTCTGGAGTGGATTGCATGAGCACCAAAGGTGCGTGACTCGATAGCCCAGGCCAATCCACCTTCGGCGGAGGGACAAGGTGCAACATCAGTCCGTCAGCCCCAACGGGCAACGCCGTTAAGTATTTTCATGCTGCGAGCGCAAGAAATTGTTTGAGCAGGGGCTTGTGTTGTCGGTTGGCGGTGATGAGGACGGGTTTAGAGCCGGCAACTTCTCGATTACCGCAGAGAAGCGCAGAGAAGCGAAGAGAGCAGAGGTAAGGCGGACACGCCTTCTTTGGGTTCGCAAAGATGTGTAGATACCAAATGCTTTCTGGCTGACGGCACATGGACTGTGCCTGCGACTTTGCTTACGTCACTTGGCAGAAGTAGCACTTGAGATATTCGTTCTCCGGGCAGAACGGCGAGACCGGATGATCCGGGGCCGCTCCGCGAATCTCGATGATGCGGAGATCGCGGCCCGATTGAATCGCCACGTCGGCCAGCATCTGCTCGAAGCCGTCGCGGGTGACGAGTCCCGAACAACTGCAAGTCACCAGCAGTCCGCCCGGCTTGAGCACCGAGACCGCCAATCGGTTGAGACTGTGGTACGCTCGCATCGCTTGGGGCAGGGCGGCTCGCGTGCGAGTCAGCTTTGGGGGATCGAGCACGACGGTATCGAATTGCTCGTTCGCGTCGCGGAGTTGTTCGAGGGCTTTGAATCCATCCGCACGCAAACTGCGCCAGCGATCGGCGACTCCGTTGAGTTCCGCGTTTCGCTGCGCGAGTTGCAATGCCGGCTCGGACGAATCGACCGCCAGCACTTCGCTCGCGCCTCCCCAGACGAGTGCTCCGAGTCCGAAGCCTCCGGCATAACAAAAGACATCGAGCACTCGGTGCCCGTGGACGTAGCGAGCCAAGGCTCGGCGATTGTCTCGCTGGTCGAGGTAGCTGCCGGTCTTCTGGCCTTCGGTGAGATCGACTTCCCATTTCAGTCCATGCTCAATGACGATCAACGGTCTCGGTGGCGGCTCGCCCCATAAGAGTCCATCGGCGATCTCTAAGCCCTCGGCATCGCGCAGTCCTTTCTCGGTTCTCAAGACGATGCCGGCCGGTTGAGCCAATTCGCAAAGCAGTTCGATCAGTTCGTTCTGACGGCGAGCGATAGCCAAGCTGGTGAATTGCACGCTCAGCCAACGGTCGTAGCGATCGACCGTCAGGCCCGACAGGCCGTCGGCCTCGCTGTTGACCAAGCGATAGGCCGTGACCGCTGGCGATGTCGCACTGAGCGGCACGGCGCTAGCCGCCGGCAATTCGGGATCGACGTTTACTGGCGAATGACCGGCGGCTAGCGCCTTGCCGCTCAGTGCGATGCCGGCGGCTAGCGCCATGCCGCTCAGTTGATTCGTGGCGAAAACCAACTCGCGCAGTTGAAACGCGGACTGCAATCGAGCTTTCCAAAACGTCCGGTTCAGCGAAGCGGCTTCATCCCACGAATACAACCGGACGCGGATTTGACTGTGTGGATTGAACAGCCCGCGCGCAATGAACTCTCCCTCGTGAGACTTCAGCACGACCTCGTCACCCGGCTGCGGATCGCCTTGGACCGAGCGAATCGCTCCGGCAAAGACCCACGGGTGATGTTTGAAAAACGGCAGAGCGTGTCGCGGCTTGAGCGTGACCACCGCGACAGGAACGGACTCGTCAGAGTTCATCGCTTGTGAACCCCGCCCGGTCCCAGTGCCGCTTCAACCTCGGAGAGATAGGCCAGCAGTCGGTCCCGTTCGTTGGTCAGATGCCGGACTCGCAACAGCGATCGGACGCGAGTCGTCAGTTCCAACCGATTGACCGGCTTGGTCAAGAAATCGTCGCAGCCGGCGGCGACCGCTTTTTCGATGTCGCCCATTTCGTTTAGCGCCGTGACCATCAGGATCGGGATGTCGTGCGTGACCTTGTCTGCTTTCATTCGTTGACAGACTTCATAGCCGCTGAGCTTGGGCATCATGATGTCCAGCAGCACTAGGTCCGGCTCAAAGGACTTCACCAATTCCAGCGTGCTGGGGCCGTCGTGAGACATCTCGATCTGGTACACGCCGTCGGCCAGATAGGCTTCGAGCAATTCGCGGTTTTGCTCGTTATCGTCGGCAATGAGGATCTTCGACGGGGTCGGAGTCGGCGATGATTTGGGAGTCGGCATACGGCAACCTTTGGGACGAACATCGGCCAGTCAACTTGCCGATCGGCAGAGGAGAGTGGCGCGACGCTCCGCGTCGCGATTCACGACGCGGAGCGTCGTGCCACAATACGGCTTCGCCGCGCTGTCAATATAGTGGCGGATTTCCCGCGAGGACATCAAGCATCAAGCTGGTTTGGAAGACTTCGGCATCCCGATCCGCGCGGTTCGGGAACAGAGCCGCCAGATGCCCGCGTAGGAAGTTCACGTCGTCCAGCGTGTCGATGTCGTACCACAGCCGCATTGTTTCCGGCGAGCGTCCCCGACGACGCACCTCCGCCAGCATCTGATCAAATGCACGCGAAGTGCTCCATTCGATGGGACGCAGCAGACGCGAACTCAGTGGTCCGCGCAGCCCGATCAAGTACAGCCCGCCGTCGGTCGCCGGCCCCAAGACCGCTTCAACTTCGGTCAGCCGTTGCAGTGCGTACTCGACATCGAACCTCTCAAGGGTTGGGCTGTCGGAACCGATGAGCACCGCCGGCTCCGGCCCGAACGTCTCGAAGAACGCCGCCATGCGGTCCCCCAATGTTCCCTCCGGCTGAGGCCACAGCTCGTACATCCCTTGGCCGAGCTGCTCAAAGTAATCACGAGTCCGCTCATCGTTCGGAGTGAAGGCCAAGACTCGCCGGGCCGAGATCTCCTGAAAGCGCGGCACGAGGTCCATCAAGAACGCGACGTACAACCGGCACGCCAATTCGTCGCCGAGCTTGCCACCTATCTCGGCGGCGAGTCGAGTCTTTACTCGGCCCGGTTCGGGAAACTTCACGAAGATGCCAAACGTGGCCGTCATCGCTCAACTCCTTCCAACGGCGCGGTTCCCTCGATCAACCGCCGCAACAGCACTTCGGAAACTCGTCCCTTGAAGCGCACCTTGCCGTCGAATTCCACAACGGGAACTTCAGTATCGAACCGCGACCGCAAGGCCGGATCGGCGTCGATGTCGATCTCCTGAATCGGCGGCAGATAGGCCGAGTAGCGATGGAGGAAATCGATCGCCTCGTCACAGAGATGGCAGCCCTCGCGCGAGTAAACCACCAGCGACCGAAACCGCCGTCCTAATCGAGTCGGCCTCCAAGCCGAGCCGCGTCGTTCTTCCGCTTCGGCCTGCGGTCCATGAGCCAGCACATACAACCCGAAAGCACCGATCACCAGCGCGACAAGCAAGCAGAGCGACCGCTGATTGTGCCAAAACCACGGCATCGCGAACGGCAGTCCCGGCTCGTTCTCCCACGCCGCCAACGCCAGCACCGCCAGCCCCGACGCGAACAACAACGTCCCGAAGCGGACCTGCCGGAGAGTGAAGCGGTGAGCAATGTGTGGCGCGGACAAGTTCAGAGTTCCTCTGCAATCAAATGACCAAGGTCCAACGTAGCCGCCATCGCTCTGAAAGTGAAGAAGCCCGACGAATGAAGGGAGACGACGAATGTCTGCACCTGTCAAAGCATTCGTCGTCTCCCCTCATTCGTCGGGCACCTCGTCTTCCGCAATCTTCGGTCAGCGGTCTTCGTTGCCAGTCTCGCGCGGCTGGCTACGATGTCGCCCCGTTCCGCCCACATGGGTATTTGAGATAGACCACCCTGACCTAGCTGTTGTTACTTATTCAGAGTGTGCTTAAAGGGAGCGAAGAAATGACCCAGAAGAATTCCTATTGTTCTTATTGCGGTAACAGATACGAGGAACATCAACCGTGGCCAAGAACGTGTAGCTCTTGCAACAAAACAACCTATCAGAATCCTATTCCAGTGGCCGTGGTTTTGGTGCCAGTCGATCACGAGTTGTTGGTCATCCGACGAAATATCGAACCAAGGAAGGGAATGTTGGCATTGCCTGGAGGCTTCATTGAGGTCGGGGAAAGTTGGCGGCAGGGAGCAAAACGAGAACTCATGGAAGAGGTTGGAATCGAAATCTCCAGTGAGAGCATCAAAGTTTTTGATGTCAAAAGCGCGCCGGACGGGACCGTCTTGATCTTCGGATTGACGGATCGGATCGGCAAGGAGCAGATCAAGCTTCATCCGAATTCCGAGACACAGGAGATCGCTTTCATTGACCGGGCGCAAGAATTGGGCTTTCCGTTGCACACGGAAGTCGTTCGCCAATACTTCAAGGGACCGTCCGTTTCGATGCCGGATCACAGGTAGAAGACAGGTAGAAGACGGTCAATCCACGCGAGCCATGAGGGAACCACGATGGACCAGGAATTGACGGCGCTCGTGAGGCAGCTCCTCAACTCAAAAGCGTATTTGGAACGAGCACAAGCGGCCGAGTCATTAGGGCGATCAGAGGATCGACGAGTCTCCCAGTATCTGATCGCGGCCCTCAGCGACAGCTATGCCACCGTTCGTGCGGCAGCCGCCCGGTCGTTGGCGAAGATCGGCGATGCGAGCGCCATACATGCCCTGTCGGAAGCGCTTGCGAAAATTGATCCTCCAGACACTTCGTTGGATGGTGACGCCAGAGCGATGGCCGCGTTTGCTCTCGGTCAAATCGGTGAACCAGCAGCCATTCCACAATTAGTCCAGGCGCTGCGCGATCAGGAGCCTGCGGTCACCGCAGCCGCGGCCAATGCGCTCGATCAGATGAAGTGGAAACCTTCGACCAATACCGAATGGGCTGGTTGGCTGCTGGCAAAGGATGAGGACGTTGGTAAGGCATGTGAAGCGAATCCAGACCTCTTAGATGCTGTGCTTGCTGCTTGGAAAAATGCGAGAGACCCGCTGAAGCTCATTAACGCTTTGAAACCTCTCCGGAACTCCAGCATGCTTTCTTTTCTGATGACGCTTCTCGGCGAATGGGACTCGACCATCCGAATGGCAGCCATCGAAGGATTGCATGAGAGTCTGGATGCACGAGTCCTCAAGCCGCTTGTTGGCAGCCTAATAAATGACTGGGATCGTAACGTCCGCATAGCGGCCGGAAGGGCGTTAGTCGGGATGTGCCGTCAAATGCCGGACTTTCACCGGCAGCTTCCAATTGACATGCTGATTAGCGGAGTCAGTTCGATCGGTCGCGATGGCGAGACTACGGCAATTGCCTATCTCATTGAGCTAACGAAAGACGTGCGCGCGGTGGAACCGTTGCTCTCCACGATCGAACGAATGATGCAAAGCGAGCGTCTTCAGGATGCTCAGTATGTCGCGAATCTCCTCAAGAGTTTGTTGCAAGACGTGTTACCAGAAACACAGTTCGCCACTCTGACACACATCGCAGCGATGAAGGACAAAAGCAGAACCACGACGATATTTCCGATGTATGGAGATATCGAGGAGCCGTACGAAGTTACGGAGGACTGTGACTTCTCATCGCTCCGGACAGTCGCAGAGCAGGAATTACAACGGCGCTCCCACAGTTCGGAATGAACTGGCCTGTCACCGTCGTTTCGCACCAAATTGAGCAAACCGTTTTCCGCGTCGCCGCCGCGACGCGGATGATTGCCAGTCTCGCGCGGCTGGTTACGATGTCGCCCCGTTCCGCCCGTCCGAGGCGGAGTTTTGGCTGGCCGGTCGTGCGACGTATCGCTTTCGCAAACGTGGCAGTCTTTGATCGCCCGCGTTCGCGCTCAACCGGTTGGCTCATCGTGATGCACAACATGAAATCGGGAGCCGAGAATGTCGAAGCACAAGGTCGATGAGATCAGAAATGTCGCTTTCGTGGGGCATGGGCATTCGGGAAAGACGACGTTGGCCGATCTGCTGCTGTTCAAGGCCGGAGTCGGCACGCGAGCCGGGTCCGTCGATGAGGGAACCAGCTTGCTCGACACCGATGAAGAAGAGAAAGAAAAGAAGCAGTCGATCTTTTCGCACGTCTGCCGCTACGAACATGCCGACCATCGGGTGAATCTCATCGACTGTCCCGGCTATCCCGATTTCATCGGCCAAGTCTGCGGCGCGCTGCGAGCGGTCGAGACGGCCGTGGTCGTGCTGAATGCCAATGCTGGATTGGAAGTGAATGCTCGCCGCTGTTTTCAAATGGCGACCGACGAGCATCTCGCACGCATGATCGTGGTCAACCGCGTGGATGGCGATAACGTCGATATCCCCAAGCTCGTCGCCACGATTCGCGACAACTGGGGCAACTCCTGCGTGCCGATCAACGTCCCGAACGGAACCGGCGCGAAGTTCACCGCGGTTCACAGCGCGTTGCAGATTAAGGGCGAAGTCCCGGCCGGATTGCCGCTCAATCCCCAGGACTACCATCAGGCACTGATGGACGCGATCGTCGAAGCGGACGAGGCGCTCATGGAACGCTTCCTCAACGGCGAAGACGTTTCCGAAGACGAGATCATCCATCTCATCGGCAAAGCCATCGGACACGGCACGCTGATTCCGATCATGTTCACGTCGGCGAGGTCGGGGGTCGGAGTTCAAGAACTGGGAGACGCGCTGGCCGATTACGCTCCGTCGCCGATGGACGAAGATCGTCCGGCGAAGAGCGAGACGGGCGAGGACATCGTCATCAATCCGAACCCCGACGATCCGTTCGTGGCCGAGGTCTTCAAGGTTCGCATCGACGCCTTCGTCGGCAAGATGGCTTACCTCCGAGTCTACGCCGGGCACATCGGAAAGGACGTGACGCTGCACAATCATCGCAGCCACAAGCCGGTGAAGATCGGGCAGATGCTGGAGATGCAAGGCTCGAAGCACGAGAACGTCGATACGGCCACATCGGGCGACATCATCGCCGTGGTGAAGGTCGATGATCTGGCCGTGGGCGATACGCTGTCGGCTCAAGGGGTGCATCTGGATTTGCCGGAACTCAAGTTCCCGCGTCCGATGGTTGGACTGGCGGTCACTCCGAAGACCGCTGCCGATCAACAAAAAATTTCGATCGCGCTGCACAAGATCGAAGAGGAAGACCAAACCTTCCACGTCATGCGGGAAGCCCAGACGCACGAGATGGTCATCCAAGGGATGAGCGACCTGCACCTGCAAGCGATCGTGCATCGGCTGCACAAGCGGGACAAAGTCGATGTCAACACGGCCATGCCGCGTATCCCGTATCGTGAAACCTGCAACCAGAACGCCGAGGGAATGTACCGGCACAAAAAGCAGTCGGGCGGTTCGGGACAGTTCGCCGAAGTGCATTGCCGGATCGGCCCGTTGCCTCAAGGGATCGTGCCGGAGGAATACTTCATCAAAGAGCGTTTCGAGAGTTTGCGTTCGTTCCATTACGACCCGGTGCTGAACTTCGCGTTTCTGGATTGCGTCAGCGGCGGCAGCGTCCCGAACAACTTCATCCCGGCCGTCGAAAAGGGGATTCGGGAACGGATGGAGAAGGGAGTGCTCGCGGGATATCAGGTTCAAGATTGCTGGTGCGCGTTGTTCTTCGGCAAGGACCATCCGGTGGACAGCAACGAAACCGCGTTCAAGACCGCCGGCCGACAGTGTTTCAAAGAGGTCTTCGCCAAAGCGAAACCGGTGCTGCTCGAACCGATCGTGAAGGCCGAGATCATGGTCCCCGGCGACAAGCTGGGTGATATCACCAGCGATCTCAACACTCGCCGCGGTCGCATGGAGGGCATGGACACTCTGCCCGGCAACTTCACGGTCGTGAAAGCAATGGTCCCGCTGGCGGAGATGCAGACTTATGCCCGCTCGCTGCTGAGCATCACCGGCGGCCAAGGCTCCTACACCTTTGAACCGAGCCACTACGAAGTCGTCCCCGGCAACGAGCAGCAGAAGATCGTGGCCTCGGCGAAGGTCCACGAAGAGGAAGAATAATTGCTTCTAACAAGGAGAATTGTGATGAGTGCGATCGTCGCCGATGAACTCCATTTGTTTCACGAGTTCTTGAGTGAGAAACTGAAGCCGGGAGCAACTCGGTCCTCGCCGGAGCAAGTGCTCGATGAATGGCGTTCGCAGCACCCGGACCCGGAGGAGGTGGAAGCGATTCGCGAATCTCTCGCCGCGATGCATGCGGGAGATCGCGGTGTTTCGTTGGAGGACTTTGACCGCGAGTTTCGGAAGAAAAACGGATTGGTCGCGCAATCATGAGTTACCGTGTTCGGCTCTTGAGTCTTGCGCGTGAGGATACGCAGCAGATATTTGACTGGCTGGCACAACGTGAACCGCGCGGTGCGGAAGCGTGGTACAACGCGCTACAAGTTCGATTGGCACAGCTTCGTGAAGACGCCGACGGATGCGCTGTCGCTGCGGAATCCCGACAGCTTGGCGAAGAGGTGCGCGAGACTTTTTTTAAGACTCGCCAGGGCAACAGGTATCGAATCGTGTTTAGCGTCAGTGAATCCGAAGTCCGAATCCATCGTGTCCGCGCGCCCGGACTGCGACCACTCAGACAATCCGACCTTTCCGATGAGAATTAGGCGAGAGCCGCCACTCAACGGGCAACACGACGTGCCAGCCGCGCGACTTGTCCCGACTTTTGAGCAGTCCTAGCATCCGCCGCTCGTTCGACGACCGCGATCACTCACCCTCATCGGAGATTCAATTCATGCGACGTTTGCTGTTGGTACTGTCTGCTCTGTTGTTCCCAATGCTCGGTGCCGCTCGCGCGGCGGACGAAGATTTCAAACCGATCTTCGATGGCAAGACCCTCACTGGCTGGCACAAGAATCCCGAACGGATCGGTCACGGCACTGGCGGAAGTTGGGTCGTCGAAGATGGAGCCATTGCCGGTGAGCAAGACCCGCCCGGCAGCGGTAACGGCGGCATCTTGCTGACCGATGAAAAGTTCAAAGACTTTGAGTTGTTGATCGACCTGAAACCCGACTGGGGTGTCTGCTCCGGCCTGTTCGTTCGGTCCAACGACAAGGGCCAATGCTTTCAAATGATGGTGGACTATCACGATCGCGGAAATGTCGGCCACATCTACGGTGAGGGGACCGGCGGCTTCAATACGCGCCCCTACGACATCTTCGGCGAAGAGAAAGATGGCAAGCTATTGAAGCTGTTTGCGAAGCCGACCGAACCGCCGCCGACTGTGACTCCCACCTGCACGAGCAGCGAATGGCTCAAGGCTTGGAAGGTCAACGACTGGAACACGGCCAAGGTGCGGGTCGTTGGCAATCCGCCGCAGATCACCACCTGGATCAACGGCCTGAAGGTTAATGAATTCGACGGCACGAAGTACGACGGCAAAGGCTATGACCGAGCGAAGGTGGCCGAGACGCTCGGCCCGGACGGTTCGGTTTCGGTTCAAGTGCATGGCGGCAAAGGCTGGCCGAATGGAGCCAAATGCCGTTGGAAGAACATCAAGATCAAACGCCTGTGATCGCGCCCGGCCGAAAGCCGATCGCCGAAAGCCGACAGCCGTGATACCGTTTTTTCTGGATTCCTAAAAACGGTATCACGGCTGTCGGCCATCGGCTCTCGGCTGTCGGCCTGACCAAGAGCGCCGCACGACTTTATTGCCAGGAGTTGCACGATGACTCGCCAGACGGTGACGAGTTGATCTTGTTCCCACGCTCCGCGTGGGAACGTCTGCGTTGACGCTCTGCGTCGGGCCGGCGATGCGTCACTCGAAATCATCACTTCAGACCATGACGCAGAGCGTCGAGACTGGCGTTCCCCCGCGGAGCGTGGGAACGAGACTAACGAGACTAAGGGCCGAGATGTTCTTCTTTGTGTTGGCATGTGTGGTTCCGGCGTTCGTGGTGTCGCTCGTGACGACCGGGGCGATGCGCGTCTTGTCGCCGAAGATCGGGTTGATCGATCAGCCGGCCGCTCGGAAAGTTCATAAGGCTCCGACCGCGTTGGGTGGCGGGATTGGGATTTGGCTCGGCGTGGTCTTGCCGTTGGCGGTCGTGCAGTTGGTCGCGTGGCTGATCACTCACGGACATCTGCCGGAGTCTTGGATTCCCGAAGAGCTGCGACCGCACTTGAACGGTGTGATGTATCGTTCGGGCCGGATGTGGGCCGTGCTGGCAGGTGGGACGGTGTTGTCGATCATGGGATTGATCGACGACCTGCGCGACTTGCCGTGGCAACCGCGATTGGTGATTCAGCTCGGCGTGGCGACGGTGTTGGTTTGGGCGGGGGTGCGCGGGACGGCGTTTCTCGGAGTGCCGGCGCTGGAGTTTCTCATCAGCGTACTGTGGCTGGTGGTGCTGATGAACTCGTTCAACTTTCTCGACAACATGGATGGTCTGTCGTCGGGCATCGCGCTGATTGCCTCGCTGATCTTCGCCGTGATCCTGCTGACGTCTTTGTCGGAGCCGCGCTGGTTGGTCGGTGGAGCGTTGCTGGTTCTGTCGGGATCGCTGCTGGGATTTTTGTGTCACAACTGGCCGCCGGCGAGAATCTTCATGGGGGATACTGGCAGTTATTTCATAGGCGTGGTGCTCGCGTCGATGGTGGTATTGGGGACGTTCTACGAACAAGGGGGAGCGGCTCAGCATGGCCGGCATGTGATTCTTGCTCCGCTGTGCGTGTTGGCGGTGCCGTTGTACGACTTCGCGTCGGTACTTCTGATTCGGTTGATCGAACGACGCAGTCCGTTCAAGCCGGACAAGAGCCACTTCTCACACCGCTTGGTGCAGCTTGGCCTGAAGCCGAAGCACGCGGTGCTGACGGTGCATCTCGCGACACTGACGACCGGCTTGGGAGCCTTGCTGCTGTATCGCGTTCCCGATTGGTCGGGAGCCTGGTTGGTGATTGCCTTGGTCGTCTGCGTATTAGCGATCATCGCGATCTTGGAAACGATCGGACGCGGGGCGGGGCGAGGGGGAGAGGGGAGGAGGGGAGGAGGGGAGGAGGAACCGCAATCTCCTTCGTCGTCGAGGGGTGCTACAAAACCTCATGGCTCAACTGTGAATTGAGCAATCATCGAATTGAGCAATCATCATCCAAAGTCGCGAAAGACGACTGCGCGAATGACGCATCAATTCCGAGCCACCGCACTTCAGGGTCTGACCGATGTCGCGCAAACAACAAGCCCTCCTCCCCGCCTCTCCTCCTCACCTCCTCCCCTCCTCCCCTCCCCGCCCCCTCACCTCCTCGCCCCCTCGCGGCTTGATGCTCGCATGGCTTGCCGCGCTGCTCGCGGCGCGCTGGCTGATCCCAACCGAGGGGGCTGTCGAGGGGCTGACGCTGTGGCTCGTGCAAGTGGTACTGGTGACGGCGGTGGCTCGGATGGTTTGGGCTTGGCGATTTGAGGAGCGGTCGATTCTGTTCGATGCGGTGGATGGCGCGATCGCGTTGGTAATCGTGGCTCAAGTCGTGTCGGCGCTGACGGTGGTGTGGGGAGTCGGTCACTCGCGCGCGGCGATCAATCTGGCGTGGGAGTGGGTTGGCTCAGGCGTGTTGATCTGGCTGCTGCGGCAAGAGCTGCGAGCGACTCGCGCGATGCGGCCACTCTGTTTGGGTCTGTCATTGGCGGCGGCGGTGTTAGCGGGCTATGGACTCTGGCAGCATTACGTTTGGTACGACGACATGAGCCGCGAATACGAGCGGCTCACGACAGAGCATGATCGACTGAGTCAATCTCCGACGGACGGCCGGCGCTTGCAGGCGTTGCGAGCGGAGATGTCTCGGCAGGGCATTCCGTTCGAGCCGGCCGATCGGAAATCGTTGGAGCAGCGGTTGAAATCGAGTCGCGAGCCGTTCGGATTGTTCGCTCTGGCCAACACGTTTGCGGGATTGCTGGCGGTGATGTTGTTGGTTGCGGTCGGAACAATTCCGGTCGGCGCGAAGCCTTGGGATTGGATTGCGACCGCGCTCCTGGCACTGGTCATCGGCTATTGCTTGGTCCTGACGAAGAGTCGCACGGCGTGGGTCGGATTGCTCGCGGGGATCGGGTGGTGGATGTTCCGGGCCGTCGCTGCTCGGTGGCGACGTGGCGACGCATCGGCCTCACAACGGTCAGCGTTCGTCGGATGGATTGCGGGTGGCGTCGTTGTGCTGGGAGTCGCGGTGACGGCGGCGGTTGTCAGCGGTGGATTGGACAAGGCCGTGTGGTCAGAGGCTCCGAAGTCCGTTCGATATCGGTTGGAGTACTGGCAAGGGACGTGGGCCACGATTCGCGAGCACTTCTGGCTGGGGACCGGGCCGGGCAACTTTCGAGATCACTATCTGGCTCACAAGTTGCCCGAATCGAGCGAAGAGATTGCCGATCCGCATAACTTCATTCTCGACGTGTGGGCCAATGCGGGGATCTTCGGATTGATCGGGTTGCTGGCGTGCGTCGGGCTGATGGCGCGAGGTAGCCACGTTCACCGTAGCCACGCTCGCCAGTGCGTGAGGCAAGTGAGCGATCAGCCCACGCTCTGGCGAGCGTGGCGACTTCAGGTCGAGAGTCTTTTGTCACCTGCGGTGTGGGGCGTCGGTCTCGCGTTTCCGCTGGCGGCAATTGGGATGGAGCTGGCGGGGCAGGGGCTTGATGAGCGGTTGTGGTGGCTCGGTGGAATTTGGTGGGGCTTGTGGCTGATCGGCGTGTTCGTGGCGCAACGAGTTTCTGGAAATCAGGAGCCGCGTCCGTCAGAAAGCGGCACGTTTAACCGCAACGCCAACGGCGTGCGCGCTTGGTGGTCGCGACTGTTGTCCCACATCGGCGCGCACGCCGTTGGCGTTGCGGTTAAACATTTAATGCCCCGCAAGCGGAATAACAGTGAGCCGCGCCCGTCAGGAAGCGGTCTCGTCACCGAACCGCAATCGCTTCCTGACGGGCGCGGCTCTGAGCATTTCAATGCGATCGCGATGTACTGGTCTCTGGAAGCGGCGAACGTGATGTTGCTGGTGCATCTGTTGGGAGCGGGTGGGATCGCGATGCCGACGATCACGCAGTTGTTGTGGCTGGTGTGGTCATTGCGAGTGGCCTGTTCGGAGTCGGCGGCGACTGCGCATGACGAATCAAAATTGCCCAGCAAGCTGGCGAGCCGAGGCGTACAGCCCGGTCATCTCGCGGCACGAGTAACAGCATTGGCCGCGGGAGGATTGTGTGTGTTGTGTTGGTGGACGGGGACCATGCCGGAGTTCTTGTGTCGCACGTCGCTCCAACGAGGAGATGCCGAGTGGGGACGGGGTCAATCCACGGCCGCAGGTCAGCGATACCTCGAAGCGCATCGCGCCGATCCGTGGGCGATCGAGCCGCTCGAACGATTGGCCGACATCGCGTTTCAACGCTGGCGAGTGACTCAAGCCGACACCGATTTCGAGGAGTCGGTGAAGCAGTTGCAAGTGATCACCACCCAGTTGCCGTTCGCCTCGCGTCCGTGGCGACGATTGGGGCAAGTTTCGCAGGCTCGGTTCGAGCAGACTCGCGATACGTCCGACGCGACGCGAGCGGCCGAAGCCTTTGCGATGGCGGTCGAGCGATACCCTCATCATGCGGGATTGCTCGCGGAGTCGGCTACCGCCAGCGAGTCGGCGGGGCTGATCGAATCGGCTCGCGAAGTGGCTCGGCGAGCGATTCGGCAAGACGATCTCAATCGGCATCTCGGACACTCGGACAAGTACCTGGACGATCCCACGCGGCGACGAATGGAACGTCTCGGCGGGACACAGTCGGAAGCGAATTGACCGGTTTTGGCGAGGCCATCACAATGCCGCGCCGATGGATTTTTCGTGGTTTGGTTTTCGTGTTTGCGGAGGATTTATGAATATCCGAGCGGTCGCGGTTGTGGTGTTTTTAGTGCTGACAGGCGGCGGATTGGCGGTCCATTTCCGTCAGCAGAGCGTGGTCCCGGACGATACGAAGGTCGTGAAAGTGGACACCTCCGACGTTCCCCAGCCACCGAAGACTGGCCCCTATGGGAAGTTCGTTGTGGTCGGCGAAACCTCGTATCACTTCGGAGTCATGGAGCACCTGCAAAAGGGTGAGCATGAATTCAAGGTTCGTAACGATGGCAAAGCGCCGTTGAAGATGGTGGCTCTGGAACGGGACCAAACCTGCTCCTGCACGCTCGGCAGTTTGGGCAAGGACGGCCTGCAGCCGGGTGAAGAAACCAACGTGAAGTTGAGCTGGACCATTAAGTACCCGAAGACGGCGTTCCATCATTCGGCCAAGATTCGCACGGACGATCCCGAAAATCCCGTGACGACCTTCTATGTTCGCGGCTTCGTCGGCCACCGGCTGGTGGTCAAGCCCTCGCAGGAGATCTCGGTTGGCTCGCTCTCTGAAAAGGAGCCGACCGAACGAAAGATCTTTCTGTTTTCCGAGGTCGTCGATGCGTTCGAGATCACCAAGTTTGAGCCGAGCAACCCACTCATCGTGGCGAAGGCGACCCCCCTGACTGCCGAAGCATTGAAGCTCGCCACTCAAGACCCGGTTGCCGCCAAGTCTCGTGAGATGATGAAGCAGATGTCGGAGGATGCCAAAAGAAATGCGCCCGGCGGAAAAATTGCAGAACTCCCCGGCCCCTCCCATGATCAACCGCCCGAAGATCTCAGCGACCAGTCCCCCGATCCCAAGTGCGGCTACGAGTTGCAAATCACCCTGCACCCCGGCTTTCCCATCGGCAAGTTGCGCGAGTCACTGCTGATTCACACGAACGTCCCCAGCAGTTCGGAAGCGGATGCTCCCGTCAGTCCGCCGATGCTGGTGACCTTCACCGGGCTTCGGTCGGGGCCGGTTCAGATTCTCGGCACCCCCGGCATTACATGGTCGCCGGAAGAAACCCTCTTGCGAATGGGACGCTTCCCCGCCAAAGAGGGCAAGAAGGCCAAGCTCGTTGTGCTCGTCAAGAAGTCGGAACAGGAATTGGAAATCACGGAAGCCAAGCTGGACCCTCCGCAGATGAAGTATGAATTTCGCAAAGATGCCACCTTCAACGGAGCCGGCCGCGACAAGTTCGAGCTTGTCTTGGACGTGCCCGCTGGTGGAATACCGTTGAGCCTCGGTGGTGGCCAACGAACTGGCTCGGTCATCCTGCAGACCAACCATCCAGAAGCCAAGACCATCAAGTTCGAACTCGAATTCACCTCGTTCTGAAGCCAAGGAATGTTCGCATGAGCCCCCTTCGACTCGGTTTGGTCGCAAGCCTGTTGAGCCTCGCGCTCGGCAGCTTGAGCGGCTGCACGAAAGCTCCCGATCCTGCCGCGAACTCGGAGACTCAGAGCTTGCCGACATCCGCGCAATCCGCGGCGACCACCGAGACGCCGAACGATCTCAAGCCCAATCCTGTTACGCCAACCGACAACGCGACTCCTCCAGATGTCGTGCTGACCTCGAACGACCGACCGAATACCGAGGCGAAGTCGGATACGAAGTCGGATACGAAGAAGCCGGTAATCGCCGCTAAGCCGCTGTTCGACGGTTGGGGTAAGCCGGCGCTCGCGATCGTGCTCTCCGGCGAACAACACGGCTACTTTGAACCCTGTGGCTGCGCCGAGAACCAATCGGGTGGAGTGTCGCGACGACACGACCTCATCAAGCAGATGCAGGCGAAGGGCTGGCCGCTGACTAGCTTCGATCTGGGGGGCACCGTCAACCGCAACCGCCCGCAGACCAAGCTGAAGTTTCAGACGTTTCTCGCGGCGATGAAGGACATGCGCTACAGCGTGCTCAACCTCGGCCCCGAAGAATTGAAACTCGGAGCGGCCGACTTGCTCGCGTATCACAACCCCGATCCGAAAGACCTCAGCAGTCTGGCGTTCGTCTCCGCCAACGTGACGCTGTTTGGTTCTCCGGAACTCGGCACGCCGGTGCGATCCAAAGTGCTGACGCTCGGCAAGCACAAGGTGGGCGTCACGTCGGTGCTCGGCGCGAGCTTCCGCAACGAGATTGCTCCGCCAGGTTCCAATGTCGATATCACCATCGACGATCCCGACACCGCGCTGCCCCCCGTGCTCAAAGAAATGCAGGCACAGCAGCCCGACTTGCTGGTGCTGTTGTCGCACGGCACGCTCGCGGAAGGCAAAGTCCTCGCGACTAAGTTTCCACAGTTCGCGGTGGTGCTCACCTCCGGCGGAGCCGAAGACCCCGAATTCGATAATCCCCAGAAGGTCGGACAATCGTTGCTCGTGCAAGTCGGACAAAAAGGCAAATACACCGGAGTCGTCGGCTTCTTCCCGGAAGACTCGCAACATCGCATTCGCTTTGAACTCATCAAGCTGACCCAAGACCGCTTCCAAGAGTCGGACCAAATGATCGGGCACATGCAGTTCTACCAAGAGTTGCTGATGACCTCGCAACTCGCCGAGACGGAGCCGCCGATCAAGACGAACTCGGGCGCGAAGTTCGTCGGCTCCAAGACCTGCGGCGAGTGCCACACCAAGGCCTTCGCGGTTTGGGAGAAAACCGGTCACGCACACGCTTATGAAAGTCTCATCAAAGGCCGGCCAGAGAAGGCGGGCAAATGGATCTCGCGCATTCACGATCCCGAATGTCTCGCCTGTCACGTCACCGGCTGGCATGCTCAAGATGTCTTGCGCTACGTCAGCGGATTCGAGAGCAAACAGGCGACTCCGCTGTTGCTCGACAACGGTTGCGAAAATTGCCACGGTCCCGGCAGCAAACACATCGAACTGGTCAACGCCGACAAGAAAGCCGATGCTCGCAAGGAAGTCCGCATCACGCTCGCCGAGTCCAAGCGGATGCAGTGCTACACTTGCCACGACGGCGACAACAGCCCCAAGTTCAAAGCCGAGACCTACTGGGAGAAGATCAAGCACGCTGGCTTGGATTAGACCGCGACAAGCGAAAACTTTGTGAGGAGTCAGCGGCAAGTCGATCGCAAATGTTGATCGCGAATGCCGGTCGCTGGCTGGCCTGAAGGGATAGAGTCCATGCAGCGCACACCATTAAGCGAATTGTTGGCGTCGGTCGCCGGACGCGTCCTGCAAATGGCCGAGTCCGATGCCGAGTTGCGTTCGCAATTGGTGTCCCTGGCGCGGGCAGTCGTGGCCTGGTCGGAGGCCGCCGGCGCGGCGATCGAGTCCCCCGTCAGCGGTGAGGCCGCGTCACTGGACCAATCTGCCCCGCAGCTTCTTCCTCCGCAATCCGTCGTGACCCCGTTGGCCGATTCGGTGCCCGGCAGCGTGACGAAGTCTGATCGTGTTTCTTCCGAACCGGTGAAATCCGCGCCGTTACCGAGGCTGACTCTGGGGCAACCGCAGGAGGTTTTGCCCTCGTCGAAGATCTCGTATCCGCCCGAATGGCTGGTCGCCGACGAGACCGATTTGAAACTGGTCGCCAGCCGCTGCCACTTGAAGGCCGAGGCTTCGAAGTGGGCGGCGGAGCGACGCCGACTGCTCGATATCGGAGCCGATTTCAGCGTCCAGATCGAACCCAACGATCGGGAAATCATCGCCCGCGCGAAAGCACTTCCCGATTGCTACTTGTGGATGAACAATTCCAAAGGCCCGTGTCCGACCGCCCCACGGCAGTTCGAAGAATTGGCTCGCGGCTTTGAGGCGGTTGCCGAAGTGATTGACGTCCTGAATCAGTCCTTTTCGCCGCCGAATGATCATGGAAAAGAGTTTGAACAGC
Source organism: Planctomycetaceae bacterium (assembly GCA_046156195.1). Classification (GTDB taxonomy): domain Bacteria; phylum Planctomycetota; class Planctomycetia; order Planctomycetales; family Planctomycetaceae; genus SXKJ01. Next base: position 14,898 of record JBJXEX010000040.1, on the reverse strand, counting down.
TCGTGGATTTGCTGGCCTCCACGCAATCGGCGCTGCGCGTGTCGGTGGAAACCTTGGATTGGAAGTGCGACCACGATCAGCAGGCGGTGTTCAACTGGCTGCGCCGCACCGCTTCCGAAAAACAAATCCTGATTCAGCGTCACATGCGAATCGATGATGTGGCGAACCCCAGCGAGGTTCCGCAGTTCTTGGAACGGCTGCACGCGATCGACATTTCCCTGCAAGCCACGGCGAAAAAGCAAAAAGACCGCCAACGACTGTTGGGAAAACTTCGGCACAAAGCCTCGATCGTCCGCGGCGCGGAGGGAGACCTGAGCGTCGAATGGCGGATTTTGATTAACACCGTCGATGAACTCGTGGACGGCGGACTCCCTCCCAGCAGCCGCGAGCTACGCGAAATCCTGCAGAGTATCATCGACGACATGCCGAACCTTGGCGAACTCCCCAAGAACTTCGATCTGGTGCAACGGGAGATGGATCGCTACCTCGCCATCAATTCCGTTCCGGAAACCGTCATCACTAAGGAACAGCCGCCGGAAGTGAAGCGCGTGGCGGAATTGTTGAAAGGGCGTCAGGTGGTGTTGATCGGTGGCGACAAACGGCAGGCGGCCTATCAGCAATTGAAGGACGCGTTCGCGCTCGACGAATTGATTTGGGTGGAGGTCAAGCCGCATCAGCCGCTCGCCGCGCTGGAGACGCCCGTGGGACGTCCCGAAGTGGCCGTCGTGATCTTAGCCATTCGCTGGTGCAGCCATTCCCACCATTTGGTCGAAGCGACCTGCGACCGATTTGGCAAACCGTTCGTACGGTTGCCCGGCGGTTACGGAGTCAATCAAGTCGCCTCGAAAATCCTTTCGCAGTGCGGCGAACGCTTGGCCCGATCCGCCGCGCAAACGTAGTCAGTTTTCTCAAACCCGTTCGATCGACTACTTCGGCGTAACGACGACTCGGCTGGAAGTGATCTTCACGTCTTGCGTGGGGCGGTCGTTGCGACCGGTCGGGACGACACCGATCTTGAGCACCACGTCGAGGCTGGCTGCATTGGCCGTCTTGCCGAAGACGGTGTATTGGTTATCGAGACTTCTCGTGCCGTCGCGGGAGAGGCAGATGAAGAACTGCGAGCCTGCCGAATTCGGATCGCTGGTGCGAGCCATCGAAAGCACACCGGCGTCATGCAGCTTGGCGTTGAACTCTTGCTTGATGGTGTAGCCAGGGCCACCGGTGCCGGTCCCCTGCGGGCAGCCGACTTGGATCATGAAGTCCGAAATGACGCGGTGGAAAATGATGCCGTTGTAGAAGCCGATCTTCGTCAGGCCGATCAAGTTCTTCGCGTGACCCGGTGCGACGTCGGGATACACGTCGAGCAGAATGGTTCCCATCGTCGTCACGAACTCGACTTGGTAAATGTTCTTGGTGAAGTCCACGTCCTTCAGTGCCGCATCGACTTCGGCTCGGCGATTGGTTCCAAAACTGGCCACGAGAGAGACCTTTCGATTGAGTGTGCTTCGATTCCGCCACCGCTAACAACGCCGGGCGAATAAGGGCGGGGATCGTAGAAACGGCGTCAGGCTTCTACCAGCAGCGAGCGGAACGGTCCCCGCGTCGGGGCACGGCGAGGCTGCTTCAATTTGAGCCGCGACCGTCACTGCGTGTCGAAAAAGTCGGAATTATGTAACCCGAAGCGTCAGCGAGGGTCGGAATCTTCGAGAAATCACAATCCAAACTCCCTCGCTGACGCTTCGGGTTACATTTCCGACACGACCGTCAGGGAGCGGTCGGTGTGGCAGGTTTTGGGAAGCGTTGACTGACAGGAAGCCGTATGTAACGCCCATTGAAAAATAAAAAATTCGTGACGAACGAGTCCAGCGTTCCGCGTGAACCGCTGGAAATGCTCGGTTCTCGATCTCGAGAGAGCACCGTGTCGTCCCATTGGATGGATTGCAGATGCTTCATTCCGAGGAGTCCGCGCCAATGCTCGTCCGTCATGGCGACTTTCGGAAACAATAAAGTCTCCAACTTTCCCAAGTGCAATCGCGAGACACCATCCGCAGTCACCTGAGTCTGCGAGAGGTCGAGGTGGAGCATGTCGGGAAAGCGAAGATCGTCAATCGTGGCCAGCCCGCGGTCAGTAATGGCGCACTCCTTGACTGAAAGCACCCGCAAGATCGGCAGAGGGCGCAGCGATTCCAATCCGAGGTCCGAAACCCGCGTTCCAGACAGAATCAAAACCATCAGCTTTGGGAACGTGCCCAAGTCTTTCAGTCCGTCATCGGATGCCAAGGTTCCTGCCAGCATGAGCGTGATCAGGTTGGGAAGTCGCGATGCTTGACGCAAAACTTGATCGCCAACGCGGGTCTCATTCAGCACGACAACTTCCAAGTTCACGAGCTTGTCCAAACGCGCCAGTCCGCGATCGGAGAGAGGATTCTTGCTGAGGTCCAGGTATTTCAGTTTGGTGAATTCCGACAAGCTCGCCACATCGGCATCGGTCAGTTGGCACTCGGACAATTCCAGTCGCGTCAATTGTTGGAAGCAGGTCAGCCGCGAAATGAAGTTGGGCGGCAACGTGGTGCCGGGGGGCACATGCACATGGACCACTCGCCGGAACGAGTGGTCCAACTTCCGCACGGTCTGCGCGAGCCAGCCGTTCGGAGTTTTGGTCCGCAACCAGATGTACCAACCGGGAAAGAGATCTTCCCCCTCCAGCCGCCCGCCGCGCGATTCGACTTCCGTTCGTAACTTCTCCATGCGGTAGCGCTGCACCGCCGTGATGGCGACCCACAAACCCACAACGATCGCCGTCGTCCACCCAATCCCCTTCCACAACGAGAAGCCGGTCGCAGCGCGCGGCGGGTGAGAATCGTGCGGCATTGGGAGTCTCCAGGCAAACAGGTCGATGACTGCGTTGAAAGAAACCGTTCAGGCAACGCAGAGACGCGGAGAGCTTGGCCCGGCCGAGCCGCAACCAAAACATCGGCGAGTTTCGATTGGGAAGATGCCAAGCCATCTCACATCATTCTGCCCACCCATCATTCTGCTGACTTCCGGCGAGCAGAATGATAAGGGGCAGAATGATGTGAGATCGCAAACAAAGGCACTTCTCGATTGAAGTTGGGAGGCACATTTGGTGAAAGGCCGTTTTGATTTTCCTCATCCGTGTGTGATGCCATCCGTGTGCGCAGGAAGTTGCTTCAATCCAAATGCTGCGCACACGGATGGCATCACACACAGATAACGGCTATTCAAGTCACTTATTTCTGCGCCGGTCCTTACTTGGCTTCACGCAGCAACTCCAACCGCGAACGCAGACCGTTGAGTTCAAAGGTCAGGCCGAAGTTGGCCTTCGCGAACGGGAACAGCGGGGCCTCGAACTTCTCCGGCAGTTTCGGTTCGCCGGGGTGGCCGAAGACGGGTGATTCCATCGTTCGCCATTGTTCGTTCCAGACGTAGCGGCCTCCGCCGGGGCAGACCAATTCGGTGTTCCAGAAGCGGGCGTGAATTTCGACTGGGTCGCGATCGGGATAGCGCCGCTTCCATTCGTTGAGGATTGGCAGGTTGCTCCACGATTGAGCTTGAGCCGCTTGCCGAGGATCGGCGACTTCCGAGTACCACAGGAAGAACAATGGCAGTACCTGCTCAAAGTTGGCGGCGGCGCTTTCGCCCAGCCAACCGGAGGTCGCATCGGCTTCGTTCGCCCCACCCACATTCTTGGCGAGCGGGGCAATTTGATCACGAGCCAGTTGCCGGTCGATCGCGCGTTTCATGACGTCGTCATTCGGCGTGAGGATCAAGCCGTCGCCGACCGTTGAGTAGTACAACGCCACGTTATCAAGCTCTTCGACTCCAGCAGCTCCGCGACGCGCGGACGAGACTTTCACATACGATTGCTCGCGATGCGTCACCGTCTCCCACCTCGTGAGGCCCGGTCCTGACTGTTGAATGAACGCTCGCACGGAGGTCAGGAATAACGCCAGCTTCAACGGCTGTTTCACTTCGATGCGAACCCCGACCGGCAGACGAAATCCTTCGCGACGGAGTTTGAGTTCGCGCTCGTGCGCGTCCAACTTCAGCAGTTCTTCCCAATACGGATCGCGATCGGCGAAGAACGAAATCGACTCCCCCAGCCAGCCGAGCGGATCGAGCGACCTGTCGGCTCCGACGCGGGCACCCTGATTGCCGACCAGGATTCCCGCGAGAAACTGGTTCGCCATCTGGATCGGCGGCGACTGAAAATTCAGAGCCATGATGAAGTGAGCGATCGTGTCGTGTGGCTCGCCGGAGTCGGCTTTCAGTTTCACTCCCGAAGCAATCTGCTGCATCAGGTTGTATTCGCTGTGAACGATCAGCGGCATGATCGACAGATCGGCCGAGAGACGCTTCTCATCGGTGCCGATTCGCAGCGCGATTGGATCGAACGCGACGGTCCAATTCCGTTGATAGCCGTCGCGCCAGCGCTGATACGCATCACGCTCGGCGATCGTGACGGAATCAAAGGTCAGTTCCGAAATCGGAGTCAGAAAATCCGGCCGACCGATTGACGGCGACAACACCCCCTCCGAGGTCAATTGCATGTCCGCCGCTTGAGAGGTCGGAAGGTCCGACGTGATCGCTCCGAGTTTCAAATCCTTGCCGGTGACGAGCGCGTCGAAGTGCGTCGCCTGCAACTGCGTGAGCACGGCCGCATCGCGAGTCCGTCGCGATGACGCGATCCGCCAGCGCGGCCCGCACCAGCGGCGAATCGTCGCGTCGCTGATGAACAGCAGCGCGGACTCGGACGCATCGCCGAGTTGATACCGCTGCCGAAAGAAGAGGTACTCTGGCAGCGACGCGATCGTCGCGGACTTCCCCGCTCGCACGGCGGCGAGCCGTTGCAACTGCGCGAGTGAATTGGTCACAACGACCACGCGATCCATCTCCGCGATGAAGCTGCCAACGCGGCGATCCGGCGTCCGCTGGCCAACGTACTTGATGCCGTCGATTGTCCCCTCGACCGGCTTCGCCTCCGGCACCTTCGCCGAGTCGAGTCGCACCTTCGCCAACAACAGCGCGGCCAGAACGCTCGGCTGTTTCGCCTCGAACAACACAGCCACATCGGTGCCGGTCGCGAAGTACGGATCTCCGCCGGTGATCGCCACGCTGCTCACCAATTGAGGTCCGAGCATTCGGCCCAGAGTGCTCAGCGAAAGGCCGAGTTGCTGCTCGTAGCGATCGACCAGATGGGTGTCCCGCGATGCCAGCTCCGAATGTCGCAGGATCGACGTCCCTTGCCGCTTGGCCTCGTCAGCCACGTTCATCGCCGCCGCGAACGTCGGAAAGAAGACGACATGCTGATCCGCCGGAATCCAACTCGCCAACACATCGAGCGTCGGCTTCGCCCCTTTGAGGAGCGGCTGCCAGTCGATCTCTTTGACGGTGATCCCCTCGATCGAATCGAGTCGCACCGAAGTCCTCTGCTCAAGCCCGCCGCGCGGAAACAACAGTTCGCGATCCAACTGCAAGTTCTCGCTGACGGCTCGCCCGCCGGAGAACAAATCGTAGGTCCGGTCCATGTCACTGCGGTTGCCGTTGATGTCTCCGTTTCTCTGCGGAGAGAGCTGCCGCATTCGCGCGGCCTCATCGACCGACAGGAAACCCAGCGCCTTGTTCGCGAGGCCAATTTGATGGCGATACCAAGCGGCACCGACGTTGCTGAATCGCAGCCGCCGTTCGTAGTGCTCGATCTTGGCGAACTGAAAATTCCGAGCGGAGGTGGGATTGGCCGTGTTCGCCGCGAGCCGAAACTTCAACGCGATCAGTCCGCTGCCATCCGGCTTCGGCACCACAAGCCGACCGGTCACGTCCTTCTTGTCGGGGACGCGAATCACCACATGCACCGGAGCCACTCGGTCGGGCTGCGTCCAATCCCACACGGAACTCCAAAGATCGCCCCGCTGTAAATACGCCTCCCCCGGCTCATCGAGCTGCACGTCCGGCGGCGTCTGCGCGACTCGCTGCCGAACCTGCGGTTCCGGTTGTTGTCCGCGATAGTGAGGCAATTCGCCGTCACTGAACTCCATCTCCGTCAGCCGCACTCGGAAGTAAGTCTCCTCGGCCATCGCCGACGAGTTCCACATCCAACAACCAACCAACGCCAGCAACACTCCGCGACGCAACATGGCATGACCTCCTGAATGAGATGTTTCGGTCGATCGTCTATACGGCGAGCGGCAGACGGAAAGATACCAGTCCAGTGAGCCGCCGGCGCTAGCCTCGGGCCTTTCAGCCGCGACTTCCGATTCGGCCCGACGCTAGCGCGTTCGGCTCACCGATGGCCGCGTGCGGTTAAGTTTCGACGTTCGCTACAATTCGCCCCTATGAAAACCTCACTCCCCAAAATTCTCGACCTGACTCCCACGCAACTCACCGACTGGATCGTCGCCCACGACTGGCCGAAGTTCCGAGTGGGACAATTGCAACGCTGGCTCTTCCGTCGCCGAGCCACCGCGTTCGATCAGATGAACGACTTGCCTCAAACGCTGCGCGACCAACTCGCCGCCGAGTTTCAACTCTTCTCCGCCGAGGTCGAGTCGCATCAAGTTGCCGCCGATCGCACGGAGAAGTTGCTGCTCAAATTGACCGACGGCGAACACATCGAATGCGTGGTGATGCGCGAGCCGGAACGAGTCACCGTCTGCATCAGCACGCAAGTCGGCTGCGCGATGGGCTGTGTCTTCTGTGCCAGCGGGATGCTTGGCCTCAAGCGAAATCTCTCGGCTGGCGAGATCATCGAACAGGTCTTGCGGATGCAAGCGGTGCTCGGTCCCGATGAGCGGATCACGAACATCGTCGTCATGGGAATCGGCGAACCGCTGGCGAATCTCCCCGCGCTGCTGCAATCGCTGGAGGCTTTCAATTCGCCGGAGACGCTCGGCTTGGGTGCTCGGCACATCACGGTTTCGACTGTCGGGTTGCCTGCCAAGATTCGTGAGTTCGCTCGCATCGGCAAGGAGTACAACCTCGCGATCTCGCTGCACGCTCCGAACGATCCGCTCCGAGACAAACTGGTCCCGGTCAACGACAAGATCGGCGTCGCAGCGATCCTCGACGCGGCCGACGAATACTTCGAGCTTACCGGTCGCCGAGTCACCTTCGAGTATGTGCTCCTCGCCAAAGTGAACGACGAGCCTCAGCACGCTCAGCAATTGGTCCAACTCCTGCGAGGCCGTTGCGCTCATGTGAACTTAATCCCAATGAACGGCGTCTCGGTCCTGCCGTTCCACGAACCGGCCGCCCCGCGCACGCAACAGTTCGTCGCGATCCTCGAACAGGCCGGAATCCCCGCCACCGTCCGCAAGCGCAAAGGAGCCGACATCGACGCCGCCTGCGGCCAACTGCGACTCAAAGCCGAACAACCGTCGTGAGCCGCTGGCGCTAGCCACGGGCCGACTCCCACGCTCCGAAGCCGCGGAGACTGGTCGGGATGAAAATCGTTTAACGGCAAGCCGAAGGCGAAGGCGGATGTTGCGAACGCCTACGCCTTCAGGCTTGCAGTCGCTGAGCCTCGCCCTTGTGATGCCCGCCCGGCGGTAGGGGAGTCTGTAACGGTGGAGGCACATGATGGCGGCTGAACGGCAATTGCTTTTTGCGGTCTTGGCGTTTGAGAGTGAGTTGATCGACTTGGTCCAGCTCACGTCGGCGTGTCGAGCCTGGGCCGAGGACAAGTCGCAGCCGCTGGCCGATCTGCTGGTCGCGCGAGACTGGTTATCCAACGACGATCGTGTGTTTGTGGAGAAACTGGTTGAGCGCAAGCTCGCCAAGCATCAAGGCGACCCGCACGTCACACTCAACGCCATCACGCGGGGCGATGTCTGTGATGCGATCAAAGAGGTCGATGACTCGGACGTCCAGAAGTCGCTGAGTTCCTGGCCGTCGAGCGGGCCGGTGCTCATCGAGACCATCGGCGAGACGCTGACGGAATCCGCGCAACCGAAGTCGCGTTACACCTGGCTCAGCGAAGTCGGCAAGGGGGGCTTGGGGAAAGTCTGGCTGGCGCGGGATAACGAACTCGCCCGCGAAGTCGCACTCAAGGAGATCAAGCCGGGTGCCTCGGCGGCCTCGCAAGAAGCCGTGCGGCGGTTGATCAAAGAGGCCCAGATCACCGGGCAACTCCAACATCCCAACATCGTGCCGGTCTACGAAGTCAACCGCGGCGGCCGGCCCTTCTACACGATGAAGCTGGTCAAGGGAGAAACGCTGACCAAAGCCATTCGCAAGCATCACGATGCCTGCCGGGCGGGTCGTGCGAAAGAATCGAGCCGCGCCCGTCAGGAAGCGGTTGCAAATCCGGGAGCGGTTGCCAATCAGGGAGAACAACGCTTCCTAACGGGCGCGGCTCCAGGGATTCCCGGTCTCCCGACCGTGCCACTCAATCCGCTCTCGCTGCCGAGATTGCTGAATGTCTTCGTGAAGGTCTGCGATGCGCTGGCCTACGCGCATTCGCGCGGCGTGATTCATCGCGACCTCAAGCCTGAGAACATCATCCTGGGCGAGTACGGTGAAGCCATCGTGCTCGACTGGGGCTTGGCCAAGCAGGTGGGCAGTTCCGAGGAAGAGTCCGCGCCGGTGGTGCTGACGGAGGATGCGATCTCCGCAGCGACTCGTGCCGGAGCCACACCGGGCACGTTGCCCTACATGGCCCCTGAGCAAGCGCGTGGTCGAGTCGATCAGATGGACCAGCAGACCGACATCTACGGCCTGGGCGCGATCCTGTTCGAGATCCTCACCGGCGAAGCTCCGCACAAGCTGCGTGCAACCGACCCGCATGATGCAGACAAGACCCAAATCGTAAACCCTGTCGGCCGTTTTGCTGCGTACCTGACGCAGATCGCAGACGACCCAACTCCGCTGGCGAGGGAGCGTGCCCCATCCGTCTCGCCCGTCCTCAATGCCGTGTGCGGCAAAGCAATGGCTCGCTCGAAGTCCGACCGTTACGCATCGGCATCCGCCCTCGCCGAAGACATCGAGCACTGGCTCGCCGACGACCCCGTGACTGCTCACCGAGACTCCCCACTGACCACTGCCTCGCGTTGGGTCCGCAAGCACCGCACCTGGGCGATGTCCGGTGCCGCAGCGTTGGCCCTGGTCGCCGTGGTGTCGAGCATCGCCGCCGTGTGGATCAACTCCGCCCGTGCCAAAGTCGTCACCGCCCAGCAGGCCGAGGCAAAACAGCTTCAGATCGCTTTGAGCAAAGAGAAACTTGCAACCGCTGCGCAAAGGACAGCGGAAGCGGCAGCGCTGGCAGAGAAGCTTGCCAAGGAAGAAGAAGCCAAGCAGCGCCTTCTGGCGGAGCAAGAGACGAAGCGAGCAAACGAGGAAACTAGACATGGAGAGCGACTGCTCTATGCCGCCAAGATGCATCTGGCTCAGGCGGCCTGGGAAAATGACCGCGTTGGCCGATTGCGGGAACTGCTCACCGAAACGCAGCCGCGACCCGGACAGTCCGATCTGCGGCGCTTCGAGTGGCATTACTGGGACCGCTTGGTTAATTCCTACCTGCTGAGGCTCGATGGCCGTGACAGTCATAAGATCATCCAAAGCGTGGCGTTTAGCACGGACGGCAAACGGCTCGCGTCGAAAGGTGTTAATGTCCTTGGCGACGAAGTAGTGAAGATATGGAACGTCAGCAGCGGTCAAGAGATTCTGACTGTGAAAGGGCATAATAACTCCGTCACAAGCGTAGCGATTAGTGCAGACATGAAATGGCTGGCGTCCGCGAGCGGCGATGGAACGATTAAGTTATGGGACGCCATTAGCGGTCAGGAGTTGCTCCACTGGAACGAACCTACCACACCTTTCGGCGTTTTGACGCTTAGCGCGGACGGGAAGCGGCTGGCGTCGGTAAGTAGCGATCATCTGAGGGTGAAGGTGTGGGACGCCACGAACGGGCAACTGACGCACACGTTGCAGGGGCACGAAATTGGGGTCAGTCTCGTGACGATTAGCGCGGACGGGAAACGGCTGGCATCGGCCGACGGAGATGGGACCGTGAAAGTGTGGGACACCGAGAGTGGTCAGGAGTTGCTCACGTTGAAAGGGCACACCAGCAAGGTCAGGAGCATGACGTTTAGCGCGGACGAGAAGCGACTGGTAACGGTCGGCAACGATTTTATGGCGAAGTTGTGGGACACGTCGACCGGTCAGTCGATTCACTCGTTCACCGCGCGGACGGCGGTGTTTAGCTCGGACGGAAAGCTTCTGGCGTCCGACAGCCGTGGTGGTGGGACGGTAACGGTCTGGGACGCCGCGAACGGTAAGAAGACGTTCACTCTGGACGCCGTTTGCGTGAACGGATTTAGTGCGGATGGGAGGCGGTTAGTGACGGTGAGCTCTGATGGGACGCTGAATCTGAAGGTGTGGGACACCACGAGTGGTCAGGAAATGCATAACTTGAAAAGGCTCGCCTGCGATGGTTATGGCGAAGCGTTTAGTCCGGACGGAAAACGGCGGGCATCGATCAACTTCGATGGAACAACGGTGATGGTCTGGGACACTACAAGTAGTCCAATTTATCCGGAGCCTCTGACGTTGAAAGGAAATTCTTTCTCGGTCTCAAGTGTGGCATTCAGCCCGAACGGTAAACGTCTGGCGTCCGGCGGAGTTGGAAATCAATCTGGAACTCATAGTAGTGAGGTAAAGGTGTGGGACACTGCAACCGGTCAAGAAACGCTTACGCTGAAAGAGCAGGCATTAATTGTCACTAGTGTGGCGTTTAGCCCAGATGGGAAACGTCTGGCCGCAACCCTGTACGCACCCGGCGATATGACGATAAAGGTGTGGGATGCGACGAGCGGACAAATTGTGCTCACACTAACAGGGGGATTGGGGAGAGTTGCGTTTAGTCCCGATGGAAAACAAATAGTGTCGGCGTGGCACGGTATTGGTGGTTATGCGAGCCATGCGGGTGGATTGGTAAAGGTGTGGGACGCTGCGAGCGGTCAGGAAACCCTCACTTTGAAAACCGACAACTCAGTCGAGAGTGCGGAACAGCTAGTCATGAATGCGGAGTTTAGTCCGGACGGTAAGCGGCTGGCGACCGCAAGCCTCAATGGGGCGGTAACAATCTGGAACACCGCGAATGGTAAGAAGACTTTCACTCTCAAAGCAGATAGCGTCGGGGGATTTAGTGCGGACGGGAAGCGGTTAGTGACGGCTAGCCGTGATGGGACATTGAATGTGTGGGACGCCACGATCGGCCAGGAGACGCTCACATTGAAAGGGCACACCGGCAGAGGGGACGCGGTCGTTGGCTTTCGCGTCGCCTTTAGTCCGGATGGGAAACGGCTGGCGTCCGTCTTCGGTGAGTTGAAGTTGTGGGACACCACAACCGGACAGGAAATGCTATCGTTGAAAGCGCACACTGCTCCGATTGTGACCGTGGCGTTTAGCCCGGACGGGGAGTGGCTCGCGTCGGCAAGCAGCGATCAAACCGTAAAGGTGTGGGACGCGCGGCCGTGGACGCCGGAGTTGCGAGCGGAGCGTGAGGCACTGAGTCTGATTCACTTCCTGCGTGACCAGGACAAACCGCAGTCCGCCTGGCTCGACGCGATCGCGGCCGACCAGACGATCAGCGAACCCGTCCGCCAACGCGCCCTGCAATTCGCCCGCGAATGGAAGTAGCAACGCGATGTGGCGACCGGCTTAGCTTTGGAATACATTGAGCTGGCCATTTTGACCAAGAATTTGAGGATCATTTCATGAGTTCGATCTTGGAACTCGAAGGTGCAGCCGTTGCGAAGGTTCTTGAACCGGTCATGCGTCGCTTGCCGCCGAGCGTTGCTCGTCAGTTTGCCGACCTGCGAGCTGATCCCGAATTGCAAGCGCGGATTGATGAGCTTGCAGGTCGCTGCAACGCGGGACTGCTGACGGAAGCGGAACGAGCAGAGTACGCCGGTTACGTTGAGGCGATTGACCTCATCGCGATTTTGCAGGCGGAAGCGCGTGCGATCACCGACGTGGCCGTGTGATGGACGAGACGTTGCGAGAAATGGTACGGCTCCGTGCGGGTCATCGGTGCGAGTATTGTCGCATCCGACAGGAATACGTTCCGCTCACGAAATTGCAAATTGAACATATCATCGCTCGCCAGCACGACGGCGCAGACGATCTGAGCAACTTGGCTCTGGCTTGCGATCGCTGCAATTTGCACAAAGGTCCGAACCTGACCAGCATTGATTCGTTGACCGGCGCAATCGTGCCGCTGTTTCACCCGCGACGTGACGACTGGTACGAACACTTTCAGTGGTCCGGTATTGAGATCGTGGGCATCACTCCCAAAGGACGAGCGACCATTCGACTGCTACAAATGAATGAGCCGCGTCGTCTCCGCTTGCGAGCCGCGTTGAAGCACTTCGCTCAGTGGGAAAACTGAGAATCGAACACGCGAGAGGACCGATTCCCGACCAACGGTTTGTCATCACGGCCTATTTCACCAAAGAACTCAAAAAGGGAACCGACCTGTGGACAAAGTCAGAGTCTATTTCGATCGCGTGGGAAACTCGCTGACGGTCTGGTTTGATGATCCGACCAAAGAATCCGTCTGCGAAGAAGTCGGCGACGATGTCGTGCTCATGAAAGATCGCCGGGGCCGAGTCATCGGCTTCGAGCGGTTGAATTACTTGACGAAGCTCAAACAAGCCGAAGGCTCGAACATTCCGGTGAAAGTGCAGATGGTGTGACTGGCTTCGGCTGGTCGTCACCCCCGCTTTCCTTTCAGAGAGGTCGTGGGACACTCGGCCGCAGACCCCGGAGTTGAGTGAGGAGCGTGAGGCACTGAGTCTGATTCACTTCCTGCGTGATCAGGACAAACCCCAGTCCGCCTGGCTCGACGCGATCGCGGCCGACCAGACGATCAGTCCGCCACGGCGGATCCGCCAACGCGCCCTGCAATTCGCCCGCGAATGGGAATAGCATCACGTTTCCCTGCGGGCTGTTACCGGAAGGCTGGAATATCGACCGGCAGGCCGACTCGCATGAAGAAGCGGGCGAAGCCTTGAGAAAGGTGTTCGCGATACGGAGGCAACAATCGAAGACGGCGCTGTTGTGTCAGAACTCGCTTGCGCAGAAATGTGAGCGGCAGCGTGGAGACTCGGCGAAGATCGACGACGCGGATTTCCGAGACGGTGCCGGCGAAGTCGCTGGCCGCCAACAAATGCACGCCCGGCAAATTGCCGCGCCGCGCGTCCTCCAGTCCTTTGGTCGTGGCCAGGTGACCGATCAGTTCGGATTGTTTCCAGACCGCAGCCAGCAGCACTTCACTGACCTTCTCGCGGCCCTTGACCAGATCGCAGGACTGCGAGAGGACGACGAGATCTCGTTCTTCCCATTGCAGCTTCCAGCGGCCATCAGACGTCTCTGTCTCGGCAGCGACGGAGACCGGGCAACTTTCGATGATGTCGCCTTGCTCAAGATCATCACCTTCCACGAAGTCATACCACGGATAACGCTCAGTCATGAAGCATTCCTCGCCTGCGGATCATCCAGAGGGATCGGTCGTCCGCGACCGATAAATTCCACATCCGCTTCGACGACGCCGGACGGTCGTGTGGGAGGTTTCTCAATACAAAAATCCCAATCGAGTAGTTCCGGAACGTCGCTGTCGATTTCCGTGAGGCCCTTGTTCGATTCGACCTGCGGAACATTGGTTGACGTCGGCGGCATCTGGCTGCCTCACAAAAATACGCTTAGAGGAATTCGGACTTGATCGGAAAACAGTCACGTCGATGAAGCAGTCTTTTCTGGGAAAACGGCAAGTTCGACAAGCGGACTTTCCGTGTGAGAGCTGCCGTGGCCGTGGACGCCGGAGTTGCGTGCGGAGCATGTGGGTTTTGAGTCTGATTCACTTCCTGCGTGACCAGGGCCAACCGCAGTCCGCCTGGCTCGCCGCCATCGCGGCCGACCAGACGATCAGTCCGCCGCGGCGGATCCGCCAACGCGCGTTGCAGTTTGCTCGTGAGTGGAAATAGGTGTCTCACGCATGTCCCACCCGCAGCAAGTTCACTACGGTATTGAGCACTCGTTGATACGCTGGCGGCGAGAGTTTGCCTTCCGTCGAAACGATCAGATTCGCGTCGGCCGTAAACAATTTTCCGGGACGCACAAAACTCTCAACATGCAGGCCGCCAGACGCGAAATCTTGATCGTCAATCTTCAGTGCCAAGGGATCGCCATACGGCTGGCTCGTGATCTGACACAGCACATAGTCTCCGCGGCCGACAACGGCCAGACACAGCGCGGGACGGACTTTCGATTGAGTCAAGTCCGAGAAGGGAAACGGGATGACTACGACTTCGCCGGCTGTAGGTGCGACCATGCCGCATCCTCCTCGGCTCGATTCCAGTCGGTCGCCAACGAACGCTCGCTCAAGATGGCTGTTTCGCTGGGAAGTGCCGCAGACGGTTCTTCAAGGATCAACACCAGAGCACGTCGTGGTGATGTTGTCTGGATCGGCTGCAACAGTCGCACACTGCCGTCGACTTCCAAAACACCTTCAATCGTGTGAACCATGATTGCTCCCGTGATCGGACCAGCAGACTCTAGCGGCCATCCATCAAACGAGACAATCGCGTTTCTGAACGGAGCGGCCGTGGACGCCGGAGTTGCGTGCGGAGCTTCAGATTCGCATCCAAGGTCGTCGCACGGCGAACCTCCAACTCCTGAGCACCAAAGGTGCGCCACTCGACAGCCCAGGCCAACGGCCTAGGGACAGGGTTGGAGATCGCTCACTCAGCCCCAACGGGCAACGCCGTTAAGGATTTTCTTCGAGCACCGCGCAAAGCCTTGCGGCGATGTCGTTTCAGAGTGACCGGTCTTTAACCCGGAGGGTTTGCAGCAATTAGCCGGTGGTTGAGCGCAGCGATACCA
>JBJXEX010000021.1:0-5890 GCA_046156195.1 Planctomycetaceae bacterium | reverse complement strand
ATCGTTATCGCCGAAGGCGATGTTTTTCCTCGCAGATTTCAATGTAACCCGAAGCGTCAGCGAGGGACGCAACACACACTCCCTCGCTGACGCTTCGGGTTACATGCGGCATTGCCGCGCTATCAAGTCACGCCGAGCCATCACCAAGCCACGCCGAGCATGATGGAACTCAGGCCACTGCCGATGCCCAGCAGCGCGACTCGGTCACCGGCGGCGACATGCCCCCGTTCAACGCCGATCGCGAAGGCGGTCGGCAGCGCGACGGCTCCGGTGTTGCCGAGGAATTCGACTGTCGGAAAGTCGATCTCCGGTGCGAGACTCAATCGGTCAAGAAGAAGCTTGCGATGTGCTTTGCCGACTTGATGCGTGAAGACTTTGTGGACGTCCGCCGTCGGCCAGTCGAGTTCTGTTTGGAAGCGATTCCAGGTCGCACCGGCGAGTTCGATGCCCGCGTGCAGCAGCGATTCCGAATCGGTCTGCATGCGCGGGCGACCGTCGGCCGTCTGAATCTCAACACCGCCGGCACAAAGTTCGTGATGACTCGTGTCGGTCAGACAAGCTCCACCGAGCAGTCGGTGTCCGGTGCGGCTGAGGTCGCGATGACACAGCACCATCGCCGCCGAACCCGATCCGATGGTCAGCGAGGCGAAATCCAATTTGATGCTCTGGCGAGTCACGGTCGGATTCTTCAGCAGCGAGTCGATCGTCCCCTCGACGAGATCGCGACCGTCCTCAGTCCCAACCACGATCCCCGCGCGGACCTGGCCCAGCTCAATCATGTTCGCCAGCACGAGCATCCCGTTGAGCAGTCCGAGACACGCATTGCTGACATCCAGAATCGCAGCGGACTTCGGGAGTCCGACGGCATGATGCACGGCGCTCGCGGTCGCCGGTTCGAGTTGATCGCGGCAGACAGAACCATGAACGAGCAGGCCGATGTCTTCAGCGTTGAGGCCCGACGAATCGAGCGCCTTCTTCGCAGTGATTGCGCTGATCTGGCTCGGCCTCACGCCACGATCAAAGAAACGCCGTTCGCGGATGCCGGTCATCAATTCGAGTCGGCCGAACGGCAAGCCGAGTCGCTCATAAACCGGAGCAAGCTGCTGCTCGATGTCATCCGACGTCACGACATGCGGAGGCAGTTCGTAGGCGAGGCTCTCAACGCAAACGTGTTCGTATCGCATGGTGCTTCAGTGGGCCATCACCGGAGCACGACTGACGTGCTCGGCCAAGTCCGTGACTTGGCGGAGCTTCGCGCGGCGTTCGCCTTCCGACTCGTCGGTTGGCAGATCGTTGATGTCCAGCATGATCGAACTGCGTACAAAGCGGAGCCCCCTCATGAGGATCTCTTTTTGGTCTTTGGTCAGTTCCAATGTGATTGTTTCGCTCATTCGGAAAACCTTGACGACGAGTGCCGCGCCGCGTGATCGGCAAAATCGGAGGCTGCGGCAGCCTCCGGCGGGGCGGGATGATATCGGTGCAATTCTCGGTTCTCAACCGGCCCCATTCATCGTCCCCGGCAGTTGGCAGGCTTGCCACCGACTCGACGGTAAAGCCGAAATCGACCGGCAAGTCTCGCCGCTGACCGGAGGATTCGCACAGCCGCTGTGCCGAGCGCGGCCGCCGTTCCAAGCGCGGGCGGAACGACTGGCTTCACCGGTTCGCGTCGGCATTCTTCAATCCTTCTCGTTGGCCGTTACGATACGCCGCCTCGAATGACACCTGCGATTGGAACTCGACCGATGACACCGCGCGAAGTGCTGGCTCTCTGCCGTGAACGGGAAATCCAGGCGATCGACCTCCGCTTCATGGATTTTCCGGGGACTCAGAAACACGTCACGATCCCCGCCAAGATCCTCAAAGAACGGAGCTTCGACGACGGGTTCGGCTTCAACGGCAGTTCGCTGCGCGGCTGGCAGTCGATCAACGAGAGCGACATGCTGCTGGTCCCCGTCGCCGAAACCGCCATCGTCGATCCGTTCCTCAGCCACACGCTGGCCATGACCTGCAACATCCAAGACCCGACCACTCGGCAGGATTACCCGCGCGACCCGCGTAACGTGGCTCGCAAGGCGACGAACTACATGCTGCAAACGGGCCTGGCCGACGTGGCCAACTTCGGCCCGGCCGCCGAGTTCTTTGTCTTCGACGACGTCCGCTTCGATCAGAACGAGCACGAAGCCTACTACCACGTCGATAGCGTCGAGGGTCAATGGAATCGCGGCCGAGGCTCCAAGGGACCGAACGCCGGCTATCAAATTCGCTTCAAAGAGGGCTACTTCCCGACCCCTCCCGCCGACACGCTGCAAGACCTCCGCACCGAGATCATGCTCAAGCTGATGGAATGCGGCATCGAAGTCGAAGGCCAGCATCACGCGGTCGCGACCGGAGGCCAATGCGAAGTCGATATGAAGTATGCCCCGCTGCTCCGCACGGCCGACAACTTGCTGCTCTACAAATACCTCGTGAAGAACGTCGCCGCTCGGCACGGAAAGACGGCGACGTTCATGCCCAAGCCGCTCTGGAACGACAACGGCTCCGGCCTGCATCTGCACTTCTCGCTCTTTAAGAACGGCTCGCCTCTGTTTGCCGGTTCGGGCTACGGCGGACTCAGCGATCTGGCGATGTACGCGATGGGCGGAATCTTGAAACACGGGCCAGCCTTGATGGCGTTCTGCTGCCCGACAACCAACAGCTACAAGCGACTCGTCCCTGGCTTCGAGGCTCCGATCAATCTGGCATACAGCTATCGCAACCGCTCGGCCGCGATTCGCATCCCGGTCCACAACCCGAACTCCGAAAGCCGTCGCATCGAGTTCCGCATCCCCGACGCCTCGTGCAACGGCTACCTCGCGATGAGCGCCGTGCTGATGGCCGCGCTCGACGGCATCCAGAACCGCACACACCCCGGCCCGCCGTTCGACAAAGATCTCTATGACCTCGAACCCGAAGAACTGAAGTCTGTCCCGAAGGTTCCGAGTTCTTTGGATGAATCTCTCGCCGCACTCCGCCGCGACCACGAGTTCCTGCTCAAAGGAGACGTCTTCACCGAAGACGTGATCGACACTTGGATCTCGTACAAGACGACGCAAGAAGTCGATGCCCTCCGGCAGCGCCCGCATCCGTTTGAGTTCACCATGTATTACGACGCCTGAGCCATGCGGAGTCAGTTAGGGCCAAATCATGCTGAGGCAAAATCATCCGAGCCTCCTGTCTTCATAATTCTGTTCCCATGATTTTGTCCCAAAGTTTTTTCCAGGAGACCGACATGCCTCAATCCCACACCAACCAGCGAATCCTCATCTTCGTCGAGGAGGCTTACGAAGATCTCGAACTCTGGTATCCGAAGCTGCGGCTGATCGAAGCTGGAATGCAGGTCACAATCGCCAGCCCCAAGTCCGGTCAAAAATACATCGGCAAGAACGGCTATCCCTGCGTGTCTGACGCGACCATCGCGGAGATGGATTCCGCCGACTTTCACGGCGTCATCTGCGCGGGTGGTTGGATGCCGGACAAACTGCGTCGCGACCCCAAAGTCTTGCAGTTGATTCGCGAGTTCGCATCAGCCGGCAAATTGGTCGCCGCGATTTGTCACGGTGGCTGGATGCCAATCTCGGCTGGCGTGTATCGCGGCGTGAAAGTCACCGGCTCACCCGGCATCAAGGATGACCTGATCAACGCCGGAGCCATTTGGTCGGACGCTTCGGTCGTCGTCGATCGGCACTTCGTCTCAAGCCGCAAGCCGGATGACCTGCCGGACTTTTGCCGAGCGATGCTCGATGTGCTGAGTGATTAGTCCCCGTTCCGGCCGAAAGCCGATCGCCGAAAGCCGATCGCCGTAATACCGTTTTTAGTGTCTTGAAAAAGGATAACGGCCGTCGGCTTTCGGCGGACGGCTCTCGGCTGGACTTCTCAGGTTCGATCATGTCACGACCAGAAATCATCGCTCACCGCGGAGCATCGGCGGACGCTCCCGAAAACACGCTGGCGGCGATTCGTCTAGCGTGGCAGCAAGGAGCGGACGCCGCCGAGATTGACATTCAACTCACCGCCGACGGGCAACTCGTCGCGATTCACGACGACACGCTGATGCGAACCGGCGGAGTCGATTGGCCGGTGAAAGACCGCACTCTCGTGGAACTCCAGACGCTGGATGTCGGCTCGTGGAAGTCACCGCAGTTTGCGGATGAACGGATACCGACGTTGGCCGAAGTGCTCGACAGTGTGCCGCTCGGCAAGCGACTGTTCATTGAAACGAAGTGCGGAGCCGATGCGATTCCCGAACTCGTCCGCGTGTTGTCGGCGGCGAAAACGACACGCGATCAAACGGTGCTCATCGGTCTCGACTTCGACACGATCGTCGCCGTGAAGCGTGCGTTACCGGATCGAGAGACCTGTTGGGTCACGGAGCAGTTGTGGTTCACGCCGCCCGCGTGCAACGACACAGTCGAGCCGCCCGCACCACAACTTCAGCCGACGACCACGGAACTGATTGAGCAAGCCGTAGCCGCGAAGCTCGACGGCCTCGACATCAACAATCTGTCGGAGCGCCCACAGGGAGACATCGGCCAGATCACGCGAGCGGGACTGCAAGCGTATGTCTGGACCGTCAACACGACCGAGCGTGCCGCATGGCATCAGTCCGAAGGGATTCACGGCATCACGACCGACCTACCAAGTCGAATGTGTGCAGCGTTGAAGTCATCGAGTCAAATGCTGCGTGACACGTCGCGGTTCTTTCCGGATTCCCGGTGAGCCATCGAGTTCCGGGCCGCCAAACAGAGCGTCGGAAATGTGGATTCGAGCCAGTGTAAGAACGCGAGAGTCACATTGAGCCGATCGGTGACGATGGCGTCCCTCGCGAAGCCGAGGCTGGCGGCGTGCAGGCACTTCAGCAAGACATCGACGTCGATCACTTCTTCCAGGTTAGCCCCGGCGCGGCGAATGAGTTCATTCAAGCGGTTCCGATGTTTGGTGAGTCCTCGAAAGTAGACTTCGCCAAAATGACCTTTGCCAGAGCGTTGTGTGATCGCCGAGGGCAATCGACTTCCCATCGCGGCGGTGAGCAGCGGCTTTTGCTGACCGGGAATCACGACATGCCGGTCATCGAGCTCGGCTGTCAGTTTCACCAATCGCGGATCGAAAAAGGGATGCGACACCAGCACGCCCAACTCGGCGGCTTCGTACCAGCGGGAGAAGTTTCCATGTCCCGAACGGAGCATGTGAAATCGGAAGCGACTCAGCGGTGAGTCCCTTCGCAGCTCCGAACAATTCGTGCCGTTGAGTTCCGAGTGGATATTGCGAGCGCGGTCGGCGAGATGAAACCGCCGCGCGAACTCAGGACGAATCCACGGCGGGATCGACGATTCTTCCATCCGCTCCCAGCGACTGAATCCGCCTCGTCCAATGCGACGCCAATCTCCTCGCAGAGAGAACGGCAGCAGCTCGTGAAAGGCTTCACTCAGCAAGTTCACGACCGATTGGCTGGAGGCTCGGCAGAACTGAGTGGCCTGGTGCCAAGCAGCACGGAGCGATCCCTGGTGCAGTCGTTCGGCGATGACGAGCGTCTTGGGCAACGACGCGGTGACGTCACCACCGCTGCAGGTCCGCGAACCGAGCTTCGCAACGATTGGTTCAAGGCTCGTGCTCCTATCTGACGGTAGATGCGGAGCGATAATTCGGCATCGGACATCTCTCGCTGAGTCGTCGCAGCCATTCCTCGCGATAGTGAAGTCTTCCATAGTGAGTAGTCGAGCTGTTCTTTGGACTGCGGCAGCCTGCTGCCGCTTTCCGTCCAACAGCCTGCTGTTGGACGATCTCGGATATCGAATCGCGCATTCTTCGGCAGCAGGCTGCCTCAGACAAAGCGGCAGCAGGCTGCCGCAGTCCA
>JBJXEX010000018.1:0-3426 GCA_046156195.1 Planctomycetaceae bacterium | reverse complement strand
AGGACTGGCAAGTCTCTTCACCCTCTGGAGCAAGCGTGCTCCCAAGTCTCGAACCGCCTAGTGCGGACCCGCTTGCTAGGTGGTGTGGGAGGGGCCCCGGAGTAATCCGGGCCCCTATCCCGATCCTCTCGCATCTCCGATCCCGCGTAATAAACTCTGTTTTTATCCCGCCCCCACCACTCATTGAGAGCTCGGAACGTGGGTACGTCGGCTCTTCGAACTTCCTGCATACCAAAGAACATTCGCCCATCGCTTATGAACCATGGCCAACCTGGGGCGAGGAACGACTTTGTCATTGGGGCACATCAGGAAACGGTGCGATACGAAGCTGGTAAAAGATGCTATTGAGCAGCGTGAGGCCCAATTCTGTTAGCCCCATAATTGAAGGCGATTAGAATGGCTGCCTTAGCGCCGGTAATCGACTCCGAGCTTCGCCACGTCCACGCAGAGTCCGAAGCCGGCCACGCGAAACTTTCTTGGCGGGAACGGATTTCCTTTTTGCCGTTCGCGCTTGTTGCAGTTCGTCCAAGAGTTCCTCGCCATCAAACGGAATCTCGTGGGATTGGCAGTAGCGTTGGGACTCGGTCAAGGTTGCGATGGCTCGGTCCAAATCCCCTTGGCTGTCGTACAGAATCGCTAAGAGATCCAACCGGTCGCTGACGTCGCTGAAATCATATTGGCGGGCCACGGTCTTCCAGTGTGGAGTGTTCACCGCGAGCGAATGCAGTTCGAGAATCTTGCGAATCTCTGCCTCACGACTGCGCGCGGCCTGCACGAAATCTCCGCGCAGTTCGGCGATCAACGAATGGATTTCCTCGGCACGGATCGAGTCGGCGTAGCTCGGAACAGCGGTCAAAGCCTCTTCCAGTCGCACGGCCAATTTCCGAGCCTGGACTCGATTCCCGCTCTCGTAGAACTTCTGAAGGAACGCGAGATACAGAGATTCCACGTCCTCTTTCTTGGCGGTCGGTTGGCGACCATTCGGACGAACTTTGCTAATCATCACTGGGCCTCGGCATTGTTGGCTGACCGGCGGGTCCGAGCAGCCGTTTCACGTCATCGGGAAGTGCGTCCCACGCTCTCCACGCCTTCTTGGCGTCGTCTTCTTTTTGCTGGTGCTTTTTGGCGGCCTTACGAACGAATCGTTTCTTCTTCTGCGGAGCGCTCTTTCGATCGTGGTCGCGCCCCGATTGGTGCTTGATGCCACCTTTGGGACCGCGCTTCTTCTCGCGTTTCCCTTCGGCTGCCATGCGATCACTCCACGGAAATCTTGATGCGGCCAAATTCTCGAATGCGCTGACTCTAGCGAACAAACTGTCGTGACACGGAGAAGTTGTCAAGCGGCTTGTGGGCGGGACTCCGGTTCCCCCCCGATTTACTTTTGCAGCACAGCAATCGGAGTACGAAGGAAGAACACACCCGACCCGCCGGGTTGGTTGGCATCGACGTCGTAGAACACGGTGCCGAGCGTGTCGTTGTCGAGTTGGACGGTCTTCGGACAGGCTCGGCCGCCGATGGGGCGGCCGGGGTTGTAGAACTCGACGGTGTGGTCGAAGTCCCAGCTTTGGCCGTCGTCGCGCGAGACCACGAAACGCCACTTGTCGCCGCCGACGCCGGGGCCGATCACTTCCGCCGTCACCAGCCAGCCGTTGTTGACCACCATCAGATCGAACCGCCAACCGTTCTCTTTGATGTTCGGAAACGGCTCGACCTTTTGCCACGTCTGGCCGCCATCGGTCGAGCGTGTCCCCGTGCCGCTGATGAGCGTCCCCTTCGGCGTGCGCACGATCGGAGTGAGGCCATGACTGCGGCCATCTCCGAATGGTGAGACCGCGTGCGTCATCGGATCGTAGAGTACCGTCTTATCCATCAACGCAAACAACCACTCGCGCGGGCCGAGTTCCACGACCGGATGCCGCAGCACGCTTTCCATTTCCGGGTTCTTCGGCAGGTCGAACGGCTCACTCCACGTCAGGCCGTCATCGCTGCTGAGCGAATACTGCGGGAAACGATTCTTGCCGCTCTTCAGGTTCTTGTCGGGATACCAAGTGTTCCAGACGTGCAAGACTCGGCCATCGCTGAGCGTCGTCAGCGCCCCCGGATAGATGGAAAGCTTCGCGGTCGGAAGATACGCGGCCGGCTCGGACCACGTCTGGCCGCCATCCGTGGACCGGCACAGCCGCATGTCCTTGGCTTCCGTCTGACAGTAGAGAACCAGCACGGTCCCCTTCTTCGTGACGCACGCGGCCGGATGAATGTGCCCGCTCATGCCACTGCCCAAACGGACGTAGCGCGGAGCCTCGTCGGCGAAACTCACCGAGCACATCCAGAACGCTGCTACCAGGACAGGCCACGACCACCAGAATCGAGCGCGCATATTCGGTTCTCCATAAAGCGTTGAAACCTACGAACAGCATCGTCTTTAACGCTGGACCTCCCCTGCATCAAGCGGTTTGCAGTTAACGCACCTGCCAAAGCGATCAATCTGCCGCAGCGGACCTCGATCCGGCAATTCGGAGCCATTAGAAAGCGACTCGACTCACTGACGCCGACTGATTGTCAGCACCGAAGGTGCGAAACTCGATAGCCCAGGGCGCCAGCCCTCGTTGTTCCACACATCTTTTTGAATCAACCGGTATTGGTTGGGCCGAAGGCGTCCCAGCAGAGGGCCATGTCGTGCATCCGTTGAAGTCCTTTCCAGATCGTTTCAACGCCGGGCATCGCGTCGATCGAGCGGTTCACGAAGCCGCCCAATTGGCCGACCATTCGCACCATCTCGTGCAAGGTCGGCGGGGTCTTCGGCGGCGGTTTCTTCTGAGTGATTTGATACACCGATTTCCATTCCGAGACCTCGAACACCGCCTCGCAACTCAGGTCCGGAAACTCGCGACCCATTCGCATCACAAACAACGTCCGCCACGAAATCACCAACGCCACGGCCATGTAACGCCACACATTGTCCAGCGTCTCGAAGCGGCGAGCTTCCAACCGGCAGCCTTGCTTGAGCACTCGAAAGAAAATCTCGATGTGCCATCGCAAGGCGTACGTCGTGATCACGCGCAGCACTTGCTCGGACGTGTCGATCGGCAGGCTCGTCAGCAGCAACCATTCGATCGGTTCGTCGTCCTCGGGGGGATCAACCTCGCGGACAAGCACCACATTGAGAGTCACCGCAGGCAGCTTGCGATCCGGTCGATAGGGGGCTCGCAAGGTCATCTCGCAGGCGCGAACTTCGACGTTGGCTGTTCGCGATTCGCGAGCTTGCCGACGGCCCCGAGTTTCGCAGCTCACCTTCGGATCGCGACCAGCAACTCAAAAATGTCGGCTTCACTGTCCGAGACGAGAATCACCTGCGTGTCAGGAACCTCGGCCGCGAGGCGATGCGCCAGGTGCATGCCATCGACCCAGCGCTGCGACTCCTTGTCT
>JBJXEX010000036.1:0-3351 GCA_046156195.1 Planctomycetaceae bacterium | reverse complement strand
ACCCGAAGCGTCAGCGAGGGAGTGAGGTGGTCACTCCCTCGCTGACGCTTCGGGTTACATCGCCGCACCCTGCTTCCTCCCTGAGCAGCCCATGAATAATCCCGCTAGCGTCCGGTTCGGACGTGCGACAGACACTCGATTCGGAGGTGCAACAGACACACGAACCGGACGCTAGCGCGTTCCGGCTAATGGATCTGTCGCCTCTCCATGAACTTTCCGTGTTGACCATGATTCACCTGATTGATGTGCCGAACGCGTGAGACGTCGGCGGTGGAACTTGTCCTTCGGGCGGGACGATCCAGACGTCCTTCGGTCGGCCGGTAGCTTCCGATCCGCTGTCATCCACCAGCGGGCCGAAGAGCGTGGGGGCGCGACAATTCGGCAGCACTTCGACCGCGAAGATCTCTTCGACCCCCGACAGAAATTTCAGAACGGCGACCGTCCGTCCAATCCGCAGGTCGATGACCGCAATGCCACATCGCAGTTCGTCGCGGCGTTCTTCGATCGGCAGACCGCCGAACACCGACGTCTCTCGAATTCGCGAAAGCCCGACGAACGCGAACGGTCCCATGAGGCTCATCCCGCGCGTGTAGCCCGGCACGCTTTCGACGCTCTCGCTGCGGCCCGTTGCCGGATCGACCAACGTCAGGTGCCCCTTGCCGGAATCCAAAACCCACAGGCGACCCTCGTGCAGTCGCGGCGAATGTGGCATGGCGAAGCCGCGAGCCACTGTCTCACCACTGGGAACGTCAATGATGCAACCGGTGCTGGCCTTCGTCGGACGCCAACCTCCCGCCGTGTTGGTTTCCGACATGGCCGTGACAAACTTTGGCTGCCCATTCTGCATCGCCAGACCGTTGAGGTGGCAGCGATCTTCGGCCGCCAGTTCCCGAATGAACGGCGGACGCCAGCGCGGCACAAAGCTGTAGTCTTCATGCAGCGTACACAGCGTCGAGAACAACGTGTTGACGACCCACAAACCGTCGGTTCCCCAAGCCAGCTCATGTCCATGAATGTTGCCCGTGAAGAACGAACTCCGAGTCACCCAACAGGCGTCACGCGTTCCCCGCGGTTCCAGACTCGGAGCAAATTCGTGGTTGGCGTGCAGGAAATAAATCTGCCGCCGTGCTCCCAATGCGATCCGGCGTGGACCGACGGCAATGCCCATCGCCCGGTCCAAATGGTGAAAGTCGAACGTCACTTTGCCGTCATGCGTGCCGATCACCGCCAGCTTGCCCGCTTGGTAGGTGGACACCAACAGCGAAATCTTCAACTGCGACAAGACGATCGGAAAGTCGGCCGAATACTCAAACCGAACCTCCCGGTATTCCGCCGGCGACGTCGGCCGCTCACTCGTTCCAGGGAGGTAATCATTATCCACACTGACCGGGCGATGCGGCGGCACGAGACCGCTTCGCACTTCGTCAAACGGTGATGTGGACATCGCTGAAATCCGAGGCCAATCAAGTAACTTGGTCAAAGAATTGGTCGAACCACTCTATCCCTGTGCGTCACTCGCCCGCAACCGAACGTCGCCGAAGCTGCGGATTACCGTTTTCGACTTTGTCGCCGATCTCAAACCGAACGCTCAGCTTGATTCCGGCTCATCTGGGTGCGGATCACGAAAGGCCCGTGGCTAGCGCCATCGGCTCACAAAGTGAGTGGCGTTGGGATGGTGCCGTCTCGCTCGCCCGTTCCATGAAAGGTTATGTCAGGATGTCGTCGATCACGCGGCCGTCGTCGATCTCCAGGCGTTTGCGGCCGGGGATGTGCAGCTTGCGGTTGTCGAGACCGAGCAAGTGCAGCACGGTCGCGTGCAGGTCGGTGACGTAGTGACCTTCGCCCAGCGCGTGGTAGCCGAGCTCATCCGTCGCGCCGTGGACGTAGCCGCGTTTCAAACCCGCGCCGGCCATCCAGATCGTGAAGCCGTTCGGATGATGATCGCGGCCGTCTTTGCCGCCGCCGCGCAGTTCTAAGCCGGGAGTGCGACCGAATTCGGTACAGAACACGACCAGCGTTTCGTCGAGCAATCCGCGCTGCTTCAAATCCTGAATCAACCCCGCGACCGGCCGATCAATCGTCGCACACAGCCGCGTGTGATTGTCTTTGAGCTTTTGATGCGAGTCCCAAACTCCGTACTGCGACGGGAAGACTTGCACGAACCGCACGCCCCGTTCGACCAACCGCCGAGCCGCCAGCAGTCGCTGGCCGGCGAGCTTCGTGTTGTCGGCGTCGATGCCGTAGAGCGTCGTGGTTGCTTCCGTCTCCTGCGCGAAGTCGATCGCTTCGGGGACGGCGGCCTGCATTCGGAACGCCAACTCGTAGGCGCGGATGCGAGCTTGCAGCTCTTGGTCTTCTGGGTATTCGACCGCAGTGAGCGCGTTGAGCTTGTTGATCAAGTCGTACTCTTGCCGTTGCTCTTGCAGAGATTGGCTGGCTTGGCGTTGACCGAATGGCAGCGGATTCTTCGGGTCCAGCGCGAGCGGCACTCCGGCGTACTGTGGCCCCAGATACAGCGAGTCGATCGACAACCGCGTGTCCGACCGAGTCGGCCCACCCAGCACCGCGAACTTCGGCAGGTTCTCGTTGAGCGTGCCGAGTCCGTAGTGAGCCCACGCTCCGAGGCTCGGCTGTTGTTCGTCGAGGCGATGAGAAGCAGAAAGGGGTCAGGTCTCATTGATTTCTCATTGATTAAGGAAGTTGATTAAAAGAGAGTCGCGGTAGGGACCGCCCTTTCGGGCGGCCCCCCGCACAGATCCGTACTTGCAGAACTACCGCATACGGCTCCTACCTTGGGTATGACGGTCGGACGCCGAAACGCCCTACTTGCCGTACGTCATTCAGAGAAACCCCCACCTATTCCGGCACTGTGTCCGGGATGAGGTCATCCGAATTCGGTTTCCCTTGGTCGATCCCCTTTCCTCCACGGACTCCGCCGCCGGAGTTCCGGCTTTGTTCGCCCGCTTCGCAGGTACTACGAGATCGTCCGACTCCTCGGTAACGTGCATGTCGGCTGTACGGCTTGTGGCCTTTTCCGACCGTCCCATCGGCGAGTGATCGCCGCAGGGAACCACCGAGGTCTCCCGGTTTCCGCGAAGAGAGCTTCTGTTCATGCGCAGGGTCTCTGACTCCGAGGCGTCAAAACGAAACTCGCGTTGTACGTTCCGCTTCATGTGGTCTTCCCCCTGTCAGGACAAGGTCGACACGCCTAAGTGATGATTTCGGGTTCATCCAACCTTTTGGGGGGATGGTATTTGTATGGTGTTTTAACCAATCAAAGTGAACTTTGTGTGGTGGAGAGTGAGAAGTCGTTCTTTGAGGTGTTGGTAGTTTCGATAGCCATAGGCTCGT
>JBJXEX010000531.1:0-35020 GCA_046156195.1 Planctomycetaceae bacterium | reverse complement strand
TCCCAGCGATCGAGCCAGACGTTGACCTTTCGCGCGACCAATTGCACTGCGAGTTGGTCAACGAAATCTCGATCAGCGTGTGAGTAGCTTATGAATAACGGCATGTCGCGGTTCGTAGTGCCTAACGTCCAAGGTAAGCCGCACGCGCGAACAAGAACCGACGTGGACTCGCCGAAAACCGTCAAGTCGCCAGCGAGTCGCGTGTCGGCTTGACCGACTTGTTGGCCGTCGATTGCGGTTCATTAACCCTTCGATTGCCGAACCGCTTTCATTTCGCCGACAGACCGCCTGCCGGCTGTTCGTTTTCATTTCGCTGTCGGACGCCGCTGACACTCAAGTTGCCAGACAGCGCTCGGACAAAGTTGTGTTCGTTGTTGTTCCGTGCTCGAACAGCCGAGCAGGTTACAGCCGCGCGACAAACATGCAAGTGGGAGTTTGTGATTGTTTTCGTTGTGCCTCCGACGCCATTGACGATCAGTTCTCCGGACGACAATTAACGGAACCGGAGGGCGATGAGGTAATACAAAGAGAAAATAACAATTGCGAGCGCAGGCAAAAGACGCAAACAGTTCCAGGCCAGCCGAAGCTTCGCGTTCTTGTGCCGGTGACGTTCAAGTGGCGAAGCGAGTAGTTCACCAAGCATCTGAGGGAACGTTACGACACACATCAATGCGATGGCGCACCAAAGGAGAATCCTGCCAACCAGGTCTCGGTCAGGTTGCGGGTTAGCCGGTGGATGCGATTCCGTGTTCATTTCGCATTCATAGGGCCACCGACGGTAAATTCACCGGGCGATGACCAGACTGAATTGTTTTGCTCTGTGCGCTTCACTGACTGTCATTCGCGGGCGAGCGCGCGACACAGCATCATGTGGCCATAACGACTCGAGCGCGCCATTCGCTTGTGGTTCATTCGGGCTGGGGTTGTGACGGCCAACGCCCAAGGTAAGCCGTCGCCCGCGATGAACGACAGACGTCCGAAGAGCCGATCACCGTTAAATCGCCAAGTTGTCGGGCGTCGGCTTGACCGACTTGTTGGGCGGCATTTGTGGTTTTCCCGCCGAGCTCCTGGATTGTTAGCCGGGTACAAGGCCGAAGTACAACTTATACATGGAGCCATCGCCTTGAAGGAGTGGTGTAGTAGTTTTGTAACCGATTCCTCGTTCCGAGGAGTTGTTAGTTAGAGCAGCCATCACAACCATTTGCTTTGGGCTCAGGTAAATTGTGGTTTCTCCGATCTTATCGTCCCCAGTGCCGAGTACGGTGTTGATAAACTCTGTGATCTCCGGTGCGATAAGATCAAGGATAGGAGGGCCGACCACCGCCAGAATTGGACCGACGGCCGGAATGAGCGGCAGAGCAGTTTTGACCTTGTCGAATCCCTTATCCACGGCGTCCTTGATGATCCCTCGATATTTGTTCGGGTCGCCTGAGTCATGCTCCATCACCAGTACGCTGATCGTGAGCCCAAGAGGCTTACCACGGTAAAGTTCAACTAGATCAGGAACGCTCTCACCTGTATCGACGTTTTCGTAAATTTGAGTTCCGTAATTCGAAGTTCCATTTGGGGAAATGATACCGATGACCGAGTACGGTTCGTCCGATGCAGAGACCTCGCCATCGGTCTCGTTGAAGCAGATCAGACCAGTGTAATGCAACACAACATCGTTCAAATCGATGGCACCAACGTCGGGCCACCAGTAGATCGCCCCTCTTTGAAAGACACTTACCCTCCCGCCTTCCGAGAAATCTTGTTCGTCCGAGATTGGGAATCCAAGAGATGAATCGCGACGCACTAGAACCCAGCGAAAATGAATATCGCCATAGATCGCGTGCGCACCAGTGGATGGCGACCATGTGACGGAGCGATAGGGGCCCCAAGTGGAAATGATTCCATCTCCCCATAAATAGGTACGGCCTGGACTAGACCACCCGACTTGTAGCATCTTGTCAAGCATTTCCTGATTTGGCGATGCATCTGATCCCAGTGGGTGGAGAGCGCGCATTCTTGGGGGAGGTGGAACTGGCATTATCAATCATCCTTAAAGCTCTTGGGCAATTCAGCCATGCTAGGAGAGCCAACCAAGCACGCAATTGTGGATTCGGTTTCTGCTGGCGACCAGCGGCTAGCGACTTCAATGTTCTCCGAGTGCCCCACAGACTGTCATTCGCAAGCGAGCGCGCGATACGGCATCGAATGGTGATAACGCATTGAGCGCGCGGTGGACTTGTGGTTCATTGCGGTTAATTGCGGTTAGATCGCCCAACGACCAAGCTAACCGGGCGGCGGCCAGAAACCTTGGAATATGATTAACGCGCCGCCCGCCGCTCCGGTTGAGCGCCTTGTTCGCCTTCTTTGTTGCCGGCAGTCAACGACGCAGGAATGTCACGCTTTTCGTCAACGATGTCCGCAATCCGAGTGCCTGATTTGTTGTAGCCGCGTTCAAGTGCGACTGAAATCATTGCGGAGATCGAATGTTGAGGTTTGTGGTAGTAATTCGTGAGATCGGCTCCATCCATCATTGCATATCTCCAAGTCTTGGGGTTTGGTCCTCATCCATGCGAGGCACTCCGTTTGAGTCGTTCGGCAGCGTGCGATATGCAAGCTGCCTTCCAATGGCGAACACGAGCAAGAAATTGGCGGTAACATGCTTCATCAAGGCGTCGGTTGACGTATTACGCACAAAAAGATGCTTCTTCGGCGAATCGACCTTGAGTAGCCCGGCGATTTCATCGCCTTCAAATAGTACAGGCCACACGATGAGTGAGCCAATGATCTTGCTGTATTTCGCGTAAAGCACGTCGCCGTAGGTTTCGCGACGTGTTTCCAAATCTGACACGATTACCGGCGACTTATTGCGGTACGAGTCTCCCGCTGCTGTACCGTCCTTTGGGATCACTTTAAGTGCCTTGCCAACCCGGTGCGGAGGGAGATGCCGACAGTACCAGCAACGGAGCTGCGTGCGGTCAGTGTCGTACTCAGTCTTAAAACTGACAACGACTTCTTCGCCTGCGTAATACTTCTCCATGACAGATTGAGTGCGATTCAACGCGATATCGAAGAGGAGCGCCAAGAACTCATCGGCGTCAAACTGATAATCGAATTGATGAAGACGATTAGCAAGCTCGTCGTTGATCGCTCGCAACTCTGGCATGACTTTCAGCAGGCGGCGACCATCCTTGAAGTCGCGCCATCGCTCCGAAAGTTTTGCGTAGTGCCATGTTTCTTTTGCAACGCCCTTCGCAACAGATATCCAATCCATGAGTGCATCCTGCGTATGAAATGTAAGGGATCATCGAAGTTGAAGCCGTGATGAATTCAGAAGGCGAACGTCAAAGGTAACCCGGCGGCGGCCAGCGACATGGAAGACAGAAAACGGGTGGCCCGCCGCTCGGGTTGACCGACTTGTTGGGCGATTGCTCGGTTGCGGTTCATTGACCTTTCGGACGCCGGACGACTTTCAGTTCGCCGACCGACGATCAGACGGAAATTGGTTGTTTTGTGTTTGCCATGAGAGGCCACCGACAATCAGCTCGCCGGACAGCGATCAGAGGGCCTTGTGTGTTGTTGGTTGTTCCGGCATCAAGCGACCACCAAGCGTCCAAGACACGACAGACTTCCAGCCGGAATGTGTAATTGTGTTTTGTGTTCGCCTTCATGGGCCAAGCAAGCCTCAACTCGCCGGACGACAATCAGAAGTCGCTGCCAAAATCACCGTCACGATTTCCTTTTTCGTTCTTTCCTCGTCTTCAGGTTCGATTGAGCAAAGGGAACAGCCTCGCGCAAAGCGCGATGCTGATCGCCGATGTCGAGTACGACAGGGTAAAAGTTCATGGTGACGACGCGATAATCGGGATAATTCAACATCACCTGACCCATCGGCAGAATTGGACCATCAGCAATCAACAACAGCCATCCATCATGACTGGCCGCAGGATCGGCGACAACCCATTGGACCGTGGATGCCGGCGGGACGCTAAAACTTCCGCTAATTGCGGGAACAATGTGTCCCGTTGCTTTGATGCATTCGAGGACGACATTAACAGACGTGCTCATGGTATTGAGCACCTGGATTATCGTCTGAGCGGCCGCGCCGGAAGGCGCGGTAAAGAACCTGGGGCAGGCCCAGACATTCTGAGGGTTGACCGGCTTGACAGAAAACACGCTTCATCTCCCTGCGGAACAATTCCTGTTACGGCATCGAACGGCGATAACGCATCGGACGCGCGGAGGACTTGTGGTTCATTGCGGTTTGCGGTTGATCGCCCAACGACCAGGTTAACCGGGCGGCGGCCAAGAAGCTTCGACTACAGAAAACGCGCCAACCGCCGCTCCGGTTGAACCGCTTGTTGGGCGATGGCTCGATTGCTGTTCTTTTGAAAACATTTCGGACGCCGAACGGCTTTCAATTCGCCGACAGGCCGTCTGCCATCTGTTGTTCGTTTTGTCTTCGCCTCGAACGCTGTGTGTCGTCCGAGTGAGCCGCCTTGATATGATCGCCCGACGCATCATTCCAACACGTGCCCCAGCATTTGTTATAAGCCGACGCATCAAGCCTCCACACGCAGGTGATGATCGGCGTAACGGCCTCATTGCGGAAGTCCTTTAAGAATGTCTGGGTTCTTTCCTCTGGGTCGGTGAATTCGTTCCAAGCATAGGCGTAGTCTGGATGTAGTAATCCTGCATCGGGTCTGTAACGGCGGGGAATGAGCAGTTCGGCCTTGAGTTTGGTTTTCGAAAACATCACCGCGTAATATTTGCCGTTGTACGGATACCACATGCAAGGCTCGTACTGCTTCGTCTGGTCGGTCACGTTCTTCACGCAAGTGTAGTGAGTATCTCCGTTGAAAGCCGCAACGATGATCTCACCGGACTTCAATGGATAATGCTTATGTGTGAGGGTGTAGTAGACGCCTTCCTCCCTTTCGTCGTTCGGGATGATCTTGTCTATGCCCGTTTGAAACTCGTCGATGTGGGGTTGCTGGTTGTAGACCATCCATCCAATATTGAAATCGACTACGAGTGGCGAAGATTCAATGACATCATTCATTTTGTTTTTTCCTTCAGTTGAAAGGAACAAGTAAGGTCTTGCGCGATACCGCCCAACGACCAGGTTAACCGGGCGGCGGCCAAGAAGCCTGGAAGACAGAAAACGCGCCAACCGCCGCTCCGGTTGAACCGCTTGTTGGGCGATGTTTGTCTTGCCTTTGAATTTGCCGGGAGTCAAATGCGATTGCAAAAACCTTTGATTTGCTTCCGGTTTCCTTCGATCAAGCATGGTTACATGCCGCAGGTTGCTGAGTAACACGAACTACCTTTTGCTCGCTGTGACTCGCACTGTCACGAGACTTCCAGAACGGTTGCGGTTGCGAAGGAATACGGAATATTGGTGATTTGAAAGTACTGTTGTATTGTTGTAGTCTAACACGTTTTCACCGCCAAGATAGACACCGCCAAAATAAACATTCTTTTTACCAGCGGCAAAGTCTTCAGTGTAGCGGGACAATATTATGTGTGCGTCAACACCGGACGGAATCGCATCGACCAGCAGCGTTACATTTCTTTGTAATGCAGGATCGCCACCCTCGACGGGTCGAAATGGTATCGTACGCCACTGACCTGGAGCTAATTCAACGGTCGTATCCACTGGCGTGGTTGAATTCGGATTCGACAAATCCACGACATAGTGCCATATAGCTCCGCCAAAGAAGTAAAGCAGTATCCCGACGACTACGACAACTAAGCAGCCTTTAGCTTGTGGGTCGAGGCCCCCGCCAACTACTGGTGGCTTGGTGGTTTCTCCGGATGGGGTGGACATTGTTGCGTTCCTGTCGATCGGGATGGATTGTATTCTTCACGCGGCCCGAAATGAGGCGTTTCGGGCCGCGTGTAGAATGTGTTCGAGTGGATAGTTTGGCATGTGCCGCCCAACGACCAAGGTAACCCGGCGGCGGCCATGTGACTTCGAATAGAGAATCAGCCCGAACCGCCGCTCGGGTTGACCGCCTTGTTGGGCGTTAATTGCGTCATAGACGACTGAGTATTGTTTTGGCCGTGCCGGACGCTTGAGGTACTGTGAAATGTAAACGGATTGCGCCGTGACTTGTGGAATTCATTGGCAAGATATTCAAAGTTATGGCCAACGGAGACGCCTTTTGCGCGAGTGTCTTGAATATGGAATTGCATCTTTTCCCAGTATTCTGGAACCAGAGGATCCCAAATTTCTAGCGTCAGCTTGCGACTAATTGTGCGGTAACGGTAAGCGATCGCCAACTCAGTGATCATGTTGTAAAACATTCGCACTCGCGCTCGAAGAGCGAAGTCTTCTTGCAACTCGCGGAGGCGCTCCTCATCGGTGCGCCCTGAATCTAGCCATTGATCGACTCTCGTGCGAACCTCGGCCATATTTGGATGGTTCATTCGTTCAATGTAAGAAACGGTGCGTACTATTTTGAAGTGTCGAACGGTGAAATAGAGTCCGAGAAGCCCCATTGTGGTCGTGATGAGTGGAGATATCCAAGGAGGCACGATTTGACCGCCATACGATAACGGAGAGCTGACGGAGAAAACGCGTAGGTGACGCGAACGACTTGGAGTGAATTGCGCTTTTGCGGTTGATCGCCCAACGTAAAAGGTAAGCTGCATGGCGGCAAAACCGGAGAAAACCATGAATAACCAAGAACCATCAAACGAAGCGACAGACATTGAAAAACGATAGTCTAGCCATGTCAGCTTGACCGAATTGTTAGGCGTTCTTGGGGCGTTTCAGAATCATGACAATTTGATTTGTGGCACCTGATCCCATTGCAACCGGATACGAAGCAATGATTTCCCATCCTTCATTGCCGAGAGCATTCAAATCTTTTGGCACATTTTCAGGAACATCGCCAGCGCCGCGAAAGATGACGCCCGATGGTTGTTTGTAGTTGTAAATCCTGTATTCCCATTTTTGCATCATGGCCACTCCGGATTAAATCAATGTTGCGATCTTTGGTTGATAAATTCAACAAATGCTTCCAATTCCTCTCTCGTGGCCGAGTCCATTCGGCCACGCTGGGCAATGATTTCGTTCGCAATTTGCAGTTCGGCGTCTTTGCTGACAAGCTGCGCCTTCAGTTTCGCATTTTGTTTTTGAAGTCTGAGAATCTCCGCCTTCAGTGCCGCTATTTCTTGCTGTGTCTGAAATTGTTCTTGGCGAAGCTCCGCAACAAATTGTTTTATTTCCGGCTCGGCTCGGCCAAGCGCCGCATCTATCGAATTGCTTGTGCTCATAATGGTGGCTTTGATGGATTCATGGATGAGTTTGATGAATGGAAACGACAGAGGCTTGTGATGAATTGCGGTTCATTGCAGCCTTCGCCTAACAACAAGGTAAGCCGCCGGGCGAATAACGAAAGACTCTCCAATGCCAAAAACCATGAAACCGCCAGTTGATCCCGGTCGGCTTGACCGACTTGTTACACGGCCATTGCGTGCGTTTGCTTGTCGCATTGCTGGCAGCGACCACGAGACAACGATTCACGCTCGGACTGCTGGAGACGCAAAGGCACGATTTTACATGTCGCTCGATTGCGATTTTGAATACACGTCAATTCGTTGTCGATGTGCGGGCGATCCAGTGACGACGCCGGACATCAGGCGAACGGCGGAATACCGAGGTGTACCGTTCGTGACAGCCGGAATGCGAGTCATGGTCGATGGAATGTTTGGTGTGATCGTGGGAAACAACAGCAGTGCCAATTGGGACGTGATGTTTGACGCTGGAACCAAGTGGGCTGGGCAAGTTCTGAACTGTCACCCGCTGTGGGAGATTGCGTATTTCGGAGATGACGGCGAGGTGATTCGTGACTTTCGGAAACGAGTTGCTGAGGCCGTGTAACGCCACGGTTAAGCCGGCGGCGGAGAAAGATAATAATGACAGATAACGCGCAAACCGCCGCTCGGCTTGAACCGCTTGTTGGGCGAATTATGAATTAACCACATTCCCAGTAATGAATCATTGGATTGTGACCCCATGATAATTTGCGATTGCTGCAAGAGAACAGGGCATGGATGCGATGCAACTCCAGTCCTCTCCACAATGATCTTGGATGATGACGACCCTACAGCGCATCGGACTCATCGCGGTTCACGAATTGATCTTTGCTTTCAATGTCGTGATGAGTTTTTTGCTGGCATTACTGATCTGATTGCTCGTATGCGGAAAGCCAAGATTCCCAAAGCGATTCAAGTCGTTGAGTAGTTTTCTCATCGGCATTCTCGGAAGCATAAATACCACCGGAAGCACCGTTGACAGCATAGGTGATTTTCGGTGGCAGTTCTGGATGGCCTTGGTCTTTTGTGATGTAACGATTGACTGCGATGATTGATTCCTCGTGAATCAGGCTCTCGCAAACTATATGCGGCGTCTTTTCTTTGGAACTAGAGAAGTGGAGTAGTTTCGACATGCAATTATCGTCCTGTTGTGTTAGTAGCGTCAGATCCTAACAGATGAAGTGCGCGGAGAAGACTTGTGGTTAATTGCGGTTCATTGTCTTGAATCGCCCAACAGTGAAGTGACCCGCGCGCTGGCTAATCTGGTTGGCTTCGCGATGCGGGGCCAATGGTGACAGGGTGAAAGTTGCCTTTGGTTCAAGCAATTGTCAATGGTTCCGTTGAGTTCTTGTTTGCGATGGGTATTGTGTTGACCGGCGCGCTGGATATCTCCGTTATCCAGGCGCGCGGGGCTATCCGATATTCAAACATTCGAGGAGCGTGCAGATGGCGACACTTCGGAATGAAGCTGGGGCGGTGGACGCCGGCGTCGGCGCGGCGGGATTGGTGGTTCCCAAGACGGTTGAGCCAAAGAGGGTGTCTGCGTTGGAGCAGGCGAAGCAAATTGCGTCGGGGATGGTGCGGTCGCCGAAGGAGATGTATTGGCTCGGTGTGCGGATGGAGAATTTTTTGCGGGTCAATGAACGTCGGATTGACGCCGTGAACATCGAATTGGTTTGCGACTACCTCGAAACCTTACTGCGAAAGGGGGTCGCGGACTGGCAGGTGAAGCAATCGCTGGAGGCGATCGGATTGCTGATGAGGTATGGTTATCGACGGGATGATTTGGGCGTCCCCGAGTTGAGGGAAGCGTGGGGCATTCGCCTGAATGCGCGAGTGGGGATCGCGGTTGACGAGCCAGCGGCTGGCTCACACGGAACTTCCAGCGACGGTGCGAAGCCGATGGCGGTGCTGGATCGTTTGCGGCGGGTGTTGCGAGTGGCTCACTATGCGCAGAAAACCGAGAAGGCCTATACGCAATGGTGGGGGCGGTTCGAGCAGTTTGCTGGTGGGCGAACGAGCGATGAGTTGGGACCGGATGAGGTACGGTCGTTTCTGGAGGATTTGGCGGTCGAACGAAAGGTGTCGGCAGCGACTCAAAAGCAGGCATTGAATGCGCTCGTGTTTGTGTTTGGACAAGTGTTGGGCCGTCCGCTGGGAAGCTTGGGAGACTGGACGGTGGCCAAGGAGACTCGGCGGCTGCCGTGCGTCTTGACGCTGGAAGAGGTGCAGCGGGTGCTGGGGAATCTGAAAGGTGTTCCGGAGTTGGTCGCCCAACTGTTGTATGGATCGGGTTTGCGTCTGTCGGAGGCGCTTCGTTTGCGGGTCAAGGATGTCGAGTTCGACTCCGGGCAAATCATCGTGCGGGACGGCAAGGGGGAGAAGGATCGTGTCACGATGCTTCCACAGTCGGTTCGCGAGCCGTTGCTGGAGCATCTGCGTGGGGTTTGGCGGCTGCACCAAGGCGACCTGAAAGCCGGTGCCGGGAGCGTACAATTGCCGTATGCTTTGGCGGTCAAGTATCCGAATGCGGAACGTGAGTGGTGCTGGCAGTTCTGTTTTCCGGCACCGGGATTCTCAAAGGATCCACGCAGCGGCGCAATCCGGCGACATCACATCCACGAGTCGGTGATACAGCGGGCGATGACGGCGGCCGTGCGTCGGTCGAACGTCGCCAAGCCGGCCAACTGCCACACGCTCCGACACAGCTTCGCGACGCACTTGCTGGAAGCGAACTACGACATCCGCACCGTTCAAGAATTGCTCGGTCACAGCGATGTTGCGACCACGATGATCTACACGCATGTGATGAATCGTCCGGGTATTGGTGTTCGCAGCCCGTTGGATGGCGGGCTGCGAACCCTTCGTAAGCCTCGTTAGGTCACAGGAGGCGGAGGCGGTTCGGGTGGTGGAGTTGCTGGGCCGTGGCCGGCGTCGAGGATGTTGCGGGCGGATTTCCAGGCGCTGACGAACAAGTCTCCGGCGGGTGTGCCGCCGAATTGCAGGATCAGGTCGTCGAGATCGGTGATGGCATCGAGTAGTCCGGCAACTTGGGTTTCCAATTCGCGGAGTAACGCGCTGCGATTCACGATCTGGTTGCGCGGTGCGTTGAGCGCGGTTTCATAGGCGCTGATTGCCGTCGTGAGCGTGGTAATCCGGGCGGTCGTGATGCCGCGATCGGTGGCTCCGGTTTCGGTCTTGGCGGTGTTCGCCAGAGTGAGAATGTCGGCGGCCAGGGCCAGGAGGTTTTGGTCGCGCAGCCGGCGGATGCCGCTGATGGGTACATCGACCTTCGCGCGGTCGGTCAAGTTGCCGGTCTTCTTGAAGTGCAACGCCAAGGCTCGCGCGAGCGGAAAGGCGGCGTCTTCCAAGGCGGTCTCAGCGATGTCTTTCTGCGCGGCCGCTCCGGTGGTGGCCGAACTGGCCTGCGAACCCAAACTGAGGGCGGCGGCATAAGCGGTCTTGAGGGCGGCCAGTTCCACGCCGAACGCGGCCGGCGGCTGGCCATCCCAAACCGGTTTGTGCTCCGGCGAATCGGCCAGTGACGTGCAGGTTCCCACCATATTGAGGCGGTTGGTCAAACGATCGTTCATGCGATTTCTCCCGAAGAATGGGCTTTGAAAGTGCCAGCCCCAGTGGCTGCGGAACACCCCGCCGTGGCGGGGCTGGCGTTCACACTCAAGAGACATAACTCACGGATTGATTGACTGTTGCGATTGATTTCTGGACTTTTCTGCCCTGTTTCGGTCGTGTTCGTCGCGAATGCGGCGTTGTTGGCGGCGATTTCCGAGCTGTCGGAGGAAATTTCCGCGATATCCGAGCCGATTTCGGAGCTGCGGCCTCGATTTCACTCCCGTCGCTGGCGATTGCGGCCCTGTCAACGGCCATTACGGCAGTGTCGGCCGCGGTTGCACTTGTGTCATCCAGGTTGTGCTCGTGTCGTCCCGATTGCGGAACTGTGCGCGGCAATTTCCAGGTTGCGCGCGTCGGTTGCGAACTGGTCCGAGAAGGATTTGGAATCGACGGAATGCGTTGGAAACTGAGAGAGGCCGATTGCTACTTGATGTGTGTTCGCGCAGCATCCTCCGGCCTGTTCAGAAAATCAAGCGGCACGTCATGAAATCCCGCTTGTCTTCTCTCGGCGCGCGACACCCGCAACGCGAGTTTTCGCCGAAGCCGGTTAAGATGATCGCATGATTGAGCGGCACCGTCTGAAAGTCCTCCTCGAAGACAACCATTGCCTCGCGGTCCTCAAGCCGGCGGGAGTGTTGACGATGGGGGATCGGACCGAGGATGTCTCGGTGGTCGATCTGGCTCGCGACTATCTGGAGAAGAAAAGGGACCGAGAAGAAAAGAGACCAGGTTCCGTTGTTTCACCCATCAGCCGACTTGGACCGCGTCCGAAAAGTGATGTGGGACAACGCCATCATTTTTGCGTGGCAACAAGGGGACGTGCTGGTGCTCGACAATTTCTTGGTCGCCCACGGACGGATGCCGTACAAGCCGCCCCGCAAGATCCTGGTCGCGATGGGATGAATTGGCCCTGGAGTGCGGCGGCTCGACACCCCTTCCTCCGATTGGAATAGCAGCGTTCAGAAGATTCGTGTCATGGGACGTTCAACAGACCGTCTTGCAGGCCGGAGTATCCGGCACCTCGCGGACCTTAGACACCAGGACTCGGTGGGATGGAGTCTTTGTCCGAAACATGCGCGTTTTTTGCACGCCTGCGGGGGAATTGAAAATTGAGAATTGGAAATTGAAGAATGCAAAATGGATGTCAGCAAACCTCGACATGTCGTGCTTGGCGTCCGGCAATCTTCAATTTCCATTCCCCAATTTCCAATTTGCGACTCGTCAATCGTTGGGTTGCGAGCAATGCCCGCTTTATGGAGCGGGCCTAATCTTGAACGATCACCACTCCCTGACGGTCGCGGTTCTAAATCTCCACAGCCTCTCCGCGTCGCCGGTCAATTGTGATGACGTAGAACGTCACCATAACCGCTTGCGACGCGGAGCGTCGCACCACAATAAGCTCAGCAACCGCTGGCGAGTGCCGCTACGCGGCGGCGACGGCCTTGCGCGAGACCTTCTGTGTAAACGGAAGGATTGTCGGAGCCTCTTCGACTTCCGTCGCGTGATCGGCACAGCAGGCTTCCATGAAGATCTCGAAGACTTGCATGTCCAGCGCGGCGGCCGTGTCACTCTCCGGGTGCCATTGCACGCCGACACAGAACCAATGGTCATCAATCGACTCGAACGCTTCGATGACTCCGTCCGGCGCGGTCGCGCTGACCTTGAACTGCGGAGCGAGCTGATCGACGCACATGTGATGGTCGCTATTCACTCGGATTTCGCCCGGGCCGTACATGGCGTCCATCCGCGTGCCGGGGACGACGTTGATGATGTGCCGCAGCGTCCGCTCGACATGATCGCGGTGTTGAATGGCCTTCGGAAAATCTTCGGGGATGTGTTGGAACAACGTGCCGCCGCAGACGACGTTCACCGTCTGCATTCCCGCGCCGATCGCGAGGATCGGCAGCCGCATCTCGACCGCCATCTTCGCGAGACGACGATCGAAATCTTCGCGGCGACTCGCCATCGGCTTCGTGGCCGGATGCTTATCGAAACCCAAACGCCTCGGATCGAGATCCAGCGAACACCCCGTGAGCACCACGCCATCGCACTTCTCCAGCAGCGCCCGCAAGTCATCATCCTCGGCCAGCGGCGGAATGATCATCGGAATGCCTCCGGGTGACTTGACGGTTTTTGCACCACTGACTTGGTCATAGCAGCCGCTGGTCATCCAGGTCAGAGCGATGTGCTCGGCGGAGGCGGGGCGGAAATCGGCGTTGATGGCGATAATCGGTTTCGAGCTCATGCGGGAGTCCCTTCCAAAGGTCAGCACGTCCTGTGCTGAGTTCCTGGCGAAAAGAAACGGAAACCGACTCGCGCCACCGAGTCGGCCGTAGCGCAGACTCGATCAAATGATTTTCGGCGGAGTGCATGGTTCCGGCGTCAACCGGCTCGCAGCGAGCGTGGCATCCATGCTAGTACTCCGAGATCAGTCCTTTGATCCGAGCCTGTGCGCGGCCAAACAGCCGCGACGATCAGGTACTTGCTCAAGTAGATCCGCGAGGGCAATTTGAGAATCTCAAATTCTGTCATCGTCGGTGGCTCGGGTCCGTGAGCCGTCTTGAGCAAAGCGGGCGGATCGTAGGAAGTGAAATAGACATGTCAACAAAAACGCAGATTTTGTTGCGGGGTGTGCGGCGACCACCGTTGGTTGTGGTCAGGCCGCTGCTTCGAGAATCGTTGATTGGGTTTTTGCAATTGGGGTTTCTTGCTCAAAAAACATTGCCTTCGGCGATTACGGTTTCGCCAGCCGCTTGAGATTGATGGAACCTTCCGCTAGTTTTCCCCGCTCATTTGATCCCGCCCTAAGCCTGAACTGTCCGAGGAACGAGTTGAAATGGTCATCCGCCCCCGCACGAAGCGAAAAATTGCCCTGAGAACGAAGCGTTGTCCGAAGTGCAATTGCTTGGTTAAACGCCGTGTCCGCTGCAAACGCTGCCATTACTTGCTGAAACGCGACTGAGCCGATCACGACACGCTGATCGTGGCAGACTTGATGCCCGGAGCAGACTTGATGCCCGGAGCAGACTTGATGCCCGGAAAAACCAACGAGGCAGGCGAATCGCCTGCCTCGCGGTGTTTTCCCATTTCTATTCCGGCTTGTAGTCCTTCTCGTCTTCGGTCTTGGCTCCGAACGAGGATCTCAAGTCATTGGCGGTTCCGGCCACGGTTTTCTCCGGGCCAGCGAGCTTCAAGAAGTAAACCCCTTTGTCCTCGATCATCAACATGACGTTGAGCACTCGATAGCCAGGGGTTGGCTTGGTCTTGCCGGCAATGGGAGGGCCGTCTGGCTTGAGGTAGGTGCCGGTCCCGTCCACGACCACATAGTCTCCGAGCTTGCTGGTTCCCTTCGTGACTTTGATCTTGCGGTCCTTCCCCTCGAATTGATTTTCCCAGCGTTTGATGTTGTCGTTCACTCCGCCGCCGCCGGCACCAAACTGCGTGATGACCAGCTCGGCTCCCTCTTTGTCTCCATCCGCCGCGTCGATCTTGAATTGAGCGACACGAAATTGATTGCTCGGCTTCTCCGACTTCCAGGTCTTGGGCACGGTCAGCTTGATGTCTTTGACTTCAACGACCTGCGTTCCCTTTTCTTTCTCTTGAGCAACGGCAACGCAGCACATCAGAGCGGCGGCTGCGGAATAAGCCAGCCAACGAAAACGATTCATCCTGTGGTCTCCTGCATGGGTTGGGACGGTCAATGAGAGGCTGCTCGAAATCTTCACAGCGTCGGAGGGGGCGGATTCTCAAGAGCGAACTGGTGATTTGCAACGACCGCTTGTGAACGTCATCGTGCGGCAAGTGATACGCCGCCCGGCCACACGTCTTCGTCCGACTGCGCACTTCCGTAGCCGCGTTCGCCAAGACGCGGGCTTGGGCACCCCGCGTTCTGGCGAACGCGGCTACAACAAGTAGGAGCACCTCATGTCGAAGTCTGCCAATCGTCGAATCGTATTGATCACCGGCGTCACGAAAGGACTGGGCGAGTCGATGGTCGCGAAGTTCGCGAGCCTCGGTCATCAAATCATCGGATGTGGTCGGCAAGCGGCGGCGATTGAGTCGTTGCGAAGCCGGCACACGGCACCGCATCGGTTTGACGTCGTCGATGTGAGTAGCGATGCCGACGTGGCCAAGTGGGCGAAGAGTGTCTTGTCGGAGATCGGGCCGCCGGATTTGTTGCTCAACAACGCGGCGATCATCAATCGGAACGCGGCGCTCTGGAACGTGCCGGTCGCGGAGTTTGACGCGGTCATCGACATCAACATCAAAGGGGTGACGAACGTGCTTCGGCATTTTGTCCCCGCGATGATCGCTCGGCGGAGCGGCGTGATCGTCAACTTCAGTTCGGGCTGGGGCCGAGCGACCGCGGCGGAGGTCGCTCCGTATTGCGCGACCAAGTGGGCCATCGAAGGACTGACACAGGCGATGGCTCAAGAGCTGCCCGAAGGGCTGGCCGCCATTCCGCTCAATCCAGGCATCATCAACACCGAGATGCTGCAAAGCGCGTTCGGTGCAGCCGCTGGCCGATATCACGATCCCGTTCGCTGGGCGGAACTCGCCGTTCCGTTCTTGCTGCAACTTTCGGCCAAAGACAACGGCCAACCGCTGAGCACGCCGATTTGAATCCGCAACATTTTCCTTGGACCCAAAGAAAACCCGGAATCTCGGAGAGTCACCAGCCATGCACCACGCGATCCAAACCGCCTTGAATGCCGTCTTTGAGCGGCAGGATGTTCCCGTGACGATTTGCCAATCCGCCGTCGGCGCGATCATGGATGGCCAGTGCGATGACGTGTCGATCGCCGCGTTCCTGACCGCTCTGCGAGTCAAAGGGGAAGCGGTCGCTGAGATCGTCGGAGCCGCTCGCGCGATGAGCGAGCGGGCCGAACGAGTCCCCACTTTGCGAACCGGATTGCTCGACACTTGTGGCACCGGCGGCGACGAACTGCGAACCTTCAACATCAGCACCGCGACCGCCTTCGTTGCGGCGGCTTGTGGTGTGCCGGTCGCCAAGCACGGCAACCGCGGGGTGTCGAGCAGTTCCGGCTCGGCCGATGTGCTCGAAGCCTTGGGCGTGCGAACGTCGCTGACGCCGGTTCAAGTCGGCCACTGCCTGGACGA
This sequence comes from Planctomycetaceae bacterium, assembly GCA_046156195.1. Classification (GTDB taxonomy): domain Bacteria; phylum Planctomycetota; class Planctomycetia; order Planctomycetales; family Planctomycetaceae; genus SXKJ01. Next base: position 18,952 of record JBJXEX010000531.1, on the reverse strand, counting down.
AGTCGGCATTGGCTTCTGCTTCGCACCGGTGTTTCACGGAGCGATGAAGCACGCGGCTCCGATCCGCAAAGCGTTGCGATTCCGAACGCTGTTCAACTTGCTCGGCCCGCTCACGAATCCCGCCAGCGCGGAGTTCCAATTGTTGGGAGCGTCGCGAATCGCGACTGCCGAGAAGCTCGCGCAAGCCTCCGCACAACTCGGACGCCGCCGCGTGCTCGTCGTCTGCGGAAACGATCAACTCGATGAAGTCAGCCTCTGGGGATCAACGACCGTCTTTGAAGTCGGCGACGGCGCGGTGCGACGTCACACCTGGACCGCCGCGACCTTCGGACTCTCTGAATGCTCCGTGACTGAACTGCAAGTCAGCTCGCCCACCGAAAGCGCCGCGCGTCTCCGAGCCGTCTTCGCCGGAGAACAGTCCGCGGCGCGCGACATCATCGTCGCGAACGCGGCGGCCGCGCTCATTGCCGCGAATGCCGAAACCGACCCACTCAGCGCCGCTCGGCGAGCTTCCGCCGCGCTCGATTCCGGGGACACGGGCCAACTGCTGACGCGATTTGCGGAGTGGACTCAAGCTTTGCCAACGTAGCGGCCGACGTAGCGGCCGACGCTCGTGAGAGAGGTGCGGTCGGGCTTTTGCCTTTTCGATCCGACCGACTCACAATGCCGCCCCGTTGAACCGATTCCAAAATCTTCTCAGGGAGCCTGCCTTATGCGAGCGTTCATTCGTCCTGCCGTTTTGTTGGGTTTGAGTTTTGTTGCCGCCTCGGCGTTGTGCTTCGTGGGTCGTTCGCCGGTGGCGAGCGCCGCGGACTCGAAAGGGATCGTCGCGATCACGGTCGAAGAGGCCCAGAAAGATCCCGACTACGCGATTCAAGGCGAGTACGAAGGTCCGCTCGGCGACAAGGACGAGAAGCAGAAGTGGGGCCTGCAAGTGATCGCGCTGGGGGATGGGAAATTCCACACGGTGGCTTATGCGGGGGGCTTGCCCGGCGCGGGTTGGGACAAGAAAGAGAAGGTCGAGGTGGACGGCAGCGTGAAAGACGGAGTCGCGACATTTCGGGGCGAACACGGCTCCGCGACGATTCAGGACGGTGTCGCCTTCGTCAAAGATTTGGATGGCAAACCGCTCGGCGAGATGAAGAAGGTCGAACGCAAAAGTCCCACGATCGGCAAGAAGGCACCTGACGGTGCGGTCGTGCTGTTCGATGGCAAGTCGGGGGACGCCTTCACCGATCCCAAGAAATTCGTGGATGGCCTGATGTCGCAAGGCATCACCAGCAAGCAGAAGTTTCAAGATTTCTCACTGCACATGGAGTTTCTGCTGGCTTACATGCCGGCCGCACGCGGTCAGGGCCGAGCCAACTCCGGCTGCTACATGCAGGGCCGCTATGAGGTGCAAATCCTCGACAGCTTTGGCCTCTCTGGCGAGCACAACGAATGCGGCGGGATCTACACGACGAAGAAGCCCGACGTGAATATGTGCCTCCCCCCGTTGACCTGGCAGACCTACGACGTCGAATACACGGCGGCCCGCTTTGACGCGGATGGCAAGAAGACGGCCAACGCCAAGCTGACCGTCTTGCACAATGGCGTGCAGATTCACAAAGACGTCGAACTGCCGAAGGCCACCACCGCCGCCCCCGTCGCGGAAGGTGCCGAACCCGGCCCGATCTACATTCAAGATCACGGAAACCCGATCCGCTTCCGCAACATTTGGGTCGTCGAGAAGAAGTAAGGACTCAGGCGATTGGTCTGACGCCGGCCCGTTCGCCTGAGTCAGCTCACGAACCGCTTGTGGCCGGTCGCGTCGAATTCAGCGAGCGTGTTGCTGAGTTCGTGCTGGATCGACGCGAGTCGGACTTCGTCGGTGATTTTCTGGCCCGCACGGTCGGTGACGTAGAAGGCGTCGAGCACTTGGTCGAGATGCGTGGCGATCTTGGCCAAGTCGATCGACAAGTCCAATCGAAACAGGGCGCGGCTGAGCGTGTACAGCAGGCCCGGCCGATCGTGCGCAAAAACGCAGACGATGTTGCAGCGGGCGGACGAATCGTTGTCGATCGTCACTCGGTTGGGCAGATCGGTGAATCGAGCTTTCGCAGTCCTCCAATCGAAACGCCGCGAACGCTGAAACAGTTCATCGACTTTGATTTCCTTGCGCAGCGCGCGGCCAATCACTTGACCGACATCGTCCATCCGCTGCTGTGGGACGGGGCCGGTGAAGTCGGTGTCGCGAACCGTGAACACGTCCACCGCGATGCCGTCGGTCGTCGTGCAAATCTGAGCGGACAGAATCTCCAGCCGCTGTGACGTCAGCGTGCCGGCAATCCGGTGGAAACAGCCTTCGGAGTTCTGTCGGTCGATCACCACGCGGTACTCGACCGTGTCGGTCTCGGCGGCGTGAGTCGCGAAGACCACGATTTGCCCCGTCTGCAACCGGCGGATGATTTCCAGATCGGTCGCGATCCGATCGTGCGGCGTGCCCAACAAATAGTGCGGCGGAAATTGTTTCAAATGCTGATCGAACCAGTGGGCGAGTTGTTGCCGCTCCTCGTCCGCCGCACTGTTGGGGATCAACGTCTTCGTGACATGCTCGCGGACTCGGTCGAGCCGTTCCTCTTCCAGGAACTTCGCGTGCTTGCCGCTGAGGATCAGCATCGACCGGTCATAAAGATCGGTGAGCAACCCCGCTTTCCAATCGTTCCAGATGCCGGGTCCAACGGCGGAGATGTCGGCCACCGTCAAAACATACAGCATCGTCAGCCACTCGGGGCTGCCGACCAGATGGCTGAATCGCGCCAGTTCATCCGGGTCGGCGATGTCGTGCCGAAACGCGACATCCGCCATGACCAAGTGCTTGTGGACCAGAAACATCAACAGGTCGCGGTGCGGGTCCGGCAGACCGAAACGGAAGGCGATGGTTTCCGCGATGCCCCGTCCGACGTCGCTGTGATCCTCGACGCCTCCCTTGCCGATGTCGTGCAGCAACAGTGCGAGGTGCAGGATCGACTTGAGTTTGATCTCGCGGTACGCGGCTCCGATCGGGCTGTGGTCCTTCTCAAACGATTCCACGATCGACATCGCTCGCAGCGTGTGCTCATCGACGGTGTAGCTGTGATAGGCGTTGAATTGCAGCAGACAGCGAATGCGGTCGAATTCCGGCAAGACGATTTCCAACACGCCGGTGTCGTGCATCGCTCGGAGCGTCGCGGCCAGTTGTCCGCGCGGTTCGAGGATCGCCAGAAACAGCCGCGAACATTCGGCGTCAACGGTCTTGTCCAGCTTGGGGACCGCCAGACGAATCCGTTCGAGCACTCGCGGCGCGATCGACACCTGTCGCCGCGCGGCCGTCAGAAACAAACGCAAGACGCTTGGCAAATCCGAACAGACCGCATCCAGCCGGCCGGCCGAGACATCCAATCGTAAGTGGCCAATCAAGAAGTGCCCGTCCCGCCGCCGCAACAACAGCCGATCGAGCAGCCAATCTTTGAATGATAAGCGGCGGTGTTGCGCGATGAACCGCTCGACGACCGCCGAGATCACCGACGTGTGTTGGAAGTATTCCTGCATCAGACGCTCGACCGGAAGCCGGGCCGGCAGGGATTCGATCCCACGCCGCTCGGCGATCCGCAGTTGCTCATCACGAGTCAGCCGGTCCTGTGGCTTGCCCGCGTTGAAGTGCAGGTCCAGACGCAGCTTCATCAGAAATTCTTGAGCGTCGATCAGCCGCCGAGCATCCTCGCCCGACAGCGCCCCGCTCAATCGCAGCGAGTCGATGTCGGGAACTCCGTACCACGCGAACCCGACCCATCGCAGCAGATGCAGATCGCGCAGGCCGCCGCGCGAACATTTGACATCCGGTTCGAGCTGCTGCACCGCGCCACCAGATTTGGCCAGCTCTGCCTCGCGGTTAGCGATGGACTCTTCAAAGAACGCTCGACGACGACGGCGCACGACCGTTCGCTCAAACTTCCCCTTCAGCTTGGCGAACAAGTCGGACGATCCCCACAGCGGCTGCATCTCAAGCAGAGAGGTCGCAATGGTCGAATCGGCCAGAGCCATCGCGATCGCCTCGCTCGGCGTGCGGACGCTGCGACCCAGTTCGAGTTGCGCGTCGTACAAACTGTGCAGGCACCGATTCGTGACCTGCTTGAACTCTTCGCCGACCGATGGCTCGTGCAAGAACATCAAGTCGATGTCGGAATACGGAGCCAACTCACCCCGCCCCGTCCCCCCCACCGCGACGACGGCCGATCGCCGAGCCAGTTTCTCCACCACGTCCGGCGGAACGATCGACAATGCTTCCAACCATTGCTCGATCACAAACGCTCGAAAGCCGTCCGACAGCGATGTCGCCGTCTGCGCTCCCCCCGCGCCGTGCTCAAATTGTTTCCGGGCTCGATCGCGAATTTCGGCGATGCGATTGCGGAGTGATTCCAAATAATTGGCGTTGATTGCGGAGGTCGTCGTGGTCATGCGCAGTCAAAGAGTAAAAAGCGGAAGGTCCATCCATTTCCAAGCCGACGAACTATCGGTGGACGACCCCCAAATGTCGAATGAGTCCCGCGACCGCGTCACCTTGAAGACTCGGCGAGAGGCTGTGACGATTTAGAGCCGCGACCGTGAGGGTGCGGATGTTGCGAACGACTGACGATCGCTCCCTGACGATCGCTCCCTGACGGTCGCGGTTCGAAAAGTTCACAGGCTCGGAGCGTAGCAACTAAGGATGCGAGTCGTGTTTCAATTTGTTGACGACGCAAAAAACACTGCTACCGAGCCGGCTGGCTTGCTTCGGTTTTGAAGCATTCGATAGTCAGAATACCAATGCGCGGGAAAGTCTCTTTTTTCTACTAGATCAATGGAATTGCGTTGGTAGATTGCGCCGGTTCGGTGCTCATCGCTGTCTGAAAATCGGAACGGTTTTTTAGCACGAAAACACACGCTCGTAGCCGCGCTCGCCAGAACGCGGGCTTGGACACCCCGCGTTCTGGCGAACGCAGCTACGAACGTGCGCAGTTGTGTCAGGTCTGTGGTCTCCCCAACTCCAACCCCCTCTTGGAATCTTCGATCATGTTGCTCACACGCTGGCTCAATGCTGTTGCTGGTCGCATTTTTGGGAAGCAGATAGAGACTCGCTCGACGGTTCGTCGCGGGGCAATGCGTGGCACTTCGTTGGCCACTCGCTCGGCCTCGTGGATTGTTGGTTCCAACGGCTCCGGCCATTCGCCGGAGTTTGCTGAAGTGGTCGAGCAACTCGAAGATCGCTCGCTGCTGGCAACCGCCTCGCTGGCGTTCACCAGCGCAGTCAGCTCGGATGCTGAGGGGAGCACCTTGTTGGTGAGCGTCACACTCACGACCGATGGGGCGTTGCTCGGCGCTTTCACGGCGGACGTGTCGATCACGGATACCAACTCGGAAGTCGCCGACCGAACGCTCAACACCGCGATGGTCACGTTCGGTGCGGGCAGCGTGAATGGAGCCACCTTCAATGTTTCGCTGAGCCTCGCGGACGACACGCTCGTCGAAGGGGACGAGACGCTGACTCTGACTCTGAGCAACCCGGTGTCGGCGGGAGGGGCCGATACGGTTTCGCTCGGTGGTCAAACTACCAACGGCGTCACGATCACGGACACGGACAGCGCGACGGTGGCTTACGAGTTGGCGTCCAGCAGCCGGAATGAAGATGAGAGCAATCTGGCGGTGACGTTGGTGCTCACGACGAATGGCGGCAGCACGCTTGAGAACAACGCAGTCTTCAGCGTGCCCGCGACGCTCGGCACGGCGGAGTTGGCGGATTTCAATTCGGGGTCGTTCCCGATGACGATCACGTTCTTTGCCGGCAGCGGCAACGGTGCGATGGAAGTCATGTCCATTGATCCCAGCAGCGACACGTTTATCGAAGGGGACGAGACCTTCACGTTGGGATTGTCGGTCACGAGCGGCGCGGCGATGGTGGGTGCGCAAGACACACACGTCGTGACGCTCACCGATGCGGACACAGCGACGGCCACGGTGGCGTTTCAGTCGGCGACGACAACGGCGGGTGAGGATGGCGCGGCGACGGACGTCACTCTGGTGCTGACGACGACGGCGGGCAACACGCTCGAGAACAATGCCTCGTTCACGATCAGCGCCACCAACGGTTCGGCAGAGAGCGCGGATTACGATTCGGGATCGTTTCCCAAGACAGTGACGTTTCTGGCGGGGCAGGGTAACGGCGGGACTCAGACGGTGAGCTTCGACCCGGACAGCGATCTGCTGGTGGAAGGGAACGAGACAGTGACGCTGGCGGTGGTTGACGGCACTCTGTTGACCGGCAGCGGTCAGACCAGCAACGTCGTGACGATCGACGACGCGGACATGGCCACGGTGGTCGTGAATGCCAGCCAGTCGGTGACAGAGGACGGCGGCGCGCAAGCCATCACGGTGCAATTGGTGACGACGGGCGGCAACACGCTGGAGAACGCCTTGACGGTCTCGCTGAGCGCGGCGGCTGCGGCGGGAACAGAAGCGGCTGACGCGACGTTCGGAGCGTTGGGTTCCTTCATGTTCGCGGCGTCTGCGGGCAACGGCACGACGAACAGCACGCTGCTGTTCGCGCCGATGATGGACACGCTGGTGGAAGGCAATGAACTGGCGACGCTGACGCCGTCGGGCAGTTTGCTCAACGGGCAAGTCAGTTACACAGCCAACGACGTGACGATCACCGACGCGGACACGGCGACGGTGGCTTATGACCTGGCCTCCAGCAGCGTGGGCGAAGATGCGGGCAACCTCACGGTGACTTTGTTGCTCACGACGGCCGGTGGAAACACGCTGGAGAACAACGCGGTCTTCAGTGTGCCGGCGACGCTCGGCACGGCCGAGGCCGCGGATTTCAACTCCGGTTCGTTCCCGATGACGGTCACATTCTTAGCCGCGAGCGGCAACGGGGCGATGCAAGTCTTCGCCCTCGATCCGAGTAGCGACACGTTGATCGAAGGGGACGAAACGCTGACTCTGGGACTATCGGTCATGAGCGGTGCGGCCACGCTGGGAGCCCAGGCCACTCACACCGTCACGATCCTTGATGCGGACGCGGCCACGGTGGCGTTCCAATCGGCGACATCGACGGTGGGCGAGGATGACGCGGCGACGGACATCACGGTGGTGCTGACGACGGCGGCGGGCAACACGCTGGAGAACAATGCCTCGTTCTCAGTCAGCGCCGCCAACGGTACGGCGGAGAATGCGGATTACGACCAAGGCTCGTATCCGAAAACGGTGACGTTCACGGCGGGACAAGGGAACGGCGGGACTCAGACAGTGAGCTTTGATCCCGCTAGCGACACGGTGGTGGAAGGCAGCGAGACGGTCACGCTGACTCTGGCCGTGACCAGCGGCGTGGCGACGCTGGGCGCTCAGACCACGAATCTGGTCACGATCACGGACGCGGATGCGGCGACGGTCGCGTTCTCGCTGGCGACGACGGCGGTGGGTGAAGCCGATGGGGCCACGAACGTGACGGCCGTGCTGATGATGCTCAACGCGGGTGACACCCTTGAGAACGACGCGGTGTTCAGCGTCACGCCGACGAATGGATCGGCGGAGGACGCGGACTACGACTTTGGGGCATTCCCGAAGACGATCACGTTTGTGGCCACGAGCGGAGACGGAGCTACGCAGAACACGTCGATCGATCCGGCGGATGACACTCTGGTGGAAGGCAGCGAGACGGTCACGCTGACGCTGGCCGTGACCAGCGGCGCGGCGACACTGGGCGCTCAGACCATGAATCTGGTGACGATCGCGGACGCGGATGCGGCGACGGTCGCGTTCTCGCTGGCGACGACGGCGGTGGGTGAGGATGACGCGGCAGCGACGGACATCACTCTGGTGTTGACGACGGCAGCGGGCAACACGCTTGAGAACAATGCCTCGGTCACGATCAGCGCCACCAACGGTTCGGCGGAAAACGCGGATTACGATTCGGGATTGTTCCCCAAGACGGTGACGTTCCTGGCGGGGCAAGGGAACGGCGGGACGCAGACGGTGAGCTTTGATTCCGCCAGCGACACGCTGGTGGAAGGGAACGAGACGGTGACGCTGGCGGTGGTTGACGGCACGCTGTTGACCGGCAGCGGTCAGACGAGCAACGCCGTGACGATCGCCGATGCGGACACGGCCACGGTGGTCGTGAATGCCAGCCAGTCGGTGACAGAGGACGGCGGCGCGCAAGCCATCACGGTGCAATTGGTGACGACGGGCGACAACACGCTGGAGAACGCCTTGACGGTCTCGCTGAGCGCGGCGGCAGCGGCGGGAACAGAAGCGGCTGACGCGACGTTCGGAGCGTTGGGTTCCTTCATGTTCGCGGCGGCTGCGGGCAACGGCGCGACGAACAGCGCGCTGATGTTCACGCCAAATAGCGACACGCTGGTGGAAGGCAATGAAATGGCGACGCTGACGCCATCGGGCAGCACGCTCAACGGGCAAGTCAGCTACACGGCCAATAACGTGACGATCACCGACGCGGACACGGCGACGGTGGAATATGTCCTGGCCTCCAGCAGCGTGGGCGAAGATGCGGGCAACCTCGCGGTGAGCCTGACGCTCACAACCGCCGCTGGAAACACGTTGGAGAACAACGCGGTCTTCAGCGTGCCCGTGACGCTCGGCATGGCCGAGGCAACGGATTTCAACTCTGGTTCATTCCCGATGACGGTCACGTTCTTTGCCACAAGCGGCAACGGGACGATGCGAGTCTTCGCCCTCGATCCGAGTAGCGACACGTTGGTCGAAGGGGACGAAACGCTGACTCTGGGGCTGTTGGTCACGAGCGGTGCGGCCACGCTGGGAGAACAAGTCACTCACGCCGTCACGATCCTCGAAGCGGACGAGGCGACGGTGGCGTTCCAATCGGCAACGGCAACAGTGGGCGAGGATGACGCGGTGGCGACGGACATCACTCTGGTGCTGACGACGGCCGCAGGCCACACGCTGGAGAACAATGCCACGGTCACGATCAGCGCCACCAACGGTACGGCGGAGAGCGCGGATTACGATGCGGGAATGTTCCCCAAGACGGTGACTTTCCTGGCCGGGCAAGGGAACGGCGGCACGCAGACGGTGAGCTTCGATCCAACCAGCGACACATTGGTGGAAGGGGAAGAGACGGTGACGCTGGATGTGGTTGATGGCACGCTGTTGACCGGCAGCGGTCAGACCAGCAACGAGGTCACGATCGACGATGCGGACACGGCCACGGTGGTCGTGGATGCCAGCCAGACGGTGACGGAAAACGGCGGCGCGCAGGGCATCACGGTGCGACTGGTGACGACGGACGGCAACACGCTGGAGAACGCCTTGACGGTCTCGCTGAGCGCGGCCGCTGCGGCAGGAACAGAGGCGGGTGACGCGACGTTCGGAGCACTGGGCAGCTTCATGTTCGCGGCCGGCGCGGGCAACGACGCGACGAGCAGCGCCGTGACATTCGCGCCCAACCCCGACACGCTGGTCGAAGGCGATGAACTGGCGACGCTGACGCCGTCGGGCAGCTCGGTCGACGGACAAGTCACTTACACGGCCAACGACGTGACGATCTCCGACGGGGACACGGCAACGGTCTCCTTCAGCAGCGCGACGAGCACTCAGGGCGAAGACGCGGGAGTCACGACACTGGCGGCCACGTTGACCACGACGGACGGCAGCACTCTGGAGAACGCGGCGACATTCAGCATCACGAACACGTTGGGTACGGCCGAGGCGATCGACTTCGGTCAGAACGTGGTGTCGCTGACCTTCGCGATGGGGAGCGGCAACGGAGCTTCGCCCACGACGGACTTGATGGTCACACCCGCGCCGGACATGTTGGTCGAAGGGAACGAGACGGTGACGTTCACGTTGGCAGTGACCAGCGGCGAGGCAACGGTCGGGGAGACTCCGGCTAACACGCTGACGATCACCGATGCGGACACGGCGACGGTCTCGTTCACGAGCGCGACGAGCACGCAAGGTGAAGACGCGGGTGTCACGACGCTGGCGGCGACGTTGACCACAGCGGCCGGGAACACGCTGGAGAACGCGGCGACGTTCAGCATCACCAATACCTTGGGATCGGCCGAGGCGATCGACTTCAGTCAGAACGTGACCTCATTGACCTTCGCGGCGGGCACCGGCAACGCAGGCTCGCCCACGACCGATTTGATGGTGACGCCCGCGCCGGACATGCTGGTCGAAGGGGACGAGACGGTGACGTTCACGCTGGCCGTGACCGGCGGCGCGGCGACGGTCGGGGCGACTCCGGCCAACCTGCTGACGATCACCGATGCGGACACGGCGACAGTCTCGTTCACCAGCGCGGCGAGCACGCTCGGTGAAGACGCGGGCGTCACCACTCTGGCCGTCACGTTGACCACGGCGGCCGGGAACACTCTGGAGAACGCGGCGACGTTCAGCGTCACGTCCATGGCGGTCTCGACTGAGATGGCGGACGGCAGTCTGAACGTGACCTCGTTGACGTTCGCGATGGGCAGCGGCAACGGGGCCTCACCCACAACGGACTTGATGGTGACGCCCGCCCCGGACACGCTGGTCGAAGGGGATGAGTCTGCGACTTTCACTCTGGCAGTGACCGGTGGCGCGGCAACGCTCGGGGCGAATCCGGTTCACACGCTGACGATCGACGATGCCGACACCGCGACGGTGGTGGTCGATGCCGACCAAACGGTGACCGAAGACGGCGGCGCGCAGGGCATCACCGTGCGGTTGGTGACAACGGACGGCAACACGCTGGAGAACGCCCTGACGGTCATGCTCAGCGCGGCGGCAGCGATCGGAACCGAAGCGGGGGACGCGACGTTCGGAGCACTCGGCAGCTTCATGTTTGCGGCGGGCGCGGGGAACGACGCGACGGACAGCACGCTCACGTTTTCGCCCAATGCCGACACGCTGGTCGAAGGCAATGAACTGGCGACGCTGACGCCGTCGGGCAGCCTGCTCGACGGGCAAGTCACTTACACGGCCAACGACGTGACAATCCTCGATGCGGATTCTGCGACGGTCTCATTCAGCAGTGCGACGAGCACGCGGGGAGAAGACGCGGGTGCGACGACGCTGGCCGCGACATTGAGCACGGCGGCCGGCAACACGCTGGAGAATGCGGCGACATTCAGCATCACTTTCACGTTGGGGACGGCCGAGGCGTTGGACTTCAGTCAGAACGTGGCGTCGCTGACATTCACGGCAGGCAGCGACAACGGACACTCGCCCACGACCAATTTGATGGTCACCCCCGCGCCGGACCTGCTGGTCGAAGGGGACGAGACGGTGACGTTCACGCTGGCAGTGACCGGCGGCGCGGCGACCGTCGGGGCGACTCCGGCCAACCTGCTGACGATCACCGACGCGGACACGGCGACGGTGGTCGTGGATGCCGGACAGTCGGTGACCGAGGACGGCGGCGCGCAGGGCATCACGGTGCGACTGGTGACGGCGGGCGGCAACACGCTGGAGAACGCCCTGACGGTCTCACTGAGCGCGGCGGCGGCGGCCGGAACAGAAGCGGGCGACGCGACATTCGGAGCGCTGGGCAGCTTCATGTTCGCGGCAGGCGCGGCGAACGACACGACGGACAGCACGCTCACGTTTTCTCCCACCAGCGACACTGTCGTGGAAGTCGATGAACTGGCCACGTTGACGGCGGCGGGCAGCACGCTCAACGGACAGGTCAGCTACACGGCCAACGACGTGACGATCACCGACAACGACACGCTGCTGGTGGAATTCAGCCAGGCAGCGGGCAGTGATAATGAGGCCAGCGGCGGAAACCTGCCGCGGTTGCTCGTGACCGGATCGGTCGAAGCGGGAAATAGCGTAACGATCAATGTGGCGGTGAGTGGTGCCAGCACGGCGACAGGTGGGGGGGTGGACTTCGTCAACCCAACGGTGCTGATGGTGACGGGCGGAACCTACGCAGCCGCGTCATTCGCGATTCCAAGTCTGGCGGTCGTCTTCGACATGATGCCGGAAGGGCCGGAGACGATCGTGCTCAACGGCATCACCGGCAGCGCGGTCACGGTGGGCGATGCCAACGGCGTGGGTGGCACGCAGAGCAGCACGACTTACACGATCGCCGATCAAGCCGCTCTGTCGATCAATGATGTCAGCATTGCGGAAGGCAATAGCGGCACGAGCACGTTGACCTTCACCGTGACGCTTAGCGGAGCGACCGGATCCCCGTTTAGTGTCGCGTTCCAAACGGCGAATGGCACGGCGACAACGGCTGACCTGGATTATGTGCCTCGCAATTCGAGCACCGGTTTGGTGATTGGAGCGTTTGATGGTGCTCGCGGCGGAGCTTTCAGTTTGTCGGACGGAGCGAACGCGGCGGCCATGCGAGCGGCCATCCTGGCCAACTTCCCCGGCGCGACGATTGTCGACACGAGCACGTTGACCGCGTCATTCCTCGCCGGAGTCGATGTCGTCTGGCTCAACAGCGTGGCGAACAACTTGGACGCGACGGCACCGCTTTCGGCGGCCGAGCAACTGGCGTTGCAGAACTTCGTCAGCGCGGGCGGCGGCGCGATTCTGTTCGGTGAGCACAGCACCTTCGACGATACCAGCCTGCTGTCGCCGTTCGGCCTCGCGACGGCCAGCAGCGTCGACAACCTCACGTCGGGCACGATCACCAACTTGGCTCACCCGGTCACGGCCGGCCCGTTCGGAAACGTGACCACGATCAGCTCGAACTTTGCCGGCAACCTGACGACGCTGGGAGGCGCGACCTCGCTAGGAACATGGAACAGCAGCGGGCTGTCGGCTCTGGCCGTGTTGTCTTCTGGAACTGGCAAAGTGGTGGCTTTCACGGACGCGAATATGTACACGGATCGGTTTGGAGCGGCGGACAATCAGAAAGTGCTGCTCAACTCGTTGGCGTTCGCCAAGCCGGCGAGCGGTCTGCAATTCGCCGGCACCGCGGGTGAGACGCACACCATCTCGGTCCTGATCAACGGCGACGTCAACAGTGAGTTGAACGAAACCTTTAGCGTCGTGCTCGGCAGCGTGGTGGGCACGACCGACGCCAGTATTCTGGACGGCACGGGCATCGGCACGATCCAAAACGATGACGCCGCGCCGGTGGTGCCGATCGTCAACGATCAGAGCTTCGGCATCAACGAGAACAGCGCGAACGCCACGGTGGTTGGTACGGTGGTCGCCACCGATCCGGGTGACGTGCTGACGTACTCGATCACCGGCGGCAATGGACTCGGAGGCTTCGCGATCAACAGCGCGACGGGCCAACTGACCGTCGCGAACTCGGCGGTCCTCGACTTTGAAACGACGCCGACATTCCTGCTGACGGTCCAAGTCCAAGATGCCGGCGGCTTGACCGACACGGCGACGATCACCGTCAACCTCAACAATTTGCAGGCCACGCTGTCGATCAACGATGTCACCCAAGCCGAAGGGGACAGCGGCACGTCGCAGTTTGTATTCAGCGTCACGCTGAGTGCCGCGACCGGTGCGGCCTTCACCGTTCCGTTCAACACGGCCGATGGCACGGCGATGACGTCGAACAACGATTATGTCGCGTTGAGTTCGAGCAGCACGTTGAAAGTCGGAGCGTTCAATGGAACGCGCGGCGGTGATTTTAGTTTGTCGAACGGCTCGAGCGCGGCGGCCATGAACGCGGCCATCCTGGCGAACTTCCCGGGCGCGACGATCGTCGGCACCAGCACGTTGAACGCGGAGTTTCTCTCGACCGTCAACGTGGTCTGGCTCAACAGCGTCTCGACCAACACGACGGCCACGTCAGCACTCACGCTGGCCGAACAAACGGCATTGACGAACTTCGTCAACGCGGGGGGCGGTGCGATCATTTTCGGCGAGCACAATTTCTTCAACGACAGCAGCCTGCTCTCGCCGTTCAGCTTGGCCACCGACAGCAGCAATGACGGAGTCAACGTGGGCACGATCACCAACCTGGTTCATCCGGTCACGGCCGGTCCATTCGGAAGCGTGGCGACGATCAGCTCGAACTTCTCCGGCAATCTGACCTCGCTGGGAGCCGCGACTTCGCTGGGCAATTGGAACAGCAGCGGACTCTCGGCCGTGGCGGTGCTCAATTCTGGCTCTGGCAAAGTGGTGGCTCTGACGGATGTGAATTTGTACGCCGACCAGTTGGGCTCCGCTGACAATCAGAAACTGCTGCTCAACGCGCTGGCGTTCGCGAAGCCGGTGGGAAGCCTGCAGTTCGTCGGCACTGCGGGAGAAGTGAGAACCATTTCCGTCACCGTCAACGGAGACATCACGCTCGAAGGATCGGAAGACTTCAACGTGTTGCTGACGGGAATCAGCGGCAGCAACGACGTCACCATTCTGGACGGCACGGGTGTCGGAACGATTTCCGATGACGACATCCCGGCGATCTTGCAGGTGAGCGATTCGCTGGTCTCCGAACGCTCGAAGCAATCGGCGACCTTCAACGTGACGCTCTCTTCGCCCAGCACTCAGGCCGTGACGGTCAAGTACAGCACCACGCGAACCGTCAGCAGCGGAATCGCTGCCATCGGCACCGGCCCGACAGCGACCGTCGGCAAGGACTTCAAGGCAACCACCGGCACGCTCCGCTTCGCCCCCGGCCAGATGAGTCAAACCGTCTCGGTTCCGGTCATCGACGATGTGTTGCACGAAGGGGATGAAACCTTCTTCTTGCAGCTCAGTGCCGCGGCGGGAGCCACCATTTCGGATGGACTCGGTCAAGCGACGATTCGCGACAACGACGCCGCTCCGAAATTGAATATCAGCGATGCCACCGTCACCGAGAAAGACGCCGCGACGGTCGAAGCGAAATTCACCGTCAAACTGTCCGCCGTCAGCGCAGTGCCAGTGACAGTGGAATACTCAACGGCCAACGGAACGGCGACGGCGGGTGCCGATTACCAGGCCGCCAACGGAACGATCACCTTTAACCCCGGCGAAACCTCGAAGACGATCCTCGTCGTGACGAGTGCCGACCTGCTCCACGAAGCCAGCGAGACGTACTTCGTCAACCTGTCGAACTCGGTGCAAGCCGCGATCGTGGATGGCCAAGGGAAGGGAACGATCAAGGACAATGACAAAGCGCCTCGCCTGTCGATCGCCGATGTCAGCGTGATCGAAGGCCGGACGGCGGAGTTCACCGTCAGCCTCTCGGCCCCCAGCGGTCAGGCGGTGACCGTCAACTTCGCGACGGCCAACGGGACCGCTCTCGCGGGCCAGGACTTCTCGGCAACGAGCGGCACGCTCACCTTCGCGGCGGGCGAAACCAGCAAGACCATTCGCGTGGCGATCGCACCTAACGCGATTGCCACGGCGACCAAGAGCTTCAAGGTGAATCTCAGCAAGGCCGTCAATGGAGTGTTCGCCGACAGCCAAGCACTGGCGACGATCCTCGATAGCAACTGATCCTCGAACGAACGACAACACCGAAGTGGCCTTGTTGGATCTCTTCGTTGGCGAATCGGTGGTTTCTCAGTGGCCTCTCTGAATCTGCGGGGATGACTGGGGATATCCCCGCAGATTCTGAGAGGCCGCAGAGGCATTGGTCTGCGGCGCAGCCTCGGTGGAGTTTCGGCTAGAACGATGGGATCGCGTTGATAGAGTTCGCGGCGCGACGACGCTCGATTGGATTCGGGATCGGATGCCTGATGCGGCCGTACTCTCCCCCGAACTCAGCGAGTCCCAATCATGTTCCTCTACTCTTGGCTCAGGTCGTTTTGTCCGCTTGTTCGACGTCACGGCGCGCCCACATCGGACTTAGGCATCCGGCGTCGGTTGGCGATCCGAGCGGCCCGCGTTCTGGCGAACGCGGCTACGCCCACGGGGGACTCGCACACTCGTCGTCGGTCGCTTCTCTCTGCCGGTCACTCGCTTAACTTTGCGGATTTCCTTGTCGCTCCCGTCGCCGAAGCGCTGGAGGTCCGCACGCTCTTGTCGCACGATCCCCTGGCTGTGGATGCGATCTTCGTCAACGAGTCTGGCGTGAATGCGATTGGCACGTCGCCCTTGATCGAACCGTTTCAATTCGACGACGGTGATCGTTGGAGCACGACGTTCACGAACGGCGGTGGGCTGACTCAGGGGGATCCGACGACGCTCCGCTGGGGGATCGTCACCGATGGCACGGCCATCAGCGGAGGTTTCGGCGAACCCGCCAGCGGCAGCAGCCTCATTCAATTCATGGACAATCTCTACGGCGACAACGGAGTTCCCGATAACGGAGACCTGACTCTAAAACCGTGGTTCACCATCTTCAGCAGTTCGTTTGATCGAGTCTCGCAGATCAGCGGTTTGACCTTCACCTACTTGGCGATCAACAGTCAGTCCACGGGCTTCGTCTCGATTGCGGACGGCTCCACCAGCAGTGCCACGATTCCAGAGGTCTTGATTGGCGGGCATTTCATTGACGGGCAATCCGGAAGCAACACGCTGGCTTACAACTACTTCCCCGGCACCGGGGATATGGTCATCGACACCGGCAACACCTCGTTCTTCGGCAACTCGACCAACAGCTCGGTGGGGATGCGGAACGTGCTGATGCACGAGGCGGGACACGGGGTCGGCATCAGTCACGTCGAGTCGAGTAACGGCGACTTCCTGATGGAGCCGTTTATCAACACGGCGTTCGACGGGCCGCAGTTCGACGACATCCTGGCGTTCCAACGCGGCTATGGCGACGTGTTGGAAAAGAACGGCGGCAACAACACCTCCGGAACGGCGACCAGTCTGGGGGCGATCGGCTCTGGCGGCAGCGTCAGCCGGGGGACCAGCGCGGGGAGTTCGACGATCGTCTCTGCCACGGCCACCGACTTCACCAGCATCGACGATGAATCCGATCTGGACTTCTTCAGCTTCTCCGTCGCCTCGACCGGCACGACCACGATCACGCTGACCCCCAAAGGTCCGACCTATCAGCAAGGTCCGCAGAGCAATCCTCAAAACAGCTTCAACGCCGCGACGCAAAATGATTTGACGCTGCAACTGATCGGCCCCAACGGGACCACCGTGCTGCAAACGGCCAACCTCAACGGACTGGGAGGGACCGAGACCATCACCAATGCCAGTCTCGGCGCGGCGGGGACTTACTTCGTCCGCGTGTCGGGAGCCACGACCAATGCCATTCAGCTTTATCAGCTTGATGTCGCGTTTGCGAATTCGACACCCCCTCCCCCCACATCGACACTGTCGATCAGCGATGCTCAGGTGACGGAAGGGAATAGCGGGACGACGACGTTGACCTTCAACGTGACGCTCAGCGCGGCGACTTCCACCGGCTTCACGGTGCAGTTCGTCACGCAAGACGGAACGGCGACGGTCGCCAACAACGACTATGTGCCGATCCTCGCCGCGAATACTTTGCGAGTCGGTTCGTTCGATGAATCGCGTGGCGGCATTTTTAGTCTGTCGAACGGTTCGAGCGCGGCGGCGATGCGGAGTGCCATTCAAAGCAACTTCGCGGGAGCGACATTCTCCGGCGCGAGCACGCTGACGGCCGCGTTCCTGAGTACGGTGGATGTCGTGTGGCTCAACAGCGTGGCGAGCAACACGGCCTCAACCACGCCGCTCAGCGCGGCCGAGCAAGCGGCACTGCTGAACTTCGTGAATGCCGGCGGCGGCGTGTTGATCTTCGGGGAGAATGATTTCTTCGATGACGAAAGTCTGCTCGCCCCGTTTGGAGCCACCTCGACCGGATCGCTCTTTGAAGTGCAGACCGGGACGATCAGCAACACGTCACATCCAGTGACCAACGGGCCGTTCGGAGCCGTGCAGACGATCCGCGGCAACTACCCCGGCAACCTGACCACGCTCGGCTCGGCGACCTCGCTGGGAACCTGGAACAGCGGCAATCAGAGCAGCTTGGCCGTGATCGATCCCGGAGTCCTTTCGTCGGGCAGCGGCCGAGTCTTGCTCTTCTCGGACGTGAACTTCTACGCCGATCAATTGGGAGCCGCGGATAACTCCAAGCTGATGCTGAATGCGCTGAAGTCCGCTCAGCCCTCGAATCGGTTGACGTTCGCGGGGACCGCAGGCGAGACCAAGATGATCTCCGTCACGGTCAACGGCGACACGCAGATCGAACCGAACGAAACGCTCACCGTGGTGCTCAGCAATCTGAGCGGAAGTAACGAAGTCACGATCGCCGACGGGACCGGAGTCGGCACGATCAACAACGATGACGCGGCGACTCCCCCCGTCATCACCAGCAACGGCGGCGGGAACACGGCCAGCATCAACGTGGTCGAGAACACGACAGCCGTGACGACAGTGACGGCCACCGATCCGGGAGACACGCTCACCTTCTCGATCACCGGCGGTGCGGATTTTTCTAAGTTCACGATTCATCCCACGACCGGCGTGCTGAGTTTTCTATCGGCACCCGACTTCGAGGCTCCGACGGACGCAGGCCCGAACAACGTCTACGAAGTCACGGTCACAGTCACCGATTCGACCAGCCAGACCGACTCGCAAGCGCTGAGCGTCACGGTCACGAACGTCGTCAACGAAACCGCGGCGCTGTCGATCAACGACACGCAGGTCGCCGAAGGGAACAGCGGCACCTCGACGTTGACCTTCACGGTGACTCTGAGCGCGGCAACCTCGACCGGCTTCACCGTGCAGTTCGTGACTCAAGACGGAACGGCCCTCGTTAGCAACAACGACTATCTGCCGATCACGGCGAGTGGCAATTTGCGCATCGGCTCCTTCGATGGCTCGCGCGGCGGGATTTTCAGTTTGGCCAACGGAACCAGCGCGGCGGCGATGCGGACTGCCATTCAATCCAACTTCGCCGGGTCCACCATCACAGGGACGAGCACGCTGACCGCGGCATTCCTCGCCAACATTGATGTGCTGTGGCTCAACAGCGTGGCGAGCAACACGTCCGCCACCACGGCACTCAGCGCGGCCGAGCAATCCGCGCTGCTGAGCTTCG
>JBJXEX010000529.1:0-2576 GCA_046156195.1 Planctomycetaceae bacterium | reverse complement strand
CGCAGCGTCAGCGAGGGCGGGCGCTCCAAAACGCTTTGAATTCGTAGTTGCTTGAAGCGCCCGCCCTCGCTGACGCTTCGGGTGACATCGACTGGTGCTGCTCCGTTCGCCAATTCTTTCACAGCCTCTCCGTAACCGAAATCTTCGAAACGCGGAGATCATCAACTCATGCAAGCTCCCACTTCACCGCTCGATGTGCTCGTCGTCGCCCCGCATCCGGACGATGCCGAGATCGGTGTCGGTGGCGTGTTGCTCGCCTGCCGTCAACAGGGCTTGCGAGTCGGCGTGATCGACCTCACGAGCGGTGAGCCAACTCCACATGGCTCACTCGAACTCCGCGCGGCCGAGACTGCTGCGGCCACACAGATCCTCGGTCTCGATTGGCGAGCGAATCTCGGCTTGCCGAATCGCAGCTTGCAGGCGGACCTCGACTCGCGCCGTGAACTCGCCACCGTCTTCCGGCTGACGAGGCCGAAAATCATCATCGCTCCGTACTGGGAGGACGCGCATCCCGATCACGTTGTCGCCAGCCGACTCGCCGACGACGCGCGGTTCTGGAGTAAGCTGTCCAAGACCGACATGCCGGGTGAGCCATACTGGCCACCGAAGATACTGTACTTCTTCAGCCTGCACCTGCGAATTCATCCGAAGCCAGCGTTCGTGTTCGACATCACACCGCACATCGACCAGAAGTTGGCCGCGATCCGCAGCTACGAAAGCCAATTCATCACCGGCCGCTCTGCGACCCCGCCGACAATTCTCGACGACATTCGCGACCGCGCTCGTTACTGGGGTTGGACGATCGGCGTCCCCTTCGCCGAACCGCTGGCCAGTCGCGAAGAGATTGGCCTGCGGGATCTGAACGCGCTCTGCTGATGCCTTGCCCGGCGGAGCGGCAGAACGAAACTGATCTGTCTGGGAAGGCAAAGACGCCCACGGATGGCACGGCGGCGTGTTGGTTATTGCAGCATGAGGTGCGGGGCGGCTGAAGAGAATTGATGCACTTGGCCGTTTTGGGTTCTCGTAGGGTTGGTGATGACAAAGCTTTGACAAAACTTATTCGCGCGCCTGCGTGCCGTAACTACCGCCATACCAACAGTGGCGATGAGGGTCGGCATGGAGTCCAACGAATGGAGTCGTCCTTTTTGAATCGAGACGATTTCTGGACGAACGTCGGCACATACATCGCGGTTAGGACAGTCCCCGATTCCGCTTGACGTTCTGTCGGATCAGTTCGATTCGCCGTTGAGGGTCTCAACCCTGACGTGAGTGTTTGATGGATTGTCGTTAGCTACGAGTGTTCATGCCGCGACACGGAATGGTTGCGTCTCTTCGTAGCTGCTCTGGCGAGCCGCTTGCTCGCTTTCCAAACGGCAATCTTTGTTGAGTCCCGCTCGCGGACTCGGCCAGTCAGGACCATCCTGCCAAGGTTTCAAGGAAAGAGGTCAGAATGTTGGTGTCCGAAATGTCTTCTCAGAAATCGGTTTCCTCACGGCCGCGTGGATTCACGCTGATCGAGCTGTTGGTCGTGATCGCGATTATTGCGATCCTGATTGCGTTGCTGTTGCCAGCGGTGCAGCAAGCTCGTGAGGCGGCGCGCAGGTCGCAGTGCAAGAACAATCTCAAGCAGATTGGCGTGGCGCTGCACACCTATGAAGAGTCGAATCGCTGCTTCCCGCCCTCGGCGGTGAGACCTGCCGCAGTGTTCGAGCCTTGGTCGATTCATGCTCGGTTGCTCTCGTCCATGGAGCAGAGCAGCTTGTCCAAGACGATCAACTGGGGCGCGGCCTTCACGGCCCAGACGGCGGTCACTCAGACCCGCATTGCGAGCTTCATGTGCCCCAGTGAGATCAACGATCAACTGCGGGGCAACCTGTATCCGCTGACCTACGCAGCGAATGCCGGACAATGGTTTGTCTACAACCCCACGAACGGTACTTTTGGTGACGGCGTCTTCTTTCCGAATCAGGCCATGACCATGGCGGGGCTGCGCGACGGAAGCAGCAACACGATCGGCTTCGCCGAGGTGAAAGCCGCTCAGCCGGTGTACCGCGATGGCACCACGCCAAACACGGTTGGAGCCGCCATTCCGGCGAATCAGGCAGCACTGGGAACCGCCGGCACGTTGGATTCCTCCGGCCACACAGGCTGGGCCGTCGGACAGACTCATCAGACGGGCTTCACTACCGTCTTTGCTCCCAACACGAAAGTGCTGAACGGCACGACGGACTATGACCTCATCTCCAGCCGTGAAGGAGCCAGCACCACGAATCTGACTTATGCGGCCGTGACTTCTCGCAGCTACCACACGGGGGGCGTGAACGTGGTGATGATGGATGGCTCCGGCCGATTCATCAGCAGCAATCTCGACTTGGCCACTTGGCGAGCGCTCTCGACGCGAGCCGGCAACGAAGTGCTTGGCGAGTTCTAGTCATTTACCAAGCGCCGCCCATCAATCTCGTTCCCACGCTCCGCGTGGGAACGAGCGTTTTGACGCTCCGACGCTGTGAACTTTTTGGAGCCGCGACCGTGAGGGAGCGGTTGCTTCAAGGACTTACAACCGCTCCCTCACGGTC
>JBJXEX010000278.1:0-20895 GCA_046156195.1 Planctomycetaceae bacterium | reverse complement strand
GCTTTCGCTCCGCGAAAGCCGACACTGACCAATCCCTCCCAAGGAGAATCTCGATGAGTCACTTTCTTTCACAGTCATGGTTACTCGACCGCCGACACGCACTGCGTGCATTGGGCAGTTGCATCGCACTTCCGTTCTTGGAGTGCATGGTTCCATTGCGAGCGGCTGAGCAGCAAACCGCGACTCCTCGGCGAAGTGCTTTCATCTACCTTGCGAACGGCGTCCATTCGCTCAACTACCAGATCACGACGCCCGGCAAGGACTACCAGTTCTCGCGGTCGCTGAAGCCACTGGAGAAGCACCGCGAGGTCATCACGCCGATCAGCGGTCTGCATCATCCTGGTGCTCTCAGTCATCACCATAACTGCATTTCAGTTTGGCTGACCGGTGGGAAGCTCGGGCCTTCGGATAAGAACACGATCTCTGTCGATCAGAAGATGGCCGAGATCACCGCGAAGCACACGCGATACTCCTCGATGGAGATCGCCCTCACGGGAGATTCGCTCGGCTGGACGGCTGACGGTGTCCGGTTGCCCTCGATGCGCCGTTGCAGCGAGATCTTCGCGTCGCTGTTTGAAGAACCGAAAGGTGGCAAGGCGGTCCAAAGGAGAACCTTGCGCCGCAAAGGGAGCGTTCTGGACGCCAACCTCGCGGAAGTGCGCCGGATCGAGCAGGCGATGGGAGCGGCGGATAAAGGACGGCTCGATCAATACCTCACTTCGGTTCGAGAAGCGGAAGTTCGCACGCGGCGAGCCGATGCGTGGCTCGATACACCACTGCCGACCGTCTCCGACGCCGATCGTCAGCGGACCAATCGCGACGTTCCCGCGACGATGGCGGGCGACTATTTCCGCACGGTCTATGACCTCATTGTGCTCGCCTTTCAGACTGACGTGACGCGAGTCGCCACCTTCAGCCTCGGCGGCGAAGGAGATGCGTTCGCCATTCCCGAGATCGGCATTACCGAGTCGCGCCATCAGCTCAGCCATCACGGCGGAGATCAGGGCTACATGGAAAAGCTCACCAACTACGACACCTTCGCCATCGAGCAATTCAGCTACTTCCTCACGCGGCTTGCCGAGACGAAAGATCTCAACGGCAAGCCGCTCCTGGGCACGACAATGGCGCTCTTCGGCAGCGGCATGTCCTACGGACACAGCCACGGCAACGCCAACCTGCCGCTGGTACTCGCCGGCGGTTCGGACCTTGGACTGAAGCACGGCAGCCATCTGGACCTCAACCAAGGTCACTTCAAGGGCTACCAACTCGACAAGCCCGGCGAGCACTACTCGCTTTGCAGCCGCCCCGCGAACCCGAACGCCCACATGAGCAACCTGCTGCTGATGATGGCTCAACGGATGGGCGCAGAGACCGACAAGTTTGGCGACAGCAACAAGGTGATCGAGTTATGAAACGCCCTTCTTAATCTTAATCTTAACCCTAATCCTCTTTCCGCCGAGCCACGGCACATGGGGATTAAGATTACGATTAAGATTAAGATTACGATTAAGATTACGACTTCGGAGGTGGAATTATCATGAAGCAATTTGATCACGAGAAATTGAAGGTTTACCAGCAATCAATCAGTTTCGTCGCGTGGGTCACCGATTTGCTGGAATCACTTCCGAAGTCGATGGCGGTTCATGATCAGCTCGATCGAGCCTCGACGTCGGTCCCTTTGAATATCGCAGAGGGTAACGGGAAATCGACACCCAAGGATCGATGCAAGTTTTTCGACACGGCCCGCGGCTCTGCGCTGGAATGCGCTGCTTGCTTGGATGTCCTGGTTGCCAAAAGAAAGATCGATTCTGACATGGCCGAAAATGGCAAAGCGCCTTTAATCGAAGTCGTATCAATGCTGGTTGGTTTAATCCGCTCTAATTCACCGGATCGCAATGTATAAAACACCTCCTAATCTTAATCCTACTCTTAATCTTAATCCCATGTCGCACAACCATCTCTGCAGTCTGAGTCTCGGCCTTGTCCTGTGTCTTTTCGCACCGGCCGCAATCACCGCCGACGAACCATTCCGACCCGAAGCGGGGAAGTTCCCGCCGTTGGAAATGGCGCACTCTTACCGCGGCGAATTGGTCTTCGTGGATCATGCCAACCGCCGCGGCAGCATCCGCGTGCAAGGGTCGGGCATGTTCTTCCGTAACGACCCGCACCCCTTCGCCATGCTCCCCTACGGCATGGTCCGCTATCACGGCGCACCGGCGGATCTCCGGGACATCCCGCTGGGGACTGTGCTGCATGTCCGGGCCTTTCTCCCGCCCGACCCGAAGATCTCCGCCGTGCCGGTGTTGCCAGTCGACAACAGGAAGAAAGACGGGAACCACAATCGTGGTGCCGGCACAGCACCCGCCGAGAACCACGTCCTGCTCCTTGAAGACGAGCCCAGCCACTGCCTGCGCGAAGGCAAAGTCTGGAAGCTCAAGGAAGTGGACCTCCAGAACAACGAGCGGCTCATCGTCGCCAGTTGCGAACCGAAGCAAGGCGGAGACGGCAAGGCGACCGAGGAAAAGCTGACCTTCGATGCCGCCACGCGCATTTGGCGCGGCCGCGAATGTCTTGCGATCGACGAGTTGATTGCAGAAGGCGTCTGGCCTGCCAGTGGGAAGAAATTGCTCGATGGTCAGGCCGTGCTGCTCGGCATCACCTGGAAGCCGACGCCGGGTGGCATCTTCACTCGGTTTCACATCTCGGACATCTGGCTGGACGATGCCGCAATGCAACGCGCCGCCCGCAACCAGACCGAGACGCACAAGGCTTTCATCCGCAGTCGCTGGATGCCCGCGTGGGTCGATGCCGTCGAGTACGGCAAGTTCGGCCGCGCGACCGTGACCGCAACCTTGTTCGGCGGCATGGACGACTCGCTCTACACCGACTTCAAAAAGGATGCCGGTGCCCTGATGAATGCTGTCGAGAACACGCTGAAGCACACCCACGGCGCATACGGCCCCGCGCACATGGCCTCCAGAGGCAACATCCTCGATGTCGCAAAGACAGAGGGTGAAGTCCCCTTGGGCAGCAGCGGCATCCGCATTCGTTTTGAAACGGACCTCATCATCGAAGGCATCCGCCCCGGCCGAGTCGTCCGCGTCCGCCCCGCAAGCTGGCCTCAGGTGGACGTACCTCGCGAGGAATATCTCAACGATGGCTCCAACCCGGAAGAACGCTTCCCAACCCCGGCCATCTTCCCCAAATATTGATCTGCATGTTCTTGGTTCGTTGTTCTTGGTTCTTTGTTCCCAGCGAGACATCAACAACGAAGAGCTAGCCTCGATTGCACACGGTAAATTGACGCACGAGACGAACAAAGAGCCTCCTAGGGCCAGCCCCGTGAACGTGGGGTTTGAATACCTATGTTTTGGGGGTTTATCCGTTTGCCGAAAAGCGAAATCGTACTGAATCTGAGGGTTGGAAATTGAATCTCAGTTTTTAGTACGAACGGCGACAAGGATGTTGCTCTACTCGAGGCTTCAGTCATTTATTGAACAACGTCCGGTGAGCGTCATGATGCGAGGTCTCGTCGAACGGCTGTTTTAACCGGAACGGCTGGATCAGGTTTTCGCGAAACATGCCGTGCGAGGCTACACACGGGACTTGCCATTTCACACCGTGGCGGAAGAGAGTGAGGGGCCATGTCCGTCAAGAAACGGCCATCTGGTGCGTCACGGGAGTCGGCTACTTGGCTGACAAATCCGACGTTAGGATCACGCCGACCTGTCCTGTTTCGTGATCGGAGAATTGCAATGCCCTCACCTTTTCCTGGCATGGACCCGTATTTGGAAAATCCGCATCTGTGGCCCGACGTGCATCATTCGTTGGCTGGCCAAATTCGGGACCAGTTGAACCACGTCCTGCCTGGCGAGTTCTTCGCGCAAATGGAACAGCGCATGGAAGTCGGCATCTTGGATGACGAAGAGGACGAAGACGTCAGCCGGTACATCCCCGATGTGTCGATCAACGCCGCTGCTTGGTCCGATCGGGGTGAATCCGTCGCGGTGATCGAACAGCCGCGAGCGATCATCTCTCCCTCCGAGGAATGGGATGTCGACGTCAAAATGCACAAGCACCTGTTCGTGGAGGTGCGTGAAGCCAGCGGCCAGCATCGGCTGGTGACGCTGATTGAAATCGTCAGCCCCTCCAACAAACGGGGCAAAGATCGAAAAGCCTTCATCGACAAGCAAAACGAAGTCATCGCCAACGACGCCAGTCTCGTGGAGATCGACTTGTTGCGGACTGGCCGACGCATCCTTCCCAGTGAGGAAATCGAGCAGCGGCTCAAGCGGCGGAAGATTCGCGCGGATTATCTGGTCTTGATCGGCCGCGCTTGGGATCGCACGCCGTCACGACAACACTATCAATTGTTTCCGTTCACTCTGCGCGACACGCTGCCCGTCATTCCGATCCCGTTGCGCGAAGACGACGCGGAACCAACGCTCGACCTGCAATTCCTGTTGCAGCGCGTTTACGACGGCGGCCCGTATCGCCGAGGTGCCGTCAACTATTCCCAGCCACCAGACCCGCCGCTCACCGAAGCCGAATCGACTTGGGCCGCACAGTTCCTGACTCCGCGCAATTCCGTCAACCGTTGATCAAGAAGTGCCTGGCTCTTGTCGCCGAGTTCAACCGATCCCGCGCTTTCACGGGTGTCTCAGGCGAGCCGCCTGAGCTACGGCGTGCCGTTCGCGCTGACGATGGGCGAGTGAGTCCACCAGCGTTGGCGGATCGCGGCCATTGAGGTGGCCGCGAGAACTCCCAGTCCGATCAGGCTCGGTGCGAGGCATGTCCACCAGATCAAACCCAAGCAGGCCCACGCTAGGTGCGGATGCCGAGCCAACCATTCGCCGGTTTGCCAACGGAGCCAAGCTCGGACGAGCGGGATCACCACCACTGCGGCCAGTAGCGCGATCAGCCACGTCATCCAGCGGCGATCCAAGACGATGACCGCCAGTCGGGCAGATTGATCGAGGTCGGCCAGCGCGGTCCAGGAGTTCGGCACGTTGCGCCAATCGTCACTGGTCCACGGTTCCGGCGCGGGGAGCGGTGCGGACGCGGGAAGAGTGGGAGCCAATCGCGAACGGACGACCGCCGCTTCGGCCAGGACCGTCTTCAAGCGGCTCGGTGCGGAGGTCTCCGGTGACGCTCCCACTTGTCCCAACGGTGGCAGCTTCTCGATGGTGAGGCGAGCTTCCGTCAGATCGGATTCGGCCAAGTCCCACAGGCGGCGCATCGCACCGTTCAGAGTCGTCGGTGATGACGGCAGCGCCTGCAATATCTGATCGGCGCGAGTCAGCCGAGCATCCCAATCCGAGACTCGGCGTGCTCCGCGCGCGGAGGAAAGGTCGCTGTGTCCCGATGAGATCAACGTCAGGTCGTGATGGGCCGGGCGAAGTCCCGCCAGAGTGGGCATCGGCAACTGAGCGTCTCGGCGGGCGACGATGCGATCGTGTTGTGCCGCTTCGATTCGCCAGAAGACCGAGACCCACACCACCGGCTCATGCGGCAAATCGTCGAGCATCAAGAGTTGACTGGTATCGCTGTCGGCGGGGAGTTCGCGTGGTCGATCACCGACGAACGCGGCGACCCAACGGACGTTGTCCGGTCGATCCAGCAGCAACTCGCGGAGTCCATGCGGTTGCAGCAGCAGCCAAGTGCGACCTTGCGTGATTGCTCCATCAGCGACCCACACGCTCGTTTCCATCCAGAGCAATTGCGGCGCGGGGATCGCGGCCTGCGGTTCGGGTTCGGTCAATTCCAAGACGGGGACGCGCGGAACGCTGAGCCATTTGGCGACCGACCCAGTTGGCACGCTCGGCAAGCTGGCGGGCAGATTGAGCGTGTCCTCGAAGGGACGAGCGCCGGCCTGCGTGGTTGTCGGCAGCCAGCTTTTCAGAGTGTCGGCGATCAACCAGTGTTGAGTGCGCGAGGTCACATCCAGTGAGTTCGGTGGCGTGATGCGGAGCGCGCGTGAAACGAGTGAGTCGCTTCCTGATGGGCGCGGCTCCATCGAATGCGGTGCGGGCAGAAGTGGTTGAGAGTCGAAGATCATTTCGCGCGGCGCGGCGACATCGGGCAGCGATTGCACGGTCAGCTCGATTCCGTCCGGCAGCGGTCGCCGCGCGAGTTCCTTGAGTGACGCGGAGAGTTTGAGCGAGCCGTTTGTCACCCACGCGGTCGGCCAGAAAACGCGAGCGGTGATTTGACCCTCGTCGAGGAATTGCTCGACATGACGCCACGACCACGCTTCCGACGATGTCTGTGAGATCTGCGTCCAACCGACCGCGAGGCTCGCCGGTTGATGCGGTGTCAGTCGCACATCCAACGTCGTCCCTTTTGGGTCCGCGCGGAACTTGCCGAGCGACAACTCCTGTTGATCGGGGACCGATCCGCCAGGCTCGGCGGGAGTCAGGAGTTGTTCGCGGTCATCGAACAACTCGACTTGCCAGCCGGGATCATGCGTGACTCGCAGAGAGAACTCGGACAGTTCCGCATCGACGAACCAATGCGTTGGAATTTTCAGACGACCGTCGGGCGGCACGGCATCGCGGCCTTGCAGCACGACGTTCTGAATTCCCGTGGTCGAGTCGCGGAGGAACAGAGCCAGCTTTTGATCGTGTTGCGACCAACTGACCAGCCGTTCGGCTTCGTCTTCTGTGACCGAGACCTCGTCGGTGCGGAAGTGCGGAGCGACGGTCACTTCATGTTGAAACGCGGGGGAACCGGCGGTGGTGACTTCCGCGTAGAGTGCCCACTCGAAGGCATGGCGGCCGATCTTCAGCAACAGTTCTTGCCGCACCTTGCGTTGTGCCGCGAGCGGTGCGACCGCGAACTCCAATTCCGCCGGCGCGAGTAACTGCAACGTCACTTGCGGTGGCCGAGCCAGTGAGGCCGCTCCCCAGCCTTTGACAAACGCAGATTCGCCCAGCGACGTGATCCGATCGACATCCATCGGCGGCGGCGACAGCTTGAACCCCGCGAGCGACGTGATACCCAGCGCGATCCTCTTGGCACCCGACACGGTGCCGTCCGGGTCGATTGTCCACGGTTCCCAGCGCGGATGCTCGGCGGTTCCCAACGGAGGTTGGAGTCCCGTGACATCCACCACGAACTCGCCGGTCTGCGGTTGGCGGAATTCGAGAATCAAGCGTTGCCGTCCATCGGCCTGAGGCTCCAGCGACCATTGCAAGAGTTGATCGGCGGTCACGTCCGCATCGCGAAGCAACACACCGCGCGGCAACAACCAAGTGATATTGTGAACCTCACCAGACACGACGGCGTATCTCGCCCGATAGCGCTGCCGCAGTGCGGTGGGAGTCAGTTCGGCCAAGCAGGAGACCTCTGCCTTCACGTCGGCGGCGAGTCGCGGCCGAGTGCTGCCTGGTGGCAATAACTCCAGAGACCAATGGGCCAATTTGCCGAGTTGCCCTGTCCAAGCTCCGGCGGCCGAGTTCGCTAGCGATTCACCTCGGCGACCGGGCGACTCGACCGTCGCGTTGGCCTGGGATTTCACGACGATGTGGCTCGCCAACACTGACGGCACATCGAGCTGCACTCGCTGGGGGTTGTCATCCGCTTTGATCGGCGGCAGCAGCGAGAAGACGACGCGATGCGTTAGCGGAAGAATCGGCGAGCCGGTCGCGTTCAGGCCGGGCAGTTCCAGCAGCAGCGCGTCGCGAGTCGCGTTGACCAACACCGGGCGCGGTTGACCATCGACTGTGCAGGCGTTGGCTCCGGCCAGCGGGATCGTCACGAAGGGGAATCGCAGTGTGAGCGGCTCGCGCGGACGGAGGCGATGCACGACAAACTCCGCGCGCACGGCCGAGCTATTCCAATCGACTTCATACCGTGCCGACTCGATCAAGCTGGCCGGTTCCGTGCGACCGGATTGATGGTCACGCCAGCGTCGCAGCAGAGAATCGGGCACGAAGGCGAGCGGCAGCTTGTTCGAGGGGCGGACATCGCCGTCTTTCACGGCTTGTGGGTTGTCCACGGGAATCAAGACATCGAACGTCTCACCCGGAGGAACCGTCCCGTTGCCGGACGTCGTCGGATTCTCGACCGCGACGGCCGACGAAATGATCAGGGCCGACAAGATCAATGTGCCGACCACTCGCTGAAACGCGACGGTCGTCTCGAAGGCACCTCGTTCGGCGGCCGCGTTCTGATTCGCATAGCTCATCACCAGCCGACGCGGGATCAACACCGCGATCACCGCGCCGACAAAGCAGCCACCCAACGCTTCGGCATACACCGGAGCCGAGAGCACGACGCCGACTCCGCACAGTCCCAACCAAGAGGCCGCGATCTGCACGCGCGGCGCGGCCCGACGGACTCGCAACACGCAGCCCACCGACACGCTCAACAGCAGACCGATCCAGGCCAGAACCCGAACCTGACTCCCACTCCAAGTCAGCCAGTGGACCTCGGTCGGCAACGTGGCACCCAGTGCCTCGCGCACGCGCCAACCGGGCGGAGCAAACAAGGTGTCCGCCGTTGTCTCGTCGATCGCCGCCGCAACGGGGGGCATCCACAGCTCCGCCCAAGCACGATCGGAAAACGGATTGAACCACTGCGACGAATCATCCCGACCCAACGGGCCGAACAATCGCCGCGACCACGGAGTCGGCTCCAACGGTTGCAGCAATCGCAGACCGCTCGGCTCTTCCGTCAGCCGCGCGTCGGGCGGAAACGCGAACAACCACCGAAAGCCCAACACCGGAGCACCCACACGCGGCACCGGAACCTCTTGGCGATTCCGCAAGAAGTCACGATCCGATGGGACGCGGTACTGAATCTCCAACGTCTGCAAGCCACCTTGAGGGATCGCCGGTAAACGAAATCGGTGATCGTCCCGTTCCGGCTCGGTGCGAACTCCATTCATCCGCACGGCGACCAGTTCGGCCGGAGCGGGCAATTCAAATTCGAGCCGGCCGACGCGAGCGACTTGCGCGGCTCGCAGCAACAAGACATGTGCGTCGTGACCGTCTCCTCCCGGAAAGATCAGCGAGCGCAATTCCGCGGACGTCCAGATCAATTGTTCCGTCGCCGCTTCACGAAACGCCGCGTCTGATGAGATCGCCGATTCGGGCGCGAGCGGGCCGCGAGTCGGCATCGTGTCGTTCGGCTTCATGGCCGAGGGTGTGGTTTGCGTGGCATCCGGTACGAACGCCGCGCTCGGATGCAGCGGCGTGTCGATCTGCGTCGAGCGGCTCAGCAACGTCGCCGCAGTCCAAGAGGGAGCGTCTTCTTTCCACAGCTCAAAGCCGAGCCAAGGGTTTCCCAGCCGCTTGCTCGCGGTCGTCGCCGGCACCGCCTCCGATCCGTCCCAACGCCAGCCGATCGGCGATTGCACAATCAGCATCTGCTCGGAGTGCCGGCAATCCAGAGGCGTCGGCAACTCGAAGGAATCTCGCTCGGCCGTCAATGCGCGCAGCCGACGCGCGATGACTTGGATGCGATGCGCCGCCAGTCCTTCCAGTGGCGTCGAAAAGTCGATCACCAGAGTCTGCTCGCCAGAGACTTCTTTCACGACATCCCAGTGACGCACTTCCGAGTTCGCCGACTCGGGCAGCGATTGCACATCGAGCACTTCCCAACCGCTGGGGACTCGGCAGCGCGCGGCGAAGGCCACGCCCGAATTCGATTGCCACAACCATTCGCTCGTCAGTCGCCATGTCGTCTCGCGGGACGTGAGCCGTTGCACACCGTAAGAGGTCAGCCGCGCTTCCGGCTTCGTGATATCCAAACCCAACGAGGCCTCGGCCAAGAACTGAGTAAACGACAGTCGTCGCGAGGTGGGCGAGGTCGCGTTGATATCGATCAGCCGCAAGCCCAGCGGATGCCAGTCGCGCCAAACCAACGGCGTATCGACCGAGACGTTCCAACGGCCGCTCGTGAACCAGCCACCGACCAGTGTGACTCGCGGCAGCAGGAACGACGGCTCCCACTTCGCCGCCGCGCCTCCCAACAGTTGCAACGCACGGACTCGTCCGATCTGCGGCTCTGGCAGCGAGACCTCCACTTGTCGCGGCTGACCCGGCACACGCGGCAGCTCGCGCCAATTCAAGCGAGAGTCGCCCGCGTAGCCAATCGTGTAGATCGTCAAGTTGTCCGGCACCGTGAAGGCCAGTGCCGACTTGGGCGTGTGAAAGATCTCCGCATTGATCTCGCATTGAATCTCGACCTCCGCCTCGCGCAGCACATACGAGGATGTCTGCTCGTAAACGACGACCGGCTCCGTCGGCGCGACCGCCGGTGACTCGATGACCAAAACCTCGCAGCGCGACTGACTGCCGAGATTCACTTGCCACAATCGCCAGCCTTCCTCGCCACTGGCCAATGGACCGCGAAGCATCCCGGCCGAACACTTCAACGAATACTTCGCCGGCACTCGCAGCTTCAACTCCGAAACTGTCGCGGTCGCGAGCCGCAAATCGAACTGCCAGGTCCGTTGCAGACGTCGCCCTTGCCGCGAGAAGCGACCTTCCAATCGCCGTTGAGCCGCATCGACCAGCAGCAGCGTCTCGCCCGACGGAGCCGTCCCCCACAGCGCGTCACCGTCCGACCACTTCAACTCGGAGATCGGCAGATCCAACGGCTCCAGCGACATCAACCGCGAGACCTTCTCGGTCCCGCGCACCTCGGCCAACCAGCGACCATCGGTCAGCACGCCGCGCGCGGGATCGAATGTCGCCGACAACGACTGCCATTCCAAATGCGCTCCGTGCCGAGCCGCACGCACCGGCGGATTCGCATCGCGCAGTTCGAGGTATTCGGCAAACGGAATCGGCTGACGATCGCCATCCTTCGGCCACAGCTCCGGCTTATCGACCGGAACGAAGACGTGCCGAATCGTGAGCGGCTTGTCGTCGGCACATGTGAGGGACGGGAGAACGAGCAGGAGTAAGACGAGGGATGCGATGGCAAATGGCAAATGGCGGATGGCAGATGGAAGATGGAAGATGGAGGATGGCCATCTGCCATTTGCCATCTGACATTTGCCATCAGCCATCTGCCATCTGCCATCTGTCATCTGACATTTGCCATCGCCCCTCATGTTCGGCCTCCTGCCCCGCCGGCCGAGATCGGCTCGTTCGGCACAGCGCCTTGCGGTGGCGAGGTCGAGGCATCGAAGGTTCCACCCCCACCAACGCCGCGAACCCCCGATCCTGACGAGGCGTAGAAGTCGCTCGGTGACGAGAGCGTGACCAGCGGTGTCTGTGGATCGCGGCGGCCGACGCGGTCGATGATCGCCGCGACGACGGCCATGACGGCTCCCAAGATCGCCGGTTGTAGGAGCACTTTGACAGGTTCAGAAAACCACAGCGCGGCCAGAGCCATTAAGAATCCCACCACTAAAAACGTCAGAACATGGCGAGTCGCTGGCAGACGAATCAAGACAAACCCCAGCAGCAACGCCAGCCCCGCTCCGCAACCCACGACCGCCGCGCGGCTCATCGTCCAGAAGACCAGCGGCTGCGGCGAACCAAAGCAGCTCAACGGGTACAGGCTGCCGGAGTCACCCGCCGCGAACGCCGTCATCGACGCACCATCGCTCCGATTCATCGCCGCTTCTTGAAGGACTCGGTCGATCCGCTCATAGCCAAAATTCGGCTGACGGCTCCACATGATCAGCGACCTTTGCCAATGATATTGCAGAGCGTAATCGCGCGGTGCGGTCAGCAGGTGTTGATCCGACGGGAGCACCACTTGCCAGATCGTCTGCGCGATCCAGACCGTGCTCGCGAATTGCGGAGCGACCAACTCGTGACGATTGCTCCAACCAAAGTGTGTCGGCTGCTGCGAGACATAATCGAACCAGAGTGACGCTCTAGTCTTGCCCTCATCCGCCGTGTCTCGCAACGCGGTCTTGGACAACAGCGGACGACGCAGCCGGACTTCGCTTTCCCCACCCGTGGTGCCACCGCGAGCAAGCGGCTCGACGATGACCGCCACGCCGTTCCACCACGCTTGAAACTTCTGCGCGGCGATTTCGGGCGGCAGCGTCAACGTGATCTCGCGCACGTCCCGATCGAGTTCCAGCAGCGCTTGCGAGTGCGATCGGCCTTCCCCCAGCACCGTCCGAATCAAGGCTCGATGCACGGTGAAGTCCTGCAAAGCCGAGTCACTGGTCGATGCGATTTTGATCGCGATCGTGTTCCTGGCTCCGTTGGCTTTCCAGATCGAGGTCTTGTCGGGGCCGAGTTCCGATGTCCAGGCCGAATCGTCGAGCGTGGCGGTCCACTTCTCGCCGGTCTTCCATTGGACTCGTGTCGCCGACAACTCCGCGTCCGACGATTGCAGGACGGGAACGCTGACCAGCACCGGTTCGTCACTCATGTCGGAAGTTCGCTCCACCTCGAATTCGGCGAGCACTTCAAACTTGCCGACCTGCGGCTGATCGAGCGGCAAGCGACATTGTCGTGCTTGATCGATCTCCAACCCGGTGAACCTCGGCGGCGGCAACGGCTTCGATTGTCCCGACGAGTCGCGGAGTTGGAACCGCACCCGTTCGGCGATCGCGCGGGGCACCATCAATCGGACTTGAGTGAGCGGCTCGAATGCCACCTCGTATCCGATTCGTTGCTTCACGGTCACGCTGCGAGTGGCGACGGCCAAGTCACTGACCGACTCGATGCGAATCGCCTGCTGCTGCACTTTCGCTTTCGCGGAGAACGCCGGTGTCCCCGTCTCCCAGCGCCACGCGGTGACGTTGCGCGTCGATTCCAAAACGTCGAGCACCTCTTCGTCCGGCGTCGTCGGCCGCGCGAGCGTCTCGTTCTGAGGAGTCCATTCGACTTCCAGATTGCTGCTGGGAGCCACGATGACTTGCGATGCTTTCTGCCCGCTGGCCGCGACAAACGGCAGAGTCAGATTGAACGCCGCATCGTTCGTCGGGATCGCTCGGCGAGTGGTCAGCCGAATTTCAAATTCACCGTTGCCTCGCGTCTTGCGATCGACCAGCCGCACTCGTAGTTGTGAACCGCTCGGCGTCTCTTCGACGGCGACTTGCTCGACGATATCGGGCGTGTCGTTCGAGATCGCTTCCCAGCCCTCCGCTTTGAACCCCGGCCACGGCAGGACGAGATCGAGCAACGATCCGCGAAAGACGCGAACCAGCAGAGTCGTCTCCAAGTCGGCGCGATTCGTGGCCAGTCGCACCAAGTGCGATTGCTCCGCCGAGAAGTACGGCTCGATCTTCTGCACGTCGAGCATCAATCGAAACGGCTGCTTCAAGAACCGATAGATGGTTGTGTTCCCATTGCCACTCGTCGGCGGATGAAAGTCAGGGACGTCTCGCAAAGCGGCCAACGTGTCCCGATCCACGAAGCGGTCCTCGCCGTCGCGCTTGCGAAGATTGACTCCCTCCCAGGCAATGACCGCGATATGTCCCTTCTGCTGCCGAGCGTCCGCCACCTCAAAGCCTTCGAGTGCCGGCAATCGCGCCGCATCGGCAGCGACTTTCGATGACATCACCCACTTCAAAACCACCGGTCCCGATGTCGGCCCGGTCAACGTCACCAACACGCGCGCGGGTGAACCCGGAATCGCGGCCGACTCTTTCACCTCGCGGCCGGAGACATCCAGCAACTCGAACTCTGGCGGCAGCCGCACGACGATCTTGTCGAACGTCCCTTGAATCGATCGGACTTGCTGTGTCGCTTCCAGTACGAAGGACTCCGCACGCAAGTCGGCGGCGATGAACGTGATCGCTTGCAGCTCGGACTTCACTTCGGAAACGTCGCTGACCGGCTGCCAACTGAGATCCAGCAAACTCCCCGGCGGACCAAACGCTTGAATCTCCGTGCGACCATTCTCCAGCGATTTCGTTTTCACGAAGCCGCGCTCCAAGCCCTTCGCGGAGACCTTCGGCAGCGGCACGATCAGCTTGATGGAACTCCCCGGCGTCTCCGGCAATCGCAGCATCAATCTTCTCGCGACACCCTGCCGTCGCAACGGCACCGCCAGCGTCATCTTCAATTCATGCGGTCCCTTGCCGCGCAGCCAACAGCGATAGCCAATCTCTGGATCGAACTTGTGAAACTCCAACTCGCCGGGGCCAACGTGTTCGACCTTCTTTAGCAGCGTGGCCTCGTTCAATCCCAACGGCACGAGCACATCTTCGTCATCGCGATTGATCGAGATCGTCAGAGTCGCATCGAGCGTGATCGAATCATCATTCGTCTCGGCCGCCCCCTCGAACGAGACGCTGCTGACGCTGACGGCGGGAGCCAACGGATTGTTGTTCGCCTCTTGCGACTTCAGCCACTGCTCGAACTTCTCCAGTGTTCGCCAATGCGGGAGGAATCGAATCTGCCCATCCTTGTCCATTAATTCGAAGACATCGTCCATGCCGGCCTTCAAGCCGCGCGCGGGAGGACCGATCGCAGGGACCGGCTGCGGCTTCGAAGCGGGCGATTCGCTGGGCTTATCGCTGGTCGAAGGATTGTTCGTGTTCTGAGCGAACCCCACCGTGGCCATGACCAACACGCTCAGCGCGATCGCGATTCGATGCAGACTGCGGAGAACAGGTTGTGCGATCAGATCGAGCATCATCTCTCTCACTGGGTAGGCCCGGAATCTTGGTAGAGCCAGACTCACGCTTCGAGTTCGTTGGCCGCACCGCCGCAGGACTTCGCCCGGAATATAGTCCCCGACCAGAAGGCTCGACAGCAGCATCCGATCGCGCCGCGGGTTTCACACCTGACGCGATCGTCGCGATCACAACAACTGTTGCAGAGCATCGTGAATCGGTGAGCCGTTGCTGCTGAGTAGGTCCGGGACTTCGATGTCGATTGGCTCGCCATTCATGCGCGTGACCCGTCCGCCCGCTTCTTGCACCAACAACACTCCCGCAGCCATGTCCCACGCTTTCAGGCTGCCCGACCAAAACGCATCCATTCGACCGGCCGCGACATACGCCAGGTTCAGAGCCGCTGATCCGGTTCGCTGCACCGTCTGCACATGCGGCATCACTTTGAGCCATTGCTGAACCGCGTAATGCTCCGGCCGACAGGCGACCGGCATACTTGCCACAACCATTGCGTCCTGCAAAACCGTCACTCCGGTCGGGCGAATCGGCTGCCCATTGACGAACGCTCCCCGGCCTTTGATCGCCGTGAATAACTCATCGCGATTCGGATCGAACGTCACCGCGATCATCAACTCTTTGCCGTACTCCGCCGCGATGTTGACCGCGTAATAAGGAAAGCCATGCACATAGTTGGACGTGCCATCCAACGGGTCGATCACCCACCGCCACGGCGAGTCGCTGTTGGTTTCCGCCAGACCTTCCTCGCCGAGAAAATTGTGAGTCGGGAAGCGGCCATGAATCCGCGCATGGATCGCGTGCTGTGAGGCGAAGTCCGCCTCGGTGACAAGATTGGCTCGGCTCTTTTCGGTGATGGTGAATCGCCCGGCCCAATCCTTGAGGATGGCTCCCCCCTCGCGCGCCGAGTCGATCGCCACTTGCAACATTTCTTCAGGGCTGACATCCGAGTCTGGCCACAGAGTTGGCATTGGAAATTCCTTCAAGAGATTTCGGCTCCGTCTTCATTCTCGTTCCCACGTTCCGAGTCTTGACCAAGTCATCGCGCGGGAACGAGAAAGAATCTTGGTGAGCGACTGCCGACAACGCAATTCGCTCGCGTTGTCACTCTGACTTTGTGAGCCGATGGCGC
This sequence comes from Planctomycetaceae bacterium, assembly GCA_046156195.1. Taxonomy (GTDB): domain Bacteria; phylum Planctomycetota; class Planctomycetia; order Planctomycetales; family Planctomycetaceae; genus SXKJ01. Next base: position 5,206 of record JBJXEX010000278.1, on the reverse strand, counting down.
TAGCCACGGGCCTCGGTCGATGACGTTTGAATTGATTCACTCACATTCCACCGCTTCGATTCGCTGTCGCGCCACATCGGCCCACGGGCCGCGTTGGTCTTGAGCGAGATACGCCTGCCAATGCGGGATCGCTTCGGCAGTGCGATTCAGACGGTGCAGCAATTCTGCTTTGTGAAAGTGAGCGTCCGGATAATCGGCATGACATTGCAGCGCGATGTCGAACGCTTCCAGTGCCGATTGGGTTTGCCCCAACTCGGCCGCGACACAGCCGAGCTGCATCCAGGCTTCGAGATAATGCTGATCCAACTCGACGGCGACATGAAATCGCTCGAAGGCCCCGGCCAAGTTGCCCGTGCGATACATCGCCTCGGCCAGATGCAAATGTGCTTCGGGATTCGAGGGATCGGACATCAGCGCGCAACGGAACGCTTCCACGGCATCAGTCGCTCGGCCTTCCTCAAGAAGCTGACTACCACGTTCGAACCAGTCGTTGGTTGAGAGAGAGAGAGTCGGCACGAGAGCGGAAGAATCGGCCAGTGGGAGACTCACCGTCTCGTTGTCTGGCGTCTCCACGTCCGCAGAGCTTTGCAGATCGAAATCAAACAGCCGTTGTTGCGAGATCGGTTCGATCAAGCCCGCCTCATCGCAAATGACGACGTGTTGATCACGAGCCAACAGCGTCAGTTGTGCGAGCGACTTTTCGGTCCCCGGCAGCATCGCCTGCAAGCGGCTCAAGCTCACTTCGAGTTCATGCTGTGAGACTCCGGCTTGCAACAATTCGGACAAGCGTCGCACGCAGGCCACTTCTTGAAAATCGAAGTACGGCAGGCGGTAAACCTTCTTTGCCGGTTTGATGAGACCCATCCGCTCCCAGTGGCGGATCAGTCCGACCGAGACATGCAGCGATTGGCTGAGCATCGCGGGGGTGAGCAGGCGATGCACCTCGCGCCGGCGTTCTTCCAGTCCGAGCAAATGCAGCCACTCGGATTCCGGCAAGACTTGGACGTGAAGCTCGTGTTGATTCCACTCGGTGACTTGTTGCAGCTTGACGGACGGAGTTCCGTTGGACTCCAACGGCCAGCCTTCCTCGCCGACGATCAACATTGAGGTTTGTCTGCTGACGCTGTGAGTCGCCGCACCGCCGTGTTGTTCGACCAAGTCCATCGCCTGCCGATGCGTCATGGAGGCCAGCGTGCCGGTGAAGCAAACCTGCTCGCCCTGCAAGACCGGCGAACTCGCCAGCGGTGTATCGGAGTTGGATGACGTTGAGTCCACGAAAATGGTCGGCCTTAAAGGATCGAATGACGAAACGCGGCGAGAGGTTATCGAACTCCGGCGTTGGCTGTGTAGCGCTCGCTCAGGGTGAATCACGTTGTTAGGTGCGACGAAGAGCGCTGAGAGTCGCTTCTCGGTGGCCTCGCTGAATTTTTGGGGGAATGGCGGGGCTTCTTGCGGAAGCCGACATTGGGGCCGAGAAATGTTGAACCGACATTCCGCCGTGGGGACTTCAAAAAGAGGGGGCCAACGATGTCCAACGAATGAAGGAAGACGCCAAACAATCTCCCATCATTCTGCCCACCCATCATTCTGCTGAATTCCGGCGAGCAGAATGATGGGAGGTCGGAAACAAAGCCTCCTTTTGATCGAGGTTGCACGGCTCGTTGGATGACAGGCCGTTTCGTTTTTCTTCATCCGTGGGGCCTTGCTCTGCCGCGGCGGAGCGGGTCATGACTTCGAATAAGTCCCCATCAGCCGCCCTCTTCGCTCGTTGCGAAGAGACACGCGACGCACGAGACACGGGATCGCTGGAAACCTGGGTGGACGAAACAAAGCGAATCGTTCACATTCTCTTCGTCTAATCTTCATCAATGGCAACCATCCCTTCTTGCCTGTCGAGGCCCCGATCATGGGGGATCTTTACCTCGGACTGTTGATTCTGGCGGCGCTCTCGGCCGTGTTGTTCGGCGTCGGCCGGACGATCGGTCGCCGTGTCTCCGCTCGCACCATGAATCGGCTGAGCGTGCTGACGATCGTCGCGTTGCTCGGTTACATCGCCTGTTTGTGGGATCAAACGGCTCTCGTGCGGTGGCTCCCTTTTTCCAACTTGATCGTGGTCGGAAATTGGTTTTTGTTGGAAGCGGCACTTCTGGGAGGCTTGGCTTCGACCCAGTCGTCGGTCCCCGTTTGGCGACGCGGGATCACCGTGACGGTGTTGCAACTCACCGGCCTCTTCGTCGTCATCTCACCGCTGCTGGGCACCGCGCCGCACTGCGGGACTCTGTGGAGCGAAGGCATCTGCCTGCAAACCACGAAGCAAACCTGTTCGGCCGCATCCGCCGCGACGCTGCTAAGAATGCACGGCATTGAGGCGACCGAGCAGGAGATGGCCGAACTCTGTTTGACTCGCCGAGGCACCAATTGGATGGGGCTGTATCGCGGCCTGAAAATCAAGACAGCCAACACCGAGTGGGATGTGGAAGTCTTCACGGGTTCGGCGGACGAACTGCGATCGCGAGGTGCTCCCGCCATTTTGAGCGTCGGGCTGTCGAATCCCGATCAAGCCGATCCGCTCTATCAAACCGAATTCGGTTGGACCCCCGGAGTCCGTCATTCGGTCGTCCTGCTGGGGTTCGTCACCGACTTGGTCGAGATCGGCGAACCGACCCCGGATGCCGGTCGCGAACGCTGGACTAATAGTGATCTGCAAGAACTCTACCTCGGCCAAGGCATGAGACTCGTCCGCCGGGTGAAGTGACGCGAACTGATCTGTCACGACAAACCGAGCTGACGTCGGATCAGCCCGATTGCTCCAACTCGCGGATGAACTCTTGCCGCTTCATGCTGTAACCGCCAGCTCCCGCGTCTGAGCACCTGCCGGAGCCGGTTCTTCTTCTTCCAGCATCAGTTGGTACGCCTCACGAACATTGGCCTCAAGTTCATCCAATGTCTCACCCTGACTGAAGGCTCCCGGAACGCCGCGCAGGCGACCCACATACCATCCATCATCCAACCAATATTCGAGCATGAATGAATTCGTCATCGTTGGATTCCCAATTCTCGTCTCAAACTGATAGTGGAGTGCGAGACATCGCTTGAGCGGCGGCCATCATGCCCTCGACATCAAGGCCGACATCCGCCAGCAACTCCGCTCGTTCGCCGTGTTCGATGAAGCGGTCGGGGATGCCCAGGCGTTTGATGTGGTCGGTACGAAGCCCGGCGTCGTTGGCCGCTTCGAGAACCGCGCTGCCGAAGCCACCACACAGCGTCCCCTCTTCGACCGTGATGACAAACCCGCACTCTTCCACCGCCTTGAGGATCGTCTCGGTGTCCAACGGCTTCGCGAACCGAGCGTTGATGACACCGACATCGAGTCCCTCGGCACGCAGCTTTTCAGCGGCACGGACGCAGTCGCCGAACAGCGTGCCGAAGGCGATGAACATGCCATCGGTGCCCCACTCGTAGACTTCCGACTTGCCCAGTTCCACCGGTGTTGTGGGACGGTCAAACCGTTCGACATTGGCCTTCGGATACCGGATGGAAGTCGGGCCGTTGTAAGTCAGAGCGAAATCGAGCATCGGAGCGACGTCGCTCTCGTCACCGGGAGCCATCAGGACGAGGTTCGGGAAGCAGCGGAGATAAGTGTTGTCGAACGCGCCGTGATGCGTCGGACCATCGGGGCCGACCAAGCCCGCGCGATCCAGGCACAACACGACGGGTAGGTTTTGCAACGTGACCTCTTGAAAAATCTGATCGAAGCTCCGTTGCAGAAACGTGCTGTAGATGTCGATGACCGGCCTCATGCCGCTCTTGGCCATGCCGGCGGCGAACGCGACGGCGTGGCCTTCACAGATCCCGGTATCGAAGAAGCGATCGGGAATCTCCGTGCGAATCTTGTTGAGGGCATTGCCGGCACACATGGCGGCGGTCACGACGCAAACGTGAGTGTCCCGCTTCATGGCCGAGTAAATCGCATCGCTCACCGCATTCGTGTACGCGCGGCTGGAGGAGGCTTTCGAGGGGACGATCTCGTTGTCTTCGGTGCGAGTGAACGGGGACGGCGCGTGAAATCTGACGGGGTCTTGGCAGGCCGGCTCGAAGCCGTGGCCCTTCTCCGTGAAGACGTGCAGCAAGACCGGGCCGCGGACGTTCTTGACCATTTCGAGGTATCGCCGCAACGCCGAGATGTCGTGCCCATCCACCGGGCCGATGTACCGAAAGCCCATCTCCTCGAACAACATGCCGCCGTGCAGAAACCCTTTGACCGCGTCTTTGAACTGAGCCAGCGCGTGCTCCATCGTCTCGCCGACCACCGGCAGTTTGTTGAGCAGCCAAGCCACGTCCCGCTTCAAGCCGTTGTAGAACGGCGCGACGCGAGCTTTATCGAGCGTCTCCGCCAACCCACCGACGCGCGGGCAGATCCCCATCTTGTTGTCGTTGAGAATGACCAGCAGATCTTTCTTCAATCCCGCCGCGTTATTGAACGCCTCAAAGACGATGCCCGACGGCAAGGCTCCATCACCCACCACCGCGACCGAGCGGCGGTCATCGGCGTGCAACAGGTCATCGGCCACCTTCAGCCCCAGCGCCGTCGAAACACTCGATCCTGCGTGTCCCGTCATGAAGAGGTCGTAGGCCGATTCCTCCGGGTTGGGATATCCCATCAAGCCCCCCTTGCGGCGGATCGACGAGAACTCGGCCAGCCGTCCAGTGACGAGCTTATGCGGATAAATTTGATGCCCGGTGTCCCAGATCAGCCGGTCCTTCGAGAAATCGAAGACCTGATGCAGCGTGAGACACAGCTCAACCACCCCCAAGTTGCTGGCGAAGTGAGCGGTGCGATCCGCACAGACCGAGCACAGGGCCTCGCGGATTTCCGCCGCCAGTTGGCGAAGCTGGTCATCCGAAAGTCCCTGTAAATCCCGCGGGGTTTCCAGACGCGAAAGCAGATCGAATGTCATCAATGACCTCATAGTCTCAAAGGCGACGTGAGCCGATTCCTCCAACATGCTCACACACATCAGAGCAAGATATCGCGATTCACGCGCGACGGGAAGCAGTTTGTTCCGCGTTCCAATGCCCGGGGTGCATCCCAGGTTTTGTTGTTTTGATAGCGGTCGGAAAACGTCAATAGGAGAAAACGAGATTTCTGGTTTAAGCTGAGCGCGATGGGGGGAAATGGAGAACCTTTGGGAGGTCAGCATGGATG
>JBJXEX010000277.1:0-29757 GCA_046156195.1 Planctomycetaceae bacterium | reverse complement strand
ACATGAAGGCGGATTCGGGGAGGTGGTCCCATTTGCCGGCGCAGATTTCCTCGAAGCTGCGGATCGTGTCGGCCAGCGGGGTGATCTTGCCCGGTTTGCCGGTGAAGACTTCGGCCACGAGGAACGGCTGAGACAGAAAACGCTCGAGGCGGCGGGCGCGATGCACGACCTCTTTGTCTTCGATGCTCAGTTCGTCAACGCCCAGGATGGCGATGATATCTTGCAGTTCGCGGTAGCGCTGCAAGATGCGTTGCACGCTGCGAGCGACCGCGTAGTGCCGCTCACCAACGATCTGCGGATCGAGGATTCGGGACGACGAGGCCAGTGGATCGACGGCCGGGTAGATCCCTTTCTCGGTAATTTTGCGTTCGAGGTAGAGGAAGGCGTCAAGGTGTCCGAACGCGGTCGCGGGAGCGGGGTCGGTCGCGTCGTCGGCGGGGACGTACACGGCTTGCACCGACGTGATGGCTCCGTTCTTCGTGGAGGTGATCCGTTCTTGCAGCTCACCCAGTTCGGTGCCGAGCGTCGGTTGGTAACCCACAGCGGACGGCATACGGCCGAGCAACGCGGAGACCTCGGAACCGGCTTGCGAGAACCGGAAGATGTTGTCCACGAACAGCAGCGTGTCGGCACCGGTCGAGTCGCGGAACCACTCGGCCATCGTCAGTGCGGACAGTGCCACGCGGAGACGTGCTCCAGGCGGTTCGTTCATCTGACCGAACACCATCGCGGTCTGCTCGATGACCGAGCGGCCGGTGTTGCCGATCTTGGTCTCCTGCATTTCCAGCCAGAGATCATTCCCTTCGCGAGTTCGTTCGCCGACCCCCGCGAACACCGAGTAACCGCCGTGAGCGGACGCGATACGAGCGATGAGTTCGGTGAGAATGACCGTCTTGCCGAGACCGGCACCGCCGAACAGACCGGCCTTACCACCGCGCACGAACGGCGTCAGCAGATCGATCACCTTGATGCCGGTCTCGAACAACTCGGTCTTCGAGCTGAGGTTTTCCAGCAGCGGAGCATGACGGTGAATCGGCCACCGCTCGTCGGTCACCACCGGGCCACGACCGTCGATCTCATCGCCGAGCACATTGAAGACTCGGCCGAGCGTCCCTTTGCCAACCGGCACGCTCACCGGAGCACCGGTGTCGAGCACGTCCATGCCGCGCGTCATGCCGTCGGTCGTGCCGAGGGCGACGCAACGGACTCGGCTGCCGCCGAGATGCTGCTGCACCTCACCAGTGACTTTGACGTGTGTCCCTTTGACGGTCGCGTCGACCTTCAAGGCGTTGTAAATGTCCGGCAGGTAGCCTTCGCCAAACTCGGCATCGAACGTCGACCCGATGACCTGCGTAACTCGACCAATGTTTGTAGCTGCAACCATGTCGTTCCTCGTTCTTCCAACTTATTTAACCGCGATTCTCGCGCTAAAAACTAGATGGCCTTGATGTCTTCTGGACTTGTCCCGACTGACAATGAAACCTTCCCCCACTCCTCTGGCCGAAGTTTTTTTGACAAGACTGACCAGATCAAATCATCCTTGGCCTTCATGCGAAGCCCGTCGAATTTGTGACTGACGATGACGACATGAATGCTGTCGCCAGGGCCATCGGAGACGTCAACAAGATCGTCCGGGCCTTTGAAGTACGAGTCTTTCAAGACTTTGCGAACCTTTTTCTTGATTTGAACGTCGGCCATTGTTTCGGCCTCCTCAAATGTTGTGCTCAATCCAGAGCGAAACCTTTATCACGGCTTCCAGGAAATCGTTGGCGTCGTCTCTGTTCGATAAGTCCGCCGAGTATCGCCAAGCCGGCACCCAGCGGTTCACCCGATTGAATGACCGCCAATGATCTTCGCTCTGCCGTAGCCGATCAAATGCTTTGGTCAATCGCAGCAACACCTCTAGTTGATGCGTAAAGACCGTTGCTTGGGATGGAATGGCATTTCGCCGGATCAATTCCTCTTCTAATTCTCGCAGATGTCGGCAATCGAACATCTGCATCAGTTTGGTTTTCAACAAACACTCGACCGAGTAACCAGCCAGATACATGGCTCCACGCCAGCGTACCGCTTTGATCAATCCGCGAGCATCATCCATTCGATGCTTGCCCGCTTTTCCAAGTTCACTCACGCCGTCGGCCATTTCTGTGTTCCGAAATCAACGACGACGTGTTCTTTTTATTACGCCTCCAGCGCCGCGGCACCGCCGATGATTTCGGACAACTCCGAAGTGATCTGCGATTGGCGGGCTCGGTTGTATTGCATGGAGAGCGATTTGATCATGTCGCCGGCGTTCTCGGTGGCGGCTTTCATGGCGACTCGGCGAGCGATCTGTTCGCTGACCGCGGCGTCGAGGAAGCACTTGAAGAGCCGAGCTTTGAACGCGGCCGGAACGATCTCTTCGAGAATCTCTCCGGCGGACGGCAGGAATTCGTAATCGATCTTTTTCTCGGTGGCCTGCGCTGTGCGCGGGTCTCCCGACCCCGCACCGCCGCCAGACCGAAGGTCTCCCGCCGAGCGTGCGGGGTCGGGAGACCCGCGCACAGCGCCGGTGGCGAGACTGCCGATCGGCAGCAGCGTTTCGACGACCGGTCGTTGCCGCGACGCGCTCTCGAACTTCGTGTAGGCGATGTCCAGCCGGTCGAGTTTTCCGGAGCAATACAGCTCGATGTAACGATTGGCGATCGCTTCGACTTCGTCGTAGCCGGGCTTGTCTTCAAAGTTGGTGAACTGCTCGGTGACGTCGATCTGCTGGTACTTCAAGAACGCCAAGCCTCGGCGGCCGGAGCATTCGACGGCGAGGTTCAAACTCCCCTTCAATTCCTTCTGCCGAGCCAACGCCGGTCGCAACACGGATCCGTTGTAGCCGCCGCACAAGCCGCGATTGGAGGTCAGGATCAACAGGATGCCGTTGGTCTGCGTCTCGTGAGACTTCAGCAACGGATGCGTGAAGGTCAGGTTCGTGGCCGAGAGGTCGGCGACGATCTCGGAGATCTTCTTGGTATATGCGGCGGCCTCGGTCGCTCGGTCCATCGCCTTTTTGAAGCGAGCCGTCGCGATCAATTCCATCGTCCTGGTGATCTTGCGAATGTTCTTGACCGCCTTCAGGCGTTTCACAATCGCGCGTGCTTTGGCCATATCAAACCCGTTTCAACTATGCCGCGCTTCCGCGAAGCATCGCCACCAAGATTCCCACAACTCGATCAGACTGACTGATGTGGTAGTCTTCAACATCCAAGAAGGCCGTGTCACCCACGAGCTTCAAAAACTTCCAGTTCGTTCCCGTTGTCACCACACCGTAGATGATTTGATTCTTCTCGCCACGACCTTCATTGAAGATTTGGGAGGCGATCATTTCCGCCAAACACTGTCCGTATCCGAGTACGAAGTTGTCATTCTTGGCTTCTGCTACCGCGACGATCGGACTCTCGACGGCCAATTGCTCCTCTGACAGGCTCAACAAGAAATCGCAGTTCCCCTTCAGTCCCTTTTCCGCATCGACGTTGAACTCCACTCCCGAAAAAATCGCAACGCTTCGCCCCGCTTGCCGCCGAGCTTCCATCAATACAGGACTGATGATCTGCTCGGAACGAGCTTTTTCCGTATTCATCAACGATGCGAGCGGGACGCCTTCATCCAACTGATCCCGCAACCGCTGACTGATTTTGATCGGTTCCAACTTCCCGAAATGGTTGCCCTTTTCGTCGAGACGAATACCGAAGTCTTTCTTGATTTTCGTAACCGTGAAATCGCTGTAAGCCATGATTGCCTCCTCGGCGTCAAGGATAACAGGCGACGTCGAGTCGTGCCGATAACCGAACTATTTCTTACCTGCCGCGTACTGCTTCTTGAATTCTTCCAGTGCAGCCTTCAGGCCGTTCTCGACATCCGCGGACAGTTCGCCGGTTTCGATGAGCTTGTCTCGGACTTCGGATTTTTGCTCGCGCATGAACGTGAGCAATTCCTTTTCGGCACTCGACACTTTGGCTCGCGGAACGTCGTCGAAATAGCCCTTCGTGCCGGCGTAGATGCTGATGACCTGATCGGCGAAGTGCAGCGGGCCGAACTGCGATTGCTTGAGCAGTTCGACCATGACGTAGCCTCGGTCGAGTTGCCGTTGCGTGGCCTTGTCCAATTCGGTGCCGAGCGCGGCGAACGCTTCCAGTTCGCGGAACGCGGCGAGGTCCAGCCGCAGCGAGCCGGCGATCTTCTTCATCGCCTTCGTCTGAGCGTTGCCACCCACGCGGCTGACCGAGATACCGACGTTGATGGCGGGGCGAATACCGGCCAGGAACAGCGAGGGCTCCAGGTAGATTTGACCGTCGGTGATCGAGATCACGTTCGTCGGGATGTACGCCGAGACTTCGCCGTCGAGCGTTTCGATGATCGGCAACGCCGTCAGCGAACCGCCGCCGAGTTCGTTGCTCAGCTTGGCCGAACGTTCGAGCAAGCGGCTGTGACAGTAAAACACGTCGCCGGGATACGCCTCGCGACCGGGCGGACGTCGCACGAGCAGCGACAACTGGCGATATGCCTGAGCTTGCCGCGTCAGGTCGTCGTACACGACCAGCGTGTGTCCGCCGTTGTAAGTGAAGTGCTCGGCCATCGCGCATCCGGCATACGGGGCGATGTACTGCATCGGAGCGGGATCGGACGCCGTGGCCGACACGATGATCGTGTAGTCCATCGCGCCGTGCTCTTTGAGCTTTTCGTAAACGGCTGCGACGTTCGACGCTCGCTGTCCGCACGCGACGTACACGCAGATGACGCCGCTTCCTTTTTGATTGATGATCGTGTCGATCGCGACGGCGGTCTTGCCGGTCTTGCGGTCGCCGATGATCAGTTCGCGCTGACCGCGTCCGACCGGGGTCATCGAGTCGATGGCCTTGATGCCGGTCTGCAACGGCTGCTTCACCGGCTGACGACCAGCGATCCCCGGAGCCGCGTATTCCAGCGGTCGCGTGGCGGTCGCGAGGATCGGGCCTTTGCCGTCGAGCGGATTGCCCAGCGGATCGACGACTCGGCCGACGAGCGCATCGCCGACGGGGACCGACAGCAACGCACCGGTCGTGCGAACCTCGTCCCCTTCGGCGATCTTCAAGTAATCGCCGAGGATGATGATGCCGACGGAGTTCTCTTCCAGGTTGAAGACCTGTCCGCGAATGCCGCCGGGGAACTCGACCATTTCGCCGGACATGGCCGACGACAGGCCGTAGCACCGAGCGATGCCGTCACCCACTTCGAGCACGCGACCGACTTCGGCCGTTTCGATTTGGCCGCGAAAGTCCTCAATCTCCTTCTGGATGACTGAAGCGATTTCGTCCGGTTTGAATTTCATGGAGGCTCCTCTCGCGCAAGCGGGCTCTGAGCTGTTTCAGCCGAGTCCGCAGCGAACTGTCATAAACGGTATCGTCCACGCGGATGACCATGCCGCCGATCAGCGACGGGTCGGTCTCCGCTTCAAGAATCGGTTCAAACGCAAACGCCGCTCGCAGCTTGTCGATGATCGCTTGCCGAGACTCGTCCGACAGCGGTTTAGCCGTCTTCACCGAGACTCGTTTGCGCCCCGAAGTCTGCTCGTTCTGAATCCGCGCCGCCCGCAAAATGCTCGGCAACAGATCGAGCCGATCATGCCGAGCCAACACCTTCAAAAAGTTTGTGAAGAACTCCGAGCCACGCCCTGACACCACTCGGTCAATCAACTTGAGCTTGTCGTCCCGATTGACGGTTGGTGAAACCATCAACCGCTCGAACTCCAAATTCCGAGCGAGTACGTCATCGACGAACGATTGCCCCTCTTCGAGAGCCGACTCGACGCCGACTGTGTTTATGGCCGCGTCGAGAAACGATTTGGCATAGACCCGCGCGATTTGAATCGCATTCGGATCTTCCATCACGCTCGGAATTTTCGTTTGCAGCGGCTCTGACATACGAACCTCAAAGAGAACACGAATCCTCGTCAACCTCGGCTAATGAATCGCAAGAGCTGGTTCATGTGCAAAGATTAGCGCCAATGAGCGTTCCCAAAACCTGTTTGATCGAACTAAGTCTTCGATCCCATTTGATTGAGCGCATCCTGCACGAGACGTTTTTGATCGTCCTCGGACAACGCTCGGCCGAGAACAATGCCGGTCGCACCGATCACTTTGTCGTTCAAGAAATCGAACAACTCCTTCATCGCCAAGTCTCGAGCGTGTTCGATGTCTTCGACAGCACGTCTCCGTGTCGCCTCAGCCTCTCGATTCGCCAGTGCGACGATTTCCTGCTTCGTGTGCTCCGCATCTCGCCGAGCTTCCGCAAGAATCTCTTTGACTTCGTCTTGAACCTTGTCGAGCTTTTTGGCGTGATCGGCAAGCATGGCTTCCGCCTTGACTCGCGCCGACTCGGCACCGGCGATCTGCTGTTTCATCTTGGCTTCGCGCTGATCCAAACCTTGGATCAGCGGTCCCCAAGCAGCTTTCTTGAGAACGACAAGGTACACCAAAAAAGTCACGAGCGACCAAATCGCCAAGTCGCCGACAAAATCCATCGGAGCGCCGCGTTCAGCTTCCGGCTTTCCCGCGTGGGCACCTTCCGCCTTTTCGCCGTGAACAGGGGCAGCCTTTGCCTCATGCCCAACGCCAGCCTTTGCGCTGTCGGCGGGCTCCAACGCAAACACATCCGCTGGCAGGGCGAGATGCCCAAACAGCAACCACAGCGCAAGCAAACCTAGACCAAGAAGTCTGCGCATCGCAGCACCTTCCGCAAGACGAGAGAATCGCCCGCACCACAAACGGTTTCGCGGGACAACAGAAATTAATTGGCGGGGAATGGCTGACCGCGCAGAATGCAGACGATCAATGCAAAGAATGTCGCACCTTCGATGAGGGCGGCCGCGATGATCATTGCCGTCTGGATGTTACCGGCCACTTCCGGTTGGCGAGCGATGCTCTCGACCGCCGCTGCGCCGATCTTACCGATGCCGTAGCCCGCACCGAGAATCGTGATCGCGGCACCAATGGCACCCGAAAACTGAATCAAAGCCGTATCGGCTGCCATGACCGACGAAGACATTGCCAACACACAGGCGACAGCCACAGCACCCACTTGAATCACTTGCTTCACTTTGAGGTCTCCTCTGAAACGAGTTTCCGGGGCATGCCCCGTTGCCAATGAACCGAAATCAATTCCACCCGCCGCACTCGCCAGAGTACGGACTCTTCTCGACGCAATATTTGCCCGCCACCGGCGAGCGTAAACTAATGCGGATGCACCGCCGTCCCAATAAACAACGTCGCCAGAAAGGCGAAGATGTATGCCTGCAAAAACGCCACGAACAATTCCAGCAACCCGACGCCGACCTGAGCGAGAACGCTGGCGGGAGTCACCACATAGAACAAGAAGTCGGCGGCCGTGAACATCGCGATGAAACTCAAAAACACCGCAACCACCGTGTGACCAGCCATGATGTTGGCGAAGAGACGCACCGCTAATACGCCGTGCTTAATGAACAAGCCCAGTAGTTCGATCGACCAAATCATGGGGATCAGCAACGGCTTCAGCGCACCAGGAACATCCATGTGCGGGCAAAGGGCTTTCCAGAACCCACCAAAGCCCAACTGCTGCGAGCCGTAATAGATCGTCGCACCGAAGGCGACCACCGCGAGTACGCCCGTCACATTGATTTCACCCGTCGGTGAACCGAGCCACGGGATCGCGCCGAGCAAGTTGCAAATCAGCACATAGAAAAAGCAGCTCCAGATAAAAGGCAGATACTTGTCCGCCGGATGAGCATACTCCTCCTCCGCTTTGTGAGCGGCCCCGTCATGGCCATGTCCATGCTCGCCATGCCCATGCTCGTCGTGTCCGTGCTCGTCGTGTCCGTGATGCCCGGCCCCGATTGTGGGACGAACGACGTTGTCTCGAATATAGACCGCCAGCATTTCCCAGAAGTTCCACCAACGACCACTGACTGGTCGGCCGCCGCGAACTTGCCGGGCCAGGCCCGTGCCAATCCAAAACACGATCACCACCGCCACCAATTGCAGGACCATAAACTTGGTCAACTGCAGGCCGAACACCGACGGCAAATGAAGCTCCCCTCCGAGGTATTGCGGCACCTCGAAATACGGAAAATCACGGACGTGGTGAAATGTGTCGCTCGAGTGGCCAGACATTGGGGCCGAACTCCGTGAAAATTGGGACTATCGACTTGTAGAGCCGAACTACAGAGAGCTGGCTGCCGACTCGCTGACCGTGTTCGCTTCAGGCGATTTCACGATAAGCAGCGTCTCAACCAACAACGTCACCGAATAGAAAGCCACGAGCCAACTCAGGAACTCTTTGAGTCCCAAGTCGGCTCGAAATTCTTGCATCACCAGAGTCGCTACCAGCACCGCAAACATTCGCAGGCCAGAGCCGATCAAAAACACATAAGCTTTATTCTTCGCAAACCCAAAGAAAGGGATCACCAAGAAGAGGACACAACCCGGCAACCAACACATCAAGGCAGAATAAGTCAGCCCTTCCAGCCCCAAGTTGCCAGCCAGCCAGTAAGCTGGCCCCGCGAGCACCACCCAGAGCGCGGCCACGCAAGCAGTGAGCACACCACTGCGCCGCAACGAGGATTGAGTCGGGGAAGTCGAAGTCATTGTTGAGAAGGACCAGAGTTATCGGTTGTCGTTTCAGGCGAACTTGAAGACGGCGTCTTGGGAGGCGGCGTGAGCCGCTTGATCAACCGCGCGAAACTGGCCCCGGCCACAAAGAAACCGAGGCACGCTCCCAGCACCACCAACCAAGGAGAGGTTCCCCAGCGACCGTCCAACCAAAATCCCAGCCAGACCGGCAAAGCCATCTCAAGCGCAATACTGATCACTTGATGCACCAGTCGTTGCGCTACGACCATCGGAGGCTCGGAATCCTGGTGTGGCATGGAAACACCGCCTCCAGGGGACCGCAAGAAAGGGGCGGAGAGTAGTGGTGACTTTCGAGTCCAGCAAGCGTCTGGCGAAAACGATTATCAGGAATTCTTAGCGCGGCGTTCGACAGCTTCTCAGGGCCGGGAATCAGATGTGGACTCTTGCCGCTTGCCGGCTTGATACAGCTCTTCCATTTCGTGAAGGGTCGCGTCTCGAATGCTTCGGCCTTGCGACTTCAATGCGTCTTCAATGAATCGGACGCGGCGTTCGAATTTTTCATTGCTGCGGCGGAGAGCTTCTTCGGGATTGATCTTCCACCGGCGCGCCAAGTTGGCCATCACGAACAGCACGTCACCGAATTCCGACTCTACTCGGTCGCGCCGAGCCGCGTCCGCGATCGGCTCGTCGGGAACGGGAGCCATCTCGACGGAAGCGGTCATCTGTGGGATTTGGCCATCGGCGAACAATTCGTGAGCGAGTTCGTCAATCTCTTCGCGGAGCTTGTCGAACAACATCGCTCGATGCGGAAAGTCATAGCCGACTCGGGCCGCTTTCTCGGACACGCGAGCACATCGCGCAAGAGCCGGCAATGCAACCGGAAGGCCATCGAAGATCGAGTCCCGCTGCTTCTCGTGTTGCTTGGCCCGATCCCAATTGGTCAGCACTTCTTCGGCGGTGTGTGCCTTCTCCGTGTCGAAGACATGTGGATGTCGAGCGATCATTTTCTGTGTGATGACTTCAATCACTTGCTCGATGCGGAATCGCTCTTCATCGCGACCGATCTGAGCGTCCAGCACGACCTGCAAAAGCACGTCGCCGAGTTCCTCGACGATCGCGGTGTCATCTTTTGAGTCGATGGCCTCCAGCAACTCGTAAGTTTCTTCGAGTGTGAAGGGCTTGATGGTTTCGAGCGTTTGCTGGCGATCCCACGGGCAACCTGTGGGTGAGCGGAGCTTGGCGATGACTTCGCACAACCGCGCGAACGCCGTTCCGACGGCCAGCGAGTTGGGCGGCTTTCCAAATTGGGAGGGATCGGGTGCGGGCATGGGGCGAGTACGTTGGCAAGCCGCCCCGCGATTCGCAAGCAAAGTGTGGTGTGACGCTCCGCGTCGCAACTCACGACTCGGAGCGTCGTGCCACATTCATGCGACTATGCTTCTTGCCAGGTCGGCTCGAACTGGCGCATCTCTGGCGACGAGAGGACGCGGTTCACATCGAGCACCGCGACCAACCGCGCGTCCCGTTCCACGATCCCGCTGAGAAAGCTGACGGCCGGGCCGGTCATCAGTGTTGAGCAAGGCTTCAAGTCCTCAGCGGCGATGGATCGGATGCCCACGAAGCGATCGACGATCCAGCCGGTTGAGATTTCTTCGCGTGTCGATCGGACCACGATCAATCGTTGCGATGCGGAGTTGTCGATCGGGGGCATTCCCAGCAGCGAACGCAGATCGACCACCGAGAGCACTTCGCCGCGCATGTTCGTCACACCGCGCAGCCAGTCGGGCACATGCGGCAGCGCGGTGATGTGCGGCAGTCGCTGCAGTTCCAGAACATTCGACAACGGCACGGCGTAGTGCGCTTCGTGGAGCATGAAGACCACATGCTTCGTGGCCGGATTGGCGGTGACTCGGCGAGGAGTCTCGTTCCCCGTCCCCAGAGAATCGTGCGACGCTTCAAGGTCGATCTGCGCGAGCAAGTCTTGCAGGCTGAGAGCATCGGGAGTGGCGGCGGCGGCGGTAGTGGACATGATCAAGTCCTCGTTCGTAGTCTGACTCGGAGAGCCTCTGAAGATTGAGAGCCGCAACCGGCAGGGGGCGGTTGTTTTCGGACCTCACGGCGCGGCCGGTTCGGGGACCGCCAGTGGAACTGCCGATTCGCCTCGCAGTACCGATTCGATGCAGGCCAGTAGCTCTTCCGGCTCGAACGGCTTTGTCAGATAGCCGTCCGCTCCTTGGCGTTTGCCCCAGAGGATGTCCATCTCGTGGTGCTTGCTGCTGAGCAGGACGACCTTGATGCCGCATGTTTCCGGAAAGGCCTTGAGATGTCGGCAGACCTGAAAGCCATTTTTCTTCGGGAGGATAATGTCCAACACGATCAGGTCGGGCCGCTCGCGCGCCGCGACCTCAATGGCTTCGCCGCCGTCGGAGGCGGTGAGCACTCGATAGCCCCCGGCTTCGACCGACTGGCGGATCAACCGCTGAGCCGTCGGGCTGTCGTCAACAACTAGGATGGTTGCGGGCATAGATTCTTCACCACCTCTGAGCGAAATCGTCCACGAAGGCGACGCAACTCTCGCGGAAGTCTTCTCGCAGCTTCGCAGCCTGAAACTTTTCGCCGAACCGCGCCAGCAGGTCGCGATACGATTGAGCGAAGGTCTTCCCCAAATTGCGGTGCATGACCAGCGTCTCGTGACTGGCCTTCGGGCTGAGGCTGAACATGTTGGTCCACGATTCCCGATCAAGCACATCGAGCACCACTTTGCTCCGTTCGCGCAATCGCCAGACGGCGGGCAAGTCGTCCGCGAAGAAGTTCACGTCGAAGTTGGCGATTCCCGTATCGAGAATCGTGACCAGAATCTCCAACGAGGTCTCGATCATCCGAATCATCCGTTTGACATGTTCGGTGCGTTCGAGCGTCGTCATCTGCTGTTCGATCCGCCCCACGAGATGCACCAACAGCGTCTCCAGCCGATCGTCGTCCGACGACCGGCCATCAGCGGCGGCGGGAGGGGCTTCGTGGGGAGTCATGGTCAATCTGGGGCGTCGCCGGCGTGATGGCGAAATGAAAAATGAGAAATGAAAAATGCAAAGTTCAAAATGAGGTCGTCTCCATTTTGCATTTCTCATTCTCCATTTCTCATTTTCCATTGCACCGCTACGAACTGACGGTCGCCGGGGTCAGATACTTCGCGACTTTGTGAGTCAGTGCGTCCGCTTCAAAGGGTTTGGTGATGTAGTCCGCGCAGCCGACCAGGCGGCCGCGCAGTTTGTCGAACATCCCGTCCTTGCCAGAGAGCATGACCACCGGGATGTTCTGCGTGGCTTCGTGTTTCTTGATGAGTTTGCAGAGCCGATAGCCATCAAGCCTTGGCATGTTGATGTCCAACAGGATCAGGTCGGGCCGGCACGTTCCAAGTTCCTTAATGGCGGCGACGCCATCGAACGCCGTGATGACCCGGTAGCCGCGACGCTCCAACGTCAACGACACGAGCTTGCGAACCGTGGGGCTGTCATCGACGACCATCACCAGCGGCCGATCATCCGACGACACGACGTCGGTGGGTGGGCTGAAAGAATTCGCCAACGCTTCGACATCCGCGGTGGTTTCGAGTTCGTGGCTCGTCGGCACATCGTTGAATCGAGTTTGCACGGCGACTTCGGGGGCCGCTGGAATTTCTGGCAACGGCGGAGGCATGACCGGGATCGGTGGAGGCAACTGAGCCGCAGGAGCGGCGGTGATCGTTTCCGTGGAGAACTCTGGTTCGCGCTGCACGAGTTCATTCCAACGACGACGCGGAGGTTCGGGTAAAGCCAGTTCGGGTGGAACCAGTTCGGGTGGAACCAGTTCGGACACTGCCGGTTCGTCGCGCCATTCGTGGGTCGTGTCGCGAACCGTTTCGGAGACGATTTCCGGAGCCAACACGGGATCGGGAACCCGAACCTCTGGAGCGGCGGTGGCGTGGACGACGATCGGAGACGGCATCGCTTCCACCACGTTCGCTTGAGCGACGATCTCGACCGGCACCACGACGGGTTCCGGTGGTGCGGCAGTTCTGCTTGGCAGATCGATCAACCGTATCGCGGTTGCCTTCGGTTCTGCCGTGTTGTCCGAGCGAGAACTGGACGCTCGCCCGTTGCGGCTAGTGGCGTCAGAGATTCTTGCCTGATCCTCTTGCGAGGCGGCGATCGGCTGCGATGCGGCGATCGGCTGCGAGGCGGCGATCGGCTGCGATGCGACGATCGGTTGTGAGGTGACGATCGGCTGCGATGCGGCGATCGGTTGTGAGGTAACGATCGGCTGCGAGGTGACGATTGGTCTCGAGACGGCAGCCGGTTTCGGGACAGCAATTGGCTTCGACACAGCCATTGGTTTCGGTGCCTGGACGACCGGAGCAGCCGCGACGCTGGCGACCGGTGCGGCTGTGTCGTTTGCCAGCGCACGCATCCAAATCAGCCCCGCGCTCGCGGCGGGGTGACCGGGGGACAATTCCAGGACACGCTCCAAGCAGCGAATGGTGTTGCCGGGTGAGTTCGCGACCCAAGCCAGCCACAGCCAGACATTGGGGTCGTCCGGCAAGTTTTCCGCCGCCCGTTCAAAGCTCATCGTCGCGACGGAATGCACACCCGCGCGAGCTGCCGAGACTCCGCGTCGCATCGCCAATTCACCCGCCGAAGAATCGCTGTCTTGAGTCCGCATGAGTCAACTGCTCCTGCATCGTTGATCCGTAATCGAGGGTGACGATTTTTGATTTTCGATTTTTGATTTTTGATTGAGGTTGCCTCCACGGCCGACATCCCAAATCGAAAATCAAAAATCGAAAATCAAAAAAAATCCTCCCGCTCACTTCTTCTGAAACTGGTCGATCCCTTCGTCCTTCCACACTTTCAGCGTGGCGGAGTCTTTGGCATTGATCCGCACGCCGATCGCGTTGACCGGGAAGTCGTACTTCCGTTGGATCTCGATCCACATCTTTTTGACGTTCTCAGGAACTGCCATGTCAGCACCCTTCAAGATTTTCGATTCTCGATTTTCGATTTTTGATTGATGACATGGAGAACATGGCCACTGTGATGTTTCCCAATCGAAAATCAAAAATCGAAAATCGAAAATTCATCCTCACGCCGCACACAGCGCGAACTCGCCCAACAAGTCTTCTAACGATTCCTGGGAATACCAATCCGACGCTTCCGGGCCGACGACCGAGAGCGCCAATTGACCAACCGCGGGTAGCAATCGCATCCGGCAGGTGTGCCACAAGTCTTCGGTGGAGATCCGCTCAATCTCGGCGAGGATTTCCGCTTCGGGGAGTTGCCGGCCGAAGTACAGCTCTTGCGTTGCCAACCGGCTCATTCGCGTGTGAGCGTTCTCGGCCGAGAGGAGATGCTGACCGCGAACCTGCATCTTCGCGGTCCACAATTCTTCTTCGTCGATCGCCGCCTCGAAGGTCGCGAGCTGTTGCAACTCGAGGATCGTCAGTGCTACGACCGATGTGAGATGCTCCGGTGCCGTGCTCCCTTCGATGACCAACAGGCCAGCGTCGCGATAGGCGTGCAACTCCGAAGAGATGCCGTAGACCAAACCCCGTTCTTCGCGCAACTTGCGGAACAGCCGCGAACTCAGGCCACCGCCGAGCACCGAGTTGAGCAGGAACAACCGATAGCGTTCCGCCGAGCAATACGCCGGGGCTTCGAGACCGATTGCGAAGTAAGCCTGCGACACGGGTGACTCGTTGATCGCAACGCCGGAATGGAATCGGCAACGGGAGGCCCGTCGCGACGGTCGCACGCCATCCAATCTCCAGAAGCTGTCGCGAATCTGTTCGACCAGCGCGTTGTGTTCGATGTTGCCGGCCGCCGCGATGATGATGCGGTCGGGGGTGTAATGTCGCCGCACGAAGTTTTGCACGTCGTCGCTGGTGATGTTTTCCACGGCCTCGGCGTTGCCAGGAATGGCTCGCCCCAACGCATGATGCGGCCAGATCAATCGCTTGAGTTGTTGATGCACTCGCTCGGTCGGAGTGTCGTGATTCAGACCGATCTCGCGCAGCACCGCTTGCTTCTCGCGTTCGATGTTCTCGTCCGGGAAGACGGAGTTCAGCAGCATGTCCCCGAACAACTCGGTCGCGTAGGTCAGGTACTCGTCGAGCACATTCGCATAGAAGCAGGTGTAGTCGCGAGTCGTGAAGGCACCCATCGCCCCGCCCGCCACGTCCATCAGCCGAGCAATCTCAAACGCGCTCCGGCCGCTGGTCCCTTGAAACAGGGCGTGCTCGGAGAGGTGGGCCAAGCCGCTCAGTCCCGGCGGATCATCTTGCGGTCCGGCATCGACCAGCACGCCCAACGACACCGATCGCGAACACGGCAAATGCTCCGTGACGATCCGAATGCCATTCTCCAGCCTGCCGTACTGATACACCGCTGCTCTCCGCATCGAGTTGATTGAAAACCGTGTTGTTTCGAGACCGTGTTGCTTCGAGACCGTGACGCCGCCGGGTTCTCCGCGAGGGTCACGTTCACGGCGACAAGCCAATGCAACGTCGAGGTTGACGAACATTGACGGAACACAACGCGAGCGAGACGCACTCCATGCGGCGGAGAACTATACCCCCCGTTTTCTCGACACATGCGTCACAGATTTTCGGGACAACGCAAATTCGCGCGGCCCTTCGAGCGGCTTCTGGTCGTTGCGATTGAAGCGGTCGCAGCGATGAGACGGATCACTCGGCTTGTAGTGACCAATTGACGCCTCCAGCGTTCAAGCTCCCGTTTGTCGGGATCATTGGGGACGAGATCCTGGTCGGCGAGGTCGGGATGTTTGAGAAATTCGTCGAGCACAAACAACACGATTCAATTGTTGGGATCACAAACGATCGCGAGTCTGACTCCACCCCAAAGAGGACTTGAGAGAGTCGTGCCTAACAGAATCCTCCGTGGAATGGCTCCACGCGTGGGAGACTCAAGTTGCATCGGCCACGACAAATTCAGAAGAACCATGAAAAAAGCCGAAGGGACATGGACGTGTCCCTTCGGCTTTCGAGTTTTCACCGCGAGGCCAGAGGCTTAGCGACGACCGTAACCGCCACCACCACCGCCTCCACCGTAGCCGCCGCGACCACCACCGCCGCCGCCGCCGCCACCGTAGCCACCACGACCGCCACCTCCACCACCACCGCGCTCTTCGCGGGGACGGGCTTCGTTGACGGTCAACGGTCGGCCGCCGTGATCCTGCTCGTGCAGGCCGCGGATTGCTTCGTTGGCGGAGTTATCATCCGCCATCTCGACGAATCCGAAGCCTTTGCTCCGACCAGTGTCCCGGTCTTGGATGACTTGAGCACTCTGCACCGAACCGAATCGGCCGAACAGGGTTTCCAGATCTGAACTCGTGACATCGTAGCTCAAATTTCCAACGTACAACTTCTTTCCCACTATCTCGCTCTCCCAGTAAACATGGTCGGCCCTGCGGACTTTCCGGGCCGAATCGAAAGGAGCCAAATGTGGTGGCTCACCAGGTGGGAAAGGCGATGGAGGAAGCAGCCAGCGATTCCAAAAGAACCAACGCCACGAGTCGCGTCGTCAAACCAACCGGCGGGACTATAAACGCGCGTTCGCAACACTGCGAGCGCTAGATCGGTCAGTTTCGATGTTCCGGGAATCTCCTCCCGATCGCTGAGCAACAGATGATCCCGACAATTCTCAACGACTCGCAGCCGTCCTCCAGATAGACTCTTCTCACCCGAACGGTCGGCCGTGTCCGACGAATTCCCAAGTCCTCGATCGTGAGAGTCCATTTCCGTGAATGCCAACTTCGAATCTGAAAGACCTCATTCGCTCGGCGGACACCACGCGGAGCCGAGTCGTTATGAACTGACCCTGCTGCGCGCGCTGGCTCGGGAGTTTCCGAACATCGACTCGGCGCTGGCCGAGATCGCGCGGCTGTCGGCGGTGCTCACGCTGCCCAAGGGGACGGTGCATGTCATCAGCGACATTCACGGCTCGGACAAGAAGCTGCGGCACGTCATCAACAATGCCTCGGGGACGCTACGCCCGCTGGTCGAGAAGCACTTCGAGCGGCGGATGGAACCAAAACAGTTTCAGGAGTTCCTGACGCTGATCTTCTATCCGGCGGAGGTCACACAGCGGCTGGAACAGACCCTGACCGACCGCGAGGAACTGCGAACCTTCGCGCTGCGGACGCTCAGACACCAGTTCGAGTTGGTGCGCGACTTGGCCTCGCGCTACAGCATGAAGCGTGTCATGCAGGTCTTCCCGCGCGAGTACGCGGGACTCTTCTCCGAGATGCTGCACGAGCGGACCACCGATCGAGGCCACGAATTCGTCGAGGCCATCGTCGATAACTTGCTGCCACGCGGTCAGGCACTGCACCTCATTCACATCACCGGCCGGCTGATCCGCAACCTGGCAATCTACGAACTGATTATCGGCGGCGACTGTTGGGATCGTGGCCCGCGCGGCGATCGCGTCGTCGATTACCTGCGAAAGCAGCCCAACGTCGCGTTCATCTGGGGCAACCATGATGTCGCGTGGCTGGGGGCCGGGCTGGGACACGAGGCTCTGATCTGCCATGTGCTGCGAGTCTCTCTGCGTTACGGGTGCATCGACCAACTGGATGAAGGCTACAGCATTCCGCTCACACCGCTGAAACATCTGGCGGACGCGTTCTATGCGGATGACCCGGCCGCGGACTTCTATCCCTCGTCCAGTGGCCAGCGTTCCGATCTGAGCGTGGCTCGAATGCAGAAGGCGGCGGCCATCATGCAATTCAAACTGGAAGGGCAGGTGGTCGCTCGGCATCCCGAATGGGAACAGGATCATCGTCGTCTGCTGCACCGCATCGACCACGATCGGGGGACGATTGATGTCGATGGTGTGACCTATGCGTTGCGAGACAAGCGGCTCCCCACCATCGATCCCGCCGATCCCTACACGCTTTCGCCCGCCGAACGGGAGTGCCTGAATCGCTTGAGGTATTCGTTCACTCACAGCCAGAAACTGCAGGAGCACTTGCAGTATCTCGTCACCAACGGCTCAATGTATTTGCGGCGCGACGATCACCTGATCTTCCACGGCTGCGTCCCGTGCGATGAGCGTGGCGAGTTCCTGCCGATGCCGATCGATGGGGAGCAACTCCGCGGACGCGAGATGTTCGATGCCATCGATCGAGTCGTCGCACGAGCGTTAGAGCAGAAGCAGCAAGCGCATCTGGACCTGTTGTGGTATCTCTGGGGCGGCCCCCGCTCGCCGCTGTTCGGCAAGGACCGCATCGCCACGTTCGAGCGGGACTTCATCGCCGACACGAGATCGCACCGCGAGACCAAGGATCCGTACTTCGCGCTGATCCACGAGGCGTGGTTTTGCGAAAAGGTGCTGGCCGAGTTCGGTGTCGATCCCGCGCGGGGCCTGATCGTCAACGGCCATGTCCCGGTGAAGATCGAGCAGGGCGAATCGCCGATCAAACGCAGCGGCAAGGCCATCACCATCGACGGAGCCTTCTCCGAAGCCTACGGCGATCACGGCTACACGTTGGTGCTCGAAGCGGATCGCACAGTCCTGACCAAGCATCATCACTTCGAGTCTGTGGAAGCGGCGATCCGCGACGGCGTGGACATCGTCCCTAGCGTCACCGCCGTCCGCGAATGCGACCGCCCGCGCCGCATGGCCGACACCGAACGGGGCGAGCAGTTCCGCTGCGACATCGCCCTGCTTGAACGACTGATCGAACTCTACCGCAACAACGACATCCGACAGGACGACCCCAGACAGACCGTGCGGTCGTAACGCGAACGCGGCTCGTAGAAGTGTTGACGCCTCTCCGCAGCATTGACGGAAATCGCAGATTCGCTTGACGCCCGATTCGTGAATCCAACAATGTGCCCCATGACCGCTCCAACACGCGCGCCGCGAAACCGAACGATTGATCTGGATGACGAAGATGTTCGTGTATTTTCTGCGCGGCTGCTGCGGCTGGATGCTCGATGCGATGCGGAGCGACTGCTCGGTCGGACGATTTGCCAGGACTTGTTTCAGGTACAGCCGCATTTGCCGGACTCGTTCGTCGATCTGCTGATTGCCGACCCGCCGTACAACCTTGGCAAGACGTTCAACAGCCAGACATTCAAGGCTCGGTCGTCGGACGAGTACGAGGCGTGGCTGGAATCGTGGCTCGTTCCGATGCGGCGAATTCTCAAGCCGACCGCGTCGGTGTATCTCTGCGGCGACTGGCGATCTTCGTCCGCCATCCAGCGCGTGGCCGAGCGGCACTTCGTCGTCCAAAACCGCATCACCTGGGAACGCGAGAAGGGTCGCGGAGCACTCTCCAATTGGAAGAACTGCTCGGAAGACATCTGGTTCCTGACCGTCTCGAAGCAATTCACGTTCGATGTCGACGCGGTGAAATTGAAGCGGCGCGTGATCGCACCGTACCGCCAAGCGAACGGTGCCCCGAAAGATTGGGAACAGACGGTGGATGGCAATTACCGAATCACGCATCCCTCGAACCTTTGGACCGACATCTCGGTTCCCTTCTGGTCGATGCCCGAAAACACGGACCATCCCACGCAGAAGCCTGAGAAACTGATCGCCAAAGTGATCTTGGCGAGTTCGCGACCTGACGACGTTGTGTTTGACCCGTTTCTGGGGGTGGGCACGACCTCCGTCGTCGCCAAGAAATTGGGACGCCGGTTTGTCGGCGTTGAAATCGACGAGCACTATTGCTGTCTCGCCGAAAAGCGGCTCGCGATGGCCGACCGCGATGCCTCGATTCAAGGCTATCACGACGGCGTGTTTTGGGAACGCAACAGCTTGGCGGACCAGAACAAGACCTCCAAGCCGGTTCCGCGTCCGCAGAACTATTCGCTCTTCAATCCGGAAAGCTTGGAATGAAGAGCACGTTGTTCCACAGCGATCGCTACCTCGCGGTTCAAGAACTGGTCAAGAACTTCCTCAACCAGCAGGAAGAGTTCTTGTCGGGCAGCACCGCTCAGAGCACTCGTGCCGTCGGCGACGCGATCCAAGACATCCTTTCGATGCACTTCCCGTCGATCGTCGGAGCGGATGTCTGCGCGAAATACTCCTCGGACTTCGCGCGCCGCGCGATGGCAGACTTGGCCTTCGAGGATGCCGCAGAGTTGTACTACGTCGTGGACGTGAAGACGCATCGGCTCAGCACCAAGTTCAACATGCCGAATCTCACGTCTGTGGAGCGGCTGTCTCGATTCTACGAAGACGACAAGAACCACTTCATCTTGCTGATGATCGACTACGACCTTCATGGATTTCGCGCCGTCGTCGAGCAGGTCACGTTCATCCCGATTGAGTTCCTCGGCTGGGACTCCCTCACGATCGGAGCACTCGGCTGGGGGCAAATTCAAATCGCCAATTCCAATCGCGTGACCGTGAATCCTGGCTATTCCCGAAAACGCTGGATGATCGAACTGTGCGATACGCTGCTGGAGTTCTACCCCAAAGAGATCGCGAAGATTGACCAACGGATTTCGCATTTCCAAAAGATCCGCGAACGGTGGGAGCAACGCGCCGAGGGATAGTTGCCCGTTCAATTCGCCGTGGTGCGGTCACATGGTTAAGTACGCCGCAACTTCTTGGATTCTGTTAATTCGCGATAGCAGTCCGGCAGATCGAATCGCGACAGCACGCCGGGGACGAACGATGACAGCGGCCATTTGTAGTCCTCGACTTCCGCGAGGCTGGCGTAACTGTCGAGCGACTCTTTGAGCGTGACTTGCGTGACGCTCTTCGCGAGCACGGCGGCGAAGAGGGCCGGCACCGTCCCCCAGCCTTTCGCGGCGAGATGGACTTCGCGCTGGCCGAACGAGGACAGCCAGTCGAGAACTCGCAGCACGTCGAACGTCTTCTGGCCGACATACGGGCGGTCGAGCATGATCGAATGCGCCGAGTAGAAAAAGTCGCTGCCGTAGGGACGAGCGAATTGATCCGCTCCGCAGGTGTCGGGACGGGACTCGCCGATGCCGCGCACGTCGAGGGCATAGAACGCGACTCCCGGTTCGGCGGCGAGCAGTTCGCGGATCAGCGGTTCGTCGGACAGTTCGGCGTCGGCCGAGTGATGTGCGACGTAGAGCACCGCTCGGCCGACGTTGTTTGGCGGGCGGGAATAGTGCGGCTTGTCGCTGAGCATCGTGACGATGGCCTGCATGTTTGGCTCGGTCTCGATGGCGTAGTGCGTGGCGTGCGGCTTCGGGTAGTTCCGTTTGATCGCTCGCAGGATGCGGTACTCGGGAATGAGCGGTACGGCGCGAGCCGCCGGTGCAATGTCGCTGTCCGCTGGCCGACCGGCGGCTAGCGCCTTGCCGCTCACAGGACCAACACCGTTCTGCAATTGGAGCACATCGCGAATCGCAGCCTTCAGGTCATCACCGCTGAGCGGCTTACGCTTCGCGGTCAGCTCGCGCGACTTCTCGCTGGTGAATGAGAACACCGTCCGCGACTTCAGCTCGGCGACTTGTCCGTTCGGAGTACATCGGAGCGTCTCATCTTTTTCGACGATCGGTTCCGGCTCCGATTCAATCTGAGGCAGACCGACCGCGCGGTTGAAGAAGCGATACATCGCCTCGCGGTTCTCGACCGAGTAGCCGTGCTCGGTCGGGCCGACCTGCAACTGCACGTTGTCCGGTTGGCCGAGTAGCGAGTAAATCCGCTTCAATCGCAGGTAGGCTTCGGTCGCGCCACGCACGTCGAAGTAATCCTTTTCCTTCGCCAAGATGATGACCGGCTTGGGTGCCATCGCGGCGAGGAAGTCGCTGTGATCGAGTCCCTCGGCGAGGACTCGCGGCGGACATTGTTCGGTGTCGGCCGGGAGTTCGTTTTCGAGATTGCGTCGAAACGTCGTGACGAAGCAGCCGGGCGCACCCATCGTCCAGCGGCGTTCGAGACCGCACAGCCACGTCGTCATCGTCCCTCCGCCCGAGTTGCCCGTGATGCCGACATGCTTCGGATCGACGTCGTCGCGCGACAACAAATAATCGAGAGCACGAATGCCGTCCCACGCTCGCCACGCCCCGAAGAACTCGCCGACGAGGAACTGTTGATTGCCCGCGTGAAGGTGCTCGGCGACACCGATCCCGCGCTTCGGTTTCAGTTGCTCATCGACGTACTGCAATCGTTCGCCTTGACCGATCGGGTCGAAGATCAGACAGACATAGCCGAGCTTCGCCAACGTCTGCGCGAACGGCTGATACGCATCCCCCGCCTTGCCGTTCGCCGAATGGCCGCACGAGCCGACAACGCTGGGGAACGGGCCTCGGCCGTTCTTCGGGACATACACATTCGCGGTGACGAGGAAGCCGGGGCGGCTCTCGAAGATCACGTTTTCGATCCGGTATTGCTCGCGTTCGACGACCTTCGTCACGCGGGCGTTGAGCGGCGTCCGCTCCGGCTCCGGCCCGAAGCATTTGCGAATCTTCGCTTGGACCTTGCGAACGTAGGCTTCCGCATCGGCTTTGGATTTGAGCGAGGCTTGGTCGGCGATGATCCGCGCTTCGATGCTTCGGACTTCATCGACGAACCAGTCTTGCACGACTCGCGAGAAACGATTCAACGGCGGCCCGTTCGCGAGCTTCGGTTCCTGAGCGATGCCCAACGAGGGCCAAGTGAAAGAGATCGCTCCAGCGGTCCAGGCACCGAGGCCAATCGCTTGCAAGCACTCGCGACGGGAGAGGTCGTGGGACATTTCGTGAATCCTTGGATGAGGACTGTGACGCGGTAGAAAAACAGTATGACGGCTATCGGCTGTCGGCATTCGGCATTCGGCCGGAAGCCAAGAATCGGCACGCCTCACCGTTTGGTCGACAGCCGACAGCCGATCGCCGATAGCCGTGATACCGTTTTTGTAAGCCGAGCGGCCGAAGAGAACCAACCCACTGAACCGAACGCGCTCGCGTCGGGCCTGTGCCAGGTTGCATCGCCCGCACATTGCCCGCGGCTAGCGCCGTCGGCTCACTGAGATTGCCGCGTTCGGGACAGTTTGGCATAGTCCCGCCCCGTTTCCGAATCACGGACACCGGTCATCCAATGTGGCACGACGCTCCGCGTCGTGAGTTGCGACGCGGAGCGTCGCACCACAATGAGCGCAGCCCGATCAGACATCACGACCTCGTAGTCCAAGGAAGGACGACGTCATGCGCCCGTCAAAGCTGTTTTATTTCTGTTTTGTGGCACTCGCACTCGCGACCGCTCAGGCGGAGGAGACCAAGGTCGTCGAGCCGCCGAACTCGGCCGCTCCCAATGCGGAAACGTCGGATGCCGAACGGATCGCCGATCTGCGGCAGACGCTCGATGCCGAACAGGCGCGGCTGAAGGAACTGGAAGCCGAACTGAACGATCCCGCCAGCGAATATGCCAAGGCGGAAAAAGAATTTCAGGCTTTCGATCGCGAGCTGGAACAAAAGAGCGAGCTGCTGGAGAAGTTCAAGGCCGACGGCAAATCGGCGGAGGCTCTGGTCTTGGAGAAGGAACTCACGTCGATCGAAAAGCAACGTAAGCTCGCGAAGGAGTTGTTTGAGTTGGCTCTTGAAGAACGCAAGACGCTGCGCGAAGAAGTCGCCACGTTGCGACGCAAGACACAACTCGATCAGGAGGCCCTGGACGAATTGACCGGAGCGAAGCCGAAGCCGGAAGAGACTCCGAAGCCCTCCGACAAAGAAGAGGATCGCGAGATGCCGTCGGCGGACTCCAAGAACTCGGACCCCGACGCGGAAAAGAAGAGCGAACCGGACGACGAGTCACCGAACAAATCCGAGTCGGAGGAGAAGTCGGATGACGCCGATCCGGAGCTGATGCAGGCTCAGGAAGAGGCCAAGAAGAAAGCCGAGGAGGCGGAAGAGGCTCAGGAGGAAACCCGATCCATCGCGGCACGCATCGCCGACTTGCAGAAGCTGATCGTGCAGCAGCAGAAGATTCTCGCGTTGGCTCGCAAGAAGGCCGAGCTGGCTCTGGCAACGCAGAAGGAACTCGAAGCGGAATGGACCAAACGGGAGATCGAAGGGGCTCCCGCCACGGAACTCCAAGAACTGCGAGCGGGTGCTGCGGAAGCTCGGCAGCGATTCGCGGCGGCTCAACGGGATGTGACCGACGCGACCGATCGGCTGAATGATCGGCGATCGGAGTTAGGCTCGCTGCAATCGGAGCAGATCCTCGTCCTGCAAGAGGCGGAGCAAACTCGTCTGGCGGCGAAGTCGGCCAATGAGGCGGTCGAGGAACTCCGAAATCCCTTCACGTTCCGCAATATCTCACAATGGCTGCTCGATCATGGGCCGCGAGTGCTGCTGATTGTGCTGTGCATGTTCGTGATGAATTACCTGTCGCAATTCTTTTCCAAGCGGACCATCAACTTGGTCGCGGGGGGGACCAGCCGCGGCTCACCCATCGAACGCGAGAACCGAGCACGCACGCTCGTCGGAGTGTTCCAGAATTTCTGCACGGTGGCGATCTTTATCGTCGGCATCTTGATGGTGCTGGAAGAATGCGGAGCCAACATCACCGTCCTGATGGGTGGCGTGGCCGTGATCGGTTTGGCCGTGGCCTTCGGAGCACAGAACTTGATCAAGGATTATTTTTCGGGCTTCGTGATGCTGCTGGAGAACCAGTACATGCTCAACGACACGATTCGCATCGGCGCGGTGGCCGGGCAGGTCGAACGGATCACGCTGCGGATGACCGTGCTGCGAGACATCTGCGGCGTCGTGCATTTCATTCCCAACGGAACGATCGACAGCGTCAGCAACGAAACCAACGGCTGGTCGCGAGCGATCATCGAAGTCGGAGTGGCCTATCACGAGAACGTCGATCAGGCGATGGGAGTGCTCACCGACCTGGCGCGAGAACTTCGCGGCGACACCACATTCGGCCCGATGATTGTCGAAGACGCGCAGCCGCCCGCCGTCGATGCCTTGGCCGATTCGGCTGTCACGCTCCGGTTCACGCTCAAGACCAAGCCGAATCAACAACATGCTGTGAGACGCGAGCTGCTGCGGCGCATCAAGAATCGCTTCGATGAACTCGGCATCGAGCTGCCGTTCCCGCATCGCACGCTCATTCACCGCTACGAATCCGAGTCCGCTCTGCCGCTGGGCGTGAACGGGGTGAGGAAGTCCGCGTAACCGCCGAGTGGATTGCTCGGTCGATCGCGATACCATGCCGCCCCTCGTAGCCACGTTCGCCAGAACGTGGGCGTTGCGAGAATCAATCCACGTTCTGGCCAGCCTGCTGAAAAATGTAACCCGAAGCGTCAGCGAGGGAGTTCGACGACGGAATTCGCGGAGTTTCTGACCCTCGCTGACGCTTCGGGTTACATTTTTCAGCTCGTTCGGGCGAACGTGGCTACGGCACTGAGTTGGCGGCGAGGTCTCATGAGCGACAACACGGATCCCGTAGTCCGCACCGGTCGGCGCGAAGCGTTGATCGTGGTCGGCATTTGGCTGACAGCGGCGATTTGGTCGATCACCACAAGTTATCGCTTAGGCTACAACCGGCCGGTCGATGCAGAATTGAAACTGATCTGGGGCTTCCCCGAATGGACGTTCTGGGGCGTCGCCGTGCCGTGGGTCGTGTGTGTTGTGATCTCGTGGATCTTCGGGGTTCTCTTCGTCCACGATTCGCACTTGGGTGATGAGCTGCCGGAAGACATCGATGAACTCGGACTGGGAGGCTAACTCATGACGAACCTCCTCCCGTTTCTATTGGCTGCCGGCGATTCGGCCACGATGCCGAGCGTCGGCTACGGCGCGTTGATCGCGCTGGTGGTGTTCATCTTCGCGAGTTTGTGGATCGGTGCGCTCGCCAATCGCAAGACCCGCGAAGGCTCGTTCATGACCGGGTTCTTCCTGGGCAATCGCGGCTTGGGAGCGTGGGCGCTCGCGCTGACGGCGACCGTGCAAAGCGGCGGCACGTTCATGGGATTCCCGTCGTTGGTTTACACGCACGGCTGGATCGTCGCGCTCTGGATCGGCGGCTACATCGTGGTCCCGATCACCGGCTTTGGAATTCTCGGCAAGCGACTCGCGCAGCTCAGCCGACGCACGGAAGCGATCACTGTTCCCGATCTGTTTCGTGCGCGATTCGGCAGCCCGGCCTTGGGACTCGTCGCGTCGTTGTTCATTCTGCTTTATCTGTCCTTCATGATGTTCGCGCAGTTCAAAGCGGGAGCAATCGTGATGAAGACCGCTTGGCCCGGCTCCGGCGTGCTGTCGGTCAACGAAGATCAGAAGCCGTTCTCGCTCTCCGCGAAGTCGTTGAGTACTTTGAAAGAGGACGGCCTCTCCGCAACGGTTGTCGAAAAGCTGACTCCGTTGATCGGTCATGGTTTCTCCACGGAACGAGATCTGACCTCGCAACTCAAATCGCTGCTCACCGCCGACGAGTTGACCGAGTCCAAGGACCGGATCGTCAAACGGTCCAAGCAATGGGACCGACTCTATCTCTACGGCTTGGCGATCTTCTCGCTGACGGTCGTGGCCTACACGCTGATGGGAGGCTTCCTCGCCGCCGTCTGGACCGACATGTTTCAGAGCGTGCTGATGTTCTTCGGCGTGATGGTGCTGCTGTTCGCGTCGTTGCATCAGGCGGGCGGTTTGGACAACGCGACTCGCACTGCGTTGAAGAACACGGGACCGGGCTACGTCTACGGCCCCGGCTACGACGATCGCTTCGAAGGACCGAAGGCCGCACCGAATGCGAAGACCGCCCCGCGCATGGCTTACGACGCCGAGGTTCCTCGCCAGTTTCTGCCGCTGTCGCTGGCGTTGTCGTTCTTCTGCGTGTGGGTCTGGAGCGGCGTCGGTTCCCCCGCGAGCTTGGTCCGGCTCATGGCCAGCCAGAACACCGAGGTCATCCGCCGTTCGATCTATCTACTGAGCGTCTACAACTTGGGGATCTATCTGCCGCTGATCGTGATCTGCATCTGCGGCCGAGCGTTGATCCCCGAACTACCGGGGCAAACCGACGAGATCATTCCGCGAATGGCGTTGCTCTCGACGAAAAACTGGCCGGGCGGTTCGCTGATCG
This sequence comes from Planctomycetaceae bacterium, assembly GCA_046156195.1. Classification (GTDB taxonomy): domain Bacteria; phylum Planctomycetota; class Planctomycetia; order Planctomycetales; family Planctomycetaceae; genus SXKJ01. The sequence goes on along the minus strand of JBJXEX010000277.1, from coordinate 3,089 downwards.
CCGGCATGATCCTGGCGGCTCCGTTCGGAGCGGTGATGTCCACGGTCAGTTCGTATCTGGTCGTGCTGTCGTCGGGCTTGGTGCGCGACATCTATCAACGCTTTCTTCGCCCGCAGGCGACACCGGACGAGCTTCGCAAAGCGGCATACCTTTCGATGATCTTCGTCGGCTCGGTGGCGGTGGCGGTCAACATCAGCCCGGTCGCGTATCTGCAAGCGTTCATCGTCTTCAGCGCGACCGGCTCGGCCGCGACGTTTCTGATCCCCGCCGTCATGGCCTGCTACTGGCGACGAGCCACCGTCCTCGGCACGCTCGCCAGCATGATTGGCGGAGCCTCGACGGTCCTGTCCTTGTACTTGCTCGGCATCCTCGAAAAGACGCCGGAACAACGCATCGGACAACTCACCAGCTTCCGTCCGTATTATCTCGGCAACATCGACCCGTTCTTATGGGGCGTGCTGGTGTCCGCGTTGTGCGGAATTGTTGTGAGCCTGCTGACCTCTCCGCCGGACAAGGCGCTGGTCTCGAAGATGTTCGACAAGGAACCGACCCCGAAGAGCGTCTGAGCGGATGGCGTCATGGCCAGAGCGAGCTGCCCCGTCAATCCGGTGCAGCGTCAGATTCAGCGTCTGATTCGCCGGCTATCCGCAGCGCCGATGGGTAACGCTTCTCGAACGCGGTGACTACGCCGAGCGACTCCGCCTCCAGCGAGTCCGCAACCCGATCCGCGACCCACATCGGGATTCCCCAGCACGCACCCGCCAGTCCCCCGGCCATGCATGCCACTGTGTCCGTGTCCCCTCCGACCGACACTGCCGCCCGGACTGCCGCTTCATGTCCGTCCGCCTCCAGGAATGCCCGGAACGCGACAGGAACCGTCTCCCGGCACGCGCTCGTGAAGCGGTAGCCGGGTCGCCATGCGTCAAGCGGCTTGTCTAAGTCGTACCCGAACCGGTGCCCGATCTCTCGCCCGATCTCTGCACGCGGCACGCCCGTGCGGGCCAGGTACACCCCCAAGGCGACAGCCTCGGCCCCAGCGACGGCGTCGTCAGTGGTATGAGTCGCCTGCGCGTTCAAACGGGCCAACCGGACTGCCTCGGCCTCGCTCCCCGCCACATGGCCGATTGGGGCTGCCCTCATGGCCGCCCCGTTGCCGACGCTTCCGCAGGGGGCTTCGTCGTCGGTGGTGGCCCAGGCCCGGAAGTACCGGCCGAACAGTTCGGGATGCGATGACCGCCGGAAGTGCGCCCGCAGGGATACGCGCGGGTCGCCCCCGTGAAGCAGCCAATCCATGACTGCGACCGACAAGATCGTGTCATCCGTGACGTGGCAGTCGGGATGAAACAGATCAAACCGGGCAGCAACCTCGCCGGAGGAGTCGCGCCGAGGGACGGCTACGTCGTAACCAACGCACCGGGCGTCTGCGACGGAGCGGCCCTCCCACAGCGACCGCTCGAACCGCGAGCCTGCGATATCCCCTGCGATCGCCGCACGACTCATAGGTGCCTCCTACTCCGCCCAACGACGGCGGTAACGGGGCCGCCGCCAAAAAACTATAATTTCAATACCCGCGTCATCGGCGGCTCCCGTTCACTGCTTTGTTAGGCGTCTCGTTTATTGGGAGTCGGCTTGGATAGCCTCGCGGCTGCGACGAAACAGAGGTCACATGAACGGGAGAGAGAATCCTGCTGCTTTCTCGGCACGTCAAGCAGCGTTTGTTGTTTTTGGGACGAGCGGACGCAACGGTATCCTCATTCATGAATCTCAAAGTAGAGCAGCGAGTGATCCGAGAACTTGCCGATCCAGTCGTCTTTCTTCGCATCGGTCGGCTCGTTGACCCAGCCGCGCACATCGACCTCAACCGGCTCTGCCGTGACGGGACGAGGGAACTTCTTGAACGAGAGGTTGCTCGATGCAAACACATGATCCAGATTGGACGGCGGAATGGACGACGTGCTGCCGTTGAACCAGGTCGCGTCGTGAGTCTTCGGAAGCCGACGCATCGCGATGGTGGGCTTGGAGGCGAACTTGTCCAACTTCTTCAACTCAATCTCGGCGAGGATCGAGCGGTCAAACAGGTACTTCATGCCCATCGTGTTGAGATCGCCCAGAAACAGATAGCGGGCCTTTCCGGCTCCCCCTTCGGCATTGTCGAGCGTCTTCCGAAAGTCGAGTGCCCGCTCCAGCATGTCGTCTCGCAAGCCCATGCCGCGCGGGTCGGTGCCGCTCGCCAAGTGCAGAAACAGGAGTGCGTAATTCTTTCCGTTCTTCGTGATCGTGACGAGTTGCCCCGGTCGCATGTGGGTCGTGCCCGATCGAAACTCCGTCTTCTGCGTGATGAAGGCTGTCAGCGTCTTCTTGACCCCCACCAGAATCTCCTGAGTCTCCGCCCCTTCCGTAATCTGGAATGTGTAGTTCGGCATCTTGTCGACCAACGCGCTGAACACAGTCGCCCCCTCGACTTCATACAAGCCGAAGACATCTGGATTCTGTTTTGCCAGGAGATCGACGACCCGTTCGACGCGGGTGGGATCGTCTTTGAAGTGCTCGACATTCCACGAAGCGACAGAAAAGACTTTGGCCATGAGACTCGTTCCTTCCAAAAGTGTGGTGGATCTACGGTCACGCGGCGGGACTTTTACCGCACAAGGATTCACGCCGTCGAGCATGGTCGCGGACGTCAGTAGAGCTTTTCGCAATAGGCCGTTTCGATCAGTGTCTCCAGTTCGGCGACTGGAGTCGCGAGTCCAATCTGATCAACCAGAATCTTGCCGAGCGTGGGAAACTGATCGCGCGGCAGGCGGTAGTCGTCGGACCAAAGCCGCGACCGGCGCAGCGCCTTCGCACACTGTAAGAACGCCTCGCGAACCTCGATCAAGAGACCGCTGCGCGGCGTCTTCCCGTTGACCGCGCACTCGTCAAGGAACCAGGCCAGGGCCATCCGAACCAGGCCAGCAGGCCAGGGCCATCCACGGTCCTGGACGGAATAAGGCGAGCCGAGTACAGTTCGGCGCGTCGAGAGAGCGAGTGAGAGTGAGAGAGGCTTCCACAGTTCCGCAGCAGAAGGGGAAGGTCATGGCTCGGACACC
>JBJXEX010000274.1:0-6652 GCA_046156195.1 Planctomycetaceae bacterium | reverse complement strand
CTCTCAGGGGATATTCCTGATCGAGTTCCTGCCAATTGACGAGCGGTTGCACTCGCTGAAACGCCCGCTCAAACTCCGCCTCTTGCTGCGGACTCGACCACACACGACGACTCGCTTCCATGCCAATTTGACTCCTTTTCAAAGGGAGTCTGTATTGCGCAAAACCTGTGCCAATCACGGTAAATCTAAAGTCAGTGCCATTGGGCGTCAGCCCCCCAGTGTTTGCTCAGCGACGACTCTACAAACGGTGAAAGTTCTGTTTTCGCAAGTTGATTTGGGACGCAGATTCCCGGCCTCACATCGTTCTGCCCACTCATCATTCTGCTAACCGGGTTTCAGCAGGATGATGGGTGGGCAGAATGATGTGAGACCGGAAACAACGACACGTCGCGATCGAGTTCAAACAATCTCGCGAATGACTTTCCCCTCCAGAAACGTCAATCGTTCATCCCGGCCCAGATGCGGATAAGTCAGTTGATGCTGATCGAGTCCAAGCTGATGCAGAATCGTCGTGTGGATATCGCGGAAGTGAATCGGCCTCTCGATCGCCTTGAGTCCGATCGCATCCGTCGCTCCCACCGCTTGTCCCCCGCGAATGCCGCCGCCCGCCATCCACATTGAGAAGCCGAGATTGTGATGATCGCGGCCTCCGGTCGGAGATTGTGCATCCGGCGAACGTCCGAACTCGCCGCCCCACAGCACCAGCGTTGTGTCGAGCAAACCGCGTCGCTTGAGATCCTTCAACAACGCGGCCACAGGTTTGTCCGTCTCGGCCGCTTTCCGAAGGTGGTTCTCTTCGATGTCACCGTGAGCGTCCCACTGCATGTTGCCGGGGCCGCCACCAGAGACGACGCACACAAACCGGACTCCGTTCTCGACCAGCTTCCTCGCGAACAAACAGCGCCGGCCATAATCGTTAGTTGGCTCCGAACCGATGCCGTAGAGGTCCAGTGTTTCTTGAGGCTCGCGCGACAGATCGAACACCTCTGGAGCCTCGGTCTGCATTCGGAACGCCACGTCGTAGGCGTTGATTCGAGCGTGGAACTCCTCATCAGCGGGACCGAGCGATGACTCATTCAGGCTGCGCAAGAACTGCAACGTGCGACGGCGCTGTTGAGCCGTGACGTGCTTGGGCAAATCCAAATTGAGCACCGGGCGATCTCCCGGACGAAACATCGTCGGCTGATACACCGCCGGCAGGAACCCATGCGCATACATCGGCTGGCCCGCTTCGAGTGCTCCCTTCGGATCGGGCATCACGACGTAGGAGGGCAGCGATCGGCTCTCCGCGCCCAATCCATACAGCAGCCACGAACCCAGGCTGGGGAAACCCGGCACGACGCGGCCGGAGAACAGTTCGTACTGCGCGGCCGAGTGAACCACGCTGTCTCCGTAGCACGACCGCAACACCGCGATGTCGTCGATGCACGTCGCCGTGTGCGGAAACAAGTCCGAGACCTCGATGCCACTTTCACCGTACTTGCGAAACGTCCGCTTCGTTCCCAGCAGCCGAGCGTCGGTATGCACGAACTGATACTTCGCCTCGCCGAACTCCTCCGGCCGCCTTTGGCCGTTGAGCTTATTGAGCAACGGTTTTGGATCGTACGTCTCAACGTGGCTAGGACCACCAGCCATAAAGAGGAAAACTGTTGACGTTGCCTTCGCCTCAACATGTGGCTGCTTCGCCGCCAGCGGATTCGTGCTCGCCGCGCGAACCTGCTCATCATGCAGCAACGACGCGAGCGCCAATCCGCCGAACCCACAACACGCTTCGCGCACAAACTCGCGCCGCGTGCGAGTGACTCGCGAATGTTGGTGACAAGCCATGTCGATCATTTCGAGAGCCTCTCGGTCCATCTCTGTGTCCTCTGTGCCTCTGTGTTAAAAAGTCTTAAACACAGAGGCACGGAGACCACAGAGGAAAACTGGAGTCACCGGATGTGAATGAATTCGTTGAGATTGAACATCGCCAGAGAGAATTCGCTCAAAGGTTGCTCGCGTAGAAACAAAAGCGAGCGTTCTTGCTCTTTCGCTGTCGGTGCTCGACCAAGTGCCAACCGAAATGCTCGGTCGATGATCTTTTCGTGATCGCGACCGCAGTCCCGTTCCAGTCGCTTCGCGAACGCCAGAGCCAAGTCGTTGGCCAACGAGCCATTCATCAATTCCAGCGCTTGCGGCGGATGCGTGCTCGATTCCCGCCGAGCACAACTGGTCTGTAACGCCGGAGCATCCAAGTTCTCGAAGAACGGCAGCCTCAAGTTGCGTTTCGCGATCAGATAAACCGAACGGCGGTCGTGCTCGCTCACGTCGGACGTGATCGCCCACTGCGAGGGCTTGTAGAGCAATCCCACCAATTCCGGATCAACGGGAACGATCACGCTCGGCCCGCCGGCCTTGGGATTGAGTCGTCCGGAGACGGCGAGCATTGCGTCACGGATTTCCTCGGCGGAGAGACGACGCGGCGTGAAACGGGGTCGGGAGTCTTTTTCCGAGCGGCTCACGGTCGATGGAGTGACGGAGCTGTCCGTTGAGCCGCTCGGAAAAAGACTCCCGACCCCTTCACCCGCGCGATACGCATGACTCAACACCATCACCCGATGCAGCGGCTTCAATCGCCAGCCATTCTCAATCAGCGACGCGGCCAACCAGTCGAGTAACTCCGGATCGCTCGGTCGTTCCCCCTTGAGGCCGAAGTCGTTGGCCGTCTTCACGAGGCCAACTCCGAAATGCTGTTGCCAGAGTCGATTCACGATGACCCGCGCGGTCAGTGGATGATCGGGAGACGTCAACCATTTGGCTAACTGCAAGCGCGGCTGTGTCTCGCCGGGCGAGACTTCGGCAACGTCATCGGCAATCAACACGCTCAGCGGTCGCGGATTCACCGGTTCGCCCTTGTTCTCCCACACGCCGCGTTTTAGGACATGGATCGCCGTCCGTTTCGCGAAATCATTATGAGTGCTTGGGATCGTCGGCTGCGGCGCGGGGAGTTTGTCATCCAAGTCTTCGGCCTGTTGCTCCAGCCGATTTTTCTCGGCTGCGGTCGTCGCCTCTTTGATCAACTTTTGGACGCGAGCAATCTCGTCTTTGATCTTCTTCGTCTCGGCTTCCCATACCCGCTGCTCGTCGGCCGAGGCCAACACCAGATTGTGTTCCTCGGTCGCCGCGAGGTACGCCTGCAAGCGGTAGTAATCCTTCTGAGTGATCGGCTCCAGCTTGTGGTTGTGGCAGCGAGCACAGCCGACCGTCAGCCCCAGAATCGCCGCCCCCAGGATGTCGGTTCGCTCGGTGAGCACTTCGTTACGACTCAGCGCGATGTCGGTATTCCCCGCATTCCGCCGCACCGGGCCGAGCCGATGAAAGATCGACGCGGTCAGACACTCGCGGTTCTCCGGGTCGATCTCGTCACCGGCGAGTTGCTCGGTGAGGAACCGATCAAACGGCTTGTCCTTGTTGAACGAGTCGATGACGTAATCGCGATACCGCCACGCATCGGGGATGTGCCGATCGTATTCGTACCCTTCGGTCTCAGCGAACCGCACCACATCCAGCCACTGCTGAGCCGCCTTCTCCCCAAAATGCCGACTGCCGAGCAACCGATCCACCACCTTTTCGTAAGCCTCCGCCGACTCATCACCGACAAACGCCTCAACCTCCTCCGGAGTCGGCGGCAAGCCAATCAAGTCAAACGTCACTCGCCGAATCAGAGCCCGCTTGTCGGCTTCATTCCCAATTTGCAATTTGCAATTTGAAATTTGCAATTTGAAATTTGCAATTTGCAATTTGAAATCCGCATCCCTCGGCTTCTTGATCGGCTGAAACGCCCAATGCCGCCGAGCCTCCTCGAACTTGGAATCCTCCACCTCGGTCGGTTCGCGATCGCGCGGATCGGGGGTACCCATCTCGACCCACTTCACGAAATCCGCAATCGCCTTGTCCGAGAGTTTTCGCTCCTTCTTCGGAGGCATCGCCATGCCCCCCTCATGCCCAGCCCTGTGAACGTGGCATTTGTTAAGTTTGGCGACAGAGGATTCGGGCGGTGGCGACATGCTTTCCATTTCCCGAGTAATGGCGTTGGGGTCTCGGCTTTTTGGGGCCGCGCGGGTGGGATTGGTATTTCTTCAAGTCGGCATGACTCGCCAACTCTTTCAACAACTTCGCGAGTGGCTCCGCTTCGATCGTCTGAAACACGCTCCAATGTTTTTGCGGAATCGCGATCATCATTCCCGGAGTGACTTGGGAGATCTCCAGCGAGAGGTAGAACCCGGAGACGTTGTGATCCACAAGCGCTTCACCATGCACTGCGGCCAGGGACGCCGTGATCGTCGACACCAGATTCCAGGCCGTCAGCGCCAGGCAGAACGCGAACATCGCCGCCTGCGGATACGCCAGCGTGCGAATCTCACAGCTCAGATGCTGGGTCAGCTCCTGGAACATCGACTCGATCGTCCACCGCTGGCGATACAGTTCGGCCACTTTCCGCGCGTCCGCGTCGCTCGCCGACAGGTTGGTCAGCAGCCGAATTTCCCGCTCCTTGTCGCGCGTCGGCTGGTCCAGAACCAACGTGATCAGCCGCAACCGCAACGTCTCCCCGGTGTCGGGATCGTGAATCTCCACCGGTTCCTCGAAGACTTGGCCGGTCTCGGTGCGGCCTTTCGAGACCCGCTTCCCGACGACTTCATACGGCAGGTTCGCGTGATGACGAATGACGAACTTGGCGTTGCGCCGCCAGATTCCGAACAAGAAGGACCGCACGCAGAAGTTGCGATCGGCCAGCCAGAGTTCGTCCTTCCGGATGGTGAGCAGCACCAGGTGCAGCAGCGAACGCTCCTGAGCATGGCCGTCCGCGCAAGGAAACACGTCGCAGACCGTGCGAGTCGCTGTCATGAGATTGAACGGCATGAATGAGATTGGACAACAGCGCCATGCAGCAGCCGCGCGCTGAGTTCGACGAAGTGCGTCTGAAACAACGGGCCGGCGAGCCGGTAGCACAAGCGAGGGACTGAAGGTTGGCAATTGGGAAGCGTCGCGTTTAACGCCTTGCCTCACTTCCTTCCCACTTCTCAGGAGCCTCTCATGCCGAATCAAACGTCGTTGGAACAGATTGAACTTGCGGAACTGACGCAGACGGTGGATGACGGCCGAGCCGCCGGTGATCCGTTCAAGTTGCCGGCGGCATCGCGGACGCTGCTGGATACTCGGCTGGCCGATTTGAAAGCCAAGGATGTCGCCACGCTGACGAGCGAAGGGGGTCGCGCCACCGCGTCGGCCAATCTGCGAGCGGCTCTCGATCAACTCCAGACGCTGCTGCGGGACGGGTACAACTTCGTGCAGGGCTTGGGGAGCTTTGCCATCAGCGACGCCGATCGGATCGGGTTGTTCACGTCGTATGGTTGGGAGAGCGGTCTGGTCGGCGACTTCAGCGACGCGCGGATCGAGTCGCTGGCGAATCAGGCGGTCACGGTCACGCCCACGATTGCCGATGCGGCGCATCGGTATCCGGCGGCGTTGCTGACGTTGATCACCGCGCAGCTCGCGATCGTGAATACGAACCAGCCGCTGGCGACGGGCGGCTCGGCGCAGGCGGCGACCGACGCGCGAGACGCCGCGCTGGCGCTGCTGCAACTGATCAACTCCCGCGTGCGGTTCTTCTACTGCTGGGCGAGCGACGATCTGGACCAGACGCCGGAACTGGTGAAGATCGGCCGCCAACCGCGACGCGACGCCGGAGCCGCCGCCGCGCAACCGCTCCCCGCCGCCCCCGGCCCCGGCCCGGCCACGTTCGATGCCGCCGCGCTGAGCCTGAGCGTCTCGGCCCTGCCCGATCACGCGACGACCCTGCGAGCCTTCCGCCGCCCCGCCGGAGGGACCGCCGAACTGGCTGGCACCTCGGCCACCAACAGCGTCTCGCTCACCGACCTCAGCCCGCTGCCCACCGGCGTCAGCCCGCTGCCCACCGGCGTCACCTGCGAGTTCTGGCTCGTCGGCCACCACTCCCGGGGCAGCGGCCCGCAGAGCAACCACGTCTCGCATCTCGCGACATGATAATCGCCGTCATCAATTGCAGTTTACGAACCAGGAGCGGAAAGATCACGGCCTATGACGATTTCAACCATCGTGCATTTCCAAATCCGTTGGGTCCCTTTTTGTTAGCCCCCCAATACCCTGCCGATCGTGATCATTCTCCGACGTCGAAGCGGTGGTGAGAAGGCGGCTGGGTGTTTTTCCGAGATTTCGTGGCCGGGTTTTCGCGCCGAATGCGCATTACCCTCTGGGGTTGATTTGAATTCGTGTCCGGCTTGGAATTTCCGGCGTTTGAGTGGTTTGTCTCTTTGGAGGCTTTTCCGCAGTCATTCGCTCCCCGGCCGCCAATTGGAAAACGCCGCATGCCCAATCTGCTGAGGTGCTCGCAAGGCCACGAGTGGCAACTGCCGCCAAACACGCCGGCAACAGAGGCGACTGTGTGCCCGGACTGTGGAGCCACGGTGGCGTCCATGCCGAGCGACGATCCTGGGAAGACAGTGCTGTTTCAACCACCGAACGACGATTCGGGGCAGAGTCTGTTCTACGAATCACCGACTGAGGGGTCAGGAGGCGACGCCCCTGGTCCGTTCAAGGGTAAGTCGTCCTCGCGGTCGTCTCCGACAAAGCTCAA